>JAZOSR010000106.1:0-18347 GCA_045657225.1 Eubacteriales bacterium | reverse complement strand
CTCCTTGGCGGCGGTGTGAAGCTTGGCACCGAGCTTTTGCTCCTGCTGCTTCCCGCGGTGCATATTTTTGCGGCACCGATCAGCACCATTGTCTGTAATTTCGTGGCATTTGCCGCACTGCTCGGCGTGCTGTCCTCGCACCTGCCGAGGCTTTCTCCCTTGATGGAGCTGCTGCCTGCCTTTTTTGCCGCTGTGGCGGCTATGGCTTCGGGGCTTTTTCTCTACGTGGGGCTTCTGGCGGCGTTTGGCGAAGCTATGTTTGTGATGCCGCTTGTCTTGATTGCAACGGCGCTTGTTTATGTTATATTTGCGTTCGTTTTCCGGACGTTTTATCGGGAGGATCTGCTTTTGCTCCCCTTTGGAGAGCGGCTCCTACCCATACTTGAAAAAAAGCATTTATTGCGGGAGGTTAAAAAGGATGACAAGAGAGGAAAAGATGCAAGCGATCTTGCAAAAAGAGGTATATGACGCGCGTGATCTGGTTACGATAGTAGAGCTGCTTCGTGCGCCCGGCGGTTGTCCCTGGGATATGGAGCAGACGCACAAGTCCCTCAGGCGCGATTTGATCGAGGAAACCTATGAGGTGATCGAGGCGATCGACAACGATGACCCCGTGCTGCTGCGCGAGGAGCTTGGTGACGCGCTTTTGCAGATCGTGATGCACGCGCGCATTGAGGAGGAAGAAGGCAGAGCCACCTTTGACGAGATCGCGGGTGACGTTTGCCGTAAGATGATACACCGCCACCCCCACGTGTTCGGTGACGTGAAGGCAGATAGTGTCGGCGAGGTGCTCGCGAATTGGGAGAGCATCAAGAGCGAAGAAAAGAGCCGCAATACCGCAACCGATAAGCTAAACGCCATTCCGCGCCAGCTGCCCGCTCTCATGCGTGCCGCAAAGGTTGGCAAAAAGGCGACGGGAATGGATTTCCCCGACGTAGCATCCGCGCTTTCCAAGCTGAAGGAGGAGAGCGAGGAGGTAAACGAGGCGCTTTTGAGGGGCAATGCCGACGAGATTTTTGAGGAGGTGGGAGATCTGCTCTTTTCCGCCGCCAATCTTGCGCGCAAGGCGGGCGTTGAGCCTGAGGAGGCGCTGACACGCGCAACCGATAAATTTGTTGCACGTTTCTCCAAAGTGGAACAAATGGCGAGCGAAATGGGTGTCGATCTTGCTACGATGAGCGACGAGGATAAGGATATATTGTGGCAGAGGTCAAAAAACCGACAATATCTTGAAAAAATCACCAAAAAATAAAAAAATCCTATTGATTTTTTGTCAGTTTTATGCTATAATGTCAACAGAACGAAAATATGATTCGTTTTATGTGTTCCCAACATATTGAGAAAGGATGTTTATATCATGAACAAAGCAGAATTGATCAGCACTATCGTTGCTACCACGGACCTGAACAAGAAGCAGGCAGACGCAGCTCTGAATGCAGCACTTGACGCAATCACCGAGGCTCTTAAGAAGGGCGACAAGGTCCAGCTTGTTGGATTTGGCACGTTTGCCGCAAAGGCAAAGGCTGCTTCTGTTGCACGCAACCCCAAGACCGGCGATCAGATCGAGGTTCCCGCACACAAGGTTCCCGCTTTCTCCGCAGGCAAGGCACTGAAGGACGCAATCCAATAATTTGAAGATAAAGTAGCGGCGGGGTGTCCTCGCCGCTTGCTTTTTATAAAAAATCGGAGTAATCATGAGACTTGATAAATATTTAAAGGTTACGCGTATTATTAAGCGCCGTACCGTGGCTAACGATGCGTGCGATGCGGCACGCGTAACGGTAAACGGAAGACCCGCCAAGGCGTCGTATGACGTGAAGGAGGGTGACGTGATCGAGGTGGCATTTGGCGCAAGAGCGCTTAAGGTGCGCGTCCTTTCGGTACGCGAGATCGTGGGCAAGGCGGATGCCTCTGCCCTTTATGAGGTAATAGAATAAAGCGCCCTTGCCGCGCATATACTCTACCAAACAAAAAGGGGGGTATTTGCCGTGGCAGAAAAACCGATCGTGAGGGAGGAGGAGCATATCCTCTCCGTAAAAGCACGAAAAAGCGCCGAGATAAGCGGTGTTTTGGAGGTTGAAAGCTTTGACGAGGAGAGCGTCTTGTTTTCCACCGCCTGCGGCCGTATGACCGTAGAGGGCGAGGGATTGCGCGTTGGCGTGTGGGATACCGAGCGTGGGCAGTTACGGATCGAGGGAAGCATTCGCGCCGTTTTTTACAGTGAAGAGGAAAGGGCGCGCCGCCGCTTTTGGCGTTTTTGACGATGCAGATCGACCCCTTATTGCAGCTACGTCTTCTTCTTGCCGCCTTTTTTGCGGGGCTGATGCTGGGTGGACTTTCGGAGTGCGGCAGAGTTTTGCGGATGCTTTTGGGCGGTCACACGCCGCCTGATTATATGAAAGCCGTTTATGCGCGACCGTTGCCCCTTTTAAAGGTTCCCGTTCGCTTTGTCGGGCGTGCGCCCCAAAGGGGGAGAAGGCGCGTTGTGGCATTCCTTTTTGACCTGTGCTTTTGCCTGATCTTCGGTGTCGTTGGGGTGCTGGTGCAATACCGTTACTACGACGGTGCCTTTCGCGCAATGGTACCCATCGGCATGCTTGGTGGCTTTTTTCTCTGGCGCTTACTGATCGCGCGCCCCGCGGCGCGCGCCGTTGCGTGGCTTGCGTATCTTTTCGGTGCGCTTTTGTGCTACGTGCGCGCACTCGTTTTGTTGCCGTGGCGACTTTTTTACCGTTTTTGGCGCTTGCTTGTCACGCGTCTTTTGTTGCCGACACTGTGTTGCTTGAAAAGGGCAAGAGAGCGGCGCGTATCACGCCTTTTGTGTCAGCGACAGCTTCAAATGGCAAGGGCGGGACTTGTGGGGCATAAAGCCCGAATACATAAAATAAAGGAAGATAAACATGTCAAAAAGAAAAAAGGGCGGCACGCCCGTTTTGCTTTGGATCATTCGCATACTGATCGTTGCGCTGTTTTGCGTGGCGGTGGTGATCGCCGCTGATCGTTTGGTGGAATATCATCAAAATAATAAGGCGCAAGCGAGCATTGATGCGCCGTATGCCGAGAGAATTTTGGCGCTTCGAGAGTAATTTCTTTTTTGCTGTATAAAATCCCCCGATTTTGCAGAAAATGGAGTTGTAAGCCTTGCTTGCAATAAAAAATGGGGGCGAATATATGTCGGATATGCTGATGGATCTGTCGGGGCATTGCTGTAGCATTATGAACGAAGAAGGGGAGTACCTCACGGGGAGCGCGGATATCGTGTGTGAGGTGCTTGACATTGATGAGGAATGGATCAAGATCTCCTATCAGGACAAGATCGGACGTCGCGTGGTGAAAATGGAGCGTGTCGAGTATATTGACCGCGTGGAGATCTTTTCCGCGCAATGACCGAGCTGGAAAAGTGCGGGGTGTGACGCTATGGCGTTGCACCCCCTGCTTTTTGATGCCTTTGTGAAAAAATGTGTAAAACATCTGAAGAAATGATTGACAAAGCAGTCGAAAATTGGTAGAATAAAGACAAGCACCGCGAGATGCTTGCGGTGTCAAAAAAGAAAAAGGAGAATTAAAAATGGAAAAGTTTTTTAAGCTTTCCGAAAAGGGTACCACAGTACGTACCGAGATCATTGCCGGTATTACGACCTTCATGGCAATGGCGTACATTCTGATGGTCAACCCGGGCATGATTTCCGAGGCAGGTCCTTCCTTTGGCGCGATCTATATCGCCACCGCACTCTCTGCAGTGGTTGGTACGGTGCTGATCGGCTTGCTTGCCAATCTCCCGCTTGCGCAGGCATCGGGTATGGGTCTGAATGCCTACTTTGTTTATACCGTTTGCTTTGGTCTTGGCTTCTCTTACGCCAACGCCCTGCTGTTTGTGCTGGCTGACGGTCTTATCTTTATCGCGCTGACCGTTACGGGTCTTCGCCGTCTGATCTTCGAGGCGATCCCTGCCTCCGTTAAGGCAGCGATCCCCGCAGGTATTGGTTTGTTTATTGCCTTTATCGGCTTGCAGAAGGGTCTGGTTATCAATGATAACGCAACCCTTGTCGGTATGCAGTCCTTCAATATTCTCAGCCCCACCTTTAACTGGGGTGCCGTGATGCCCGTTCTCGTTACGATCGCCGCTGTTCTTGCAATTGCGATCATGACAAAGCGCGGTGTGAAGGGTGCCATTCTTTGGGGCATTCTTGGCGGTGCCGTTGTTTACTATGCGCTTGGTCTTACCGTTGACGGCTTCTATGCCGGCTTCTGGGAGAGCATGACCATGAATCCTCTGGTTGCATTTAAGGATTTCGGTGAGCAGTCCCTCTTGAAGGTCTTTACCGAGGGCTTTGATTTCAGCGCGTATCTTGCAAAAGAGGGTAACAGCGTTGGCGGTCTTGTGCTGGCGTTTATTACCAGTGCGCTTGCATTCTGCATCGTTGATATGTTCGATACCATGGGCACGCTTTACGGCGCTTGCCGCGGCGGTAACCTGCTTGTTAAAAACGAGAAGGGCGAGCTTGAAATTCCCAACATGGATAAGGCAATGCTGGCTGACGCGATCGCAACCACCACGGGTGCGCTTTGCGGTACCTCTACCGTTACCACCTACGTAGAGTCCTCTGCGGGTGTTGGCGCGGGCGGTCGAACCGGTCTTTCCTCCATGGTAACTGCCGCAATGTTCTTCATTGCCATGTTCCTTGCTCCCGTTGCCGCATTGGTACCCGGCTGTGCTTATGCAGCAGCACTCATTTACGTTGGTATTTTGATGATGGGTTGTGTGAAGGATATTGACTGGGCAGATCCCGCAATTGCACTGCCTGCATTCCTGACGATCGCAATTATGCCCTTTACCTACAATATCTCTTACGGTATTGCATTTGGTCTGATTTCTTACGTTGCGATCAAGTCCTTCACCGGCAAGATCAAGGAGATCAACCTTGGTACTTGGATCATCACGGCGCTGTTTGTTGCCATGTTCGTGCTGACGCACTAAAAGTGGCTATCTCATTTTGCGCAGAACAAAAACACACGAGAAAAAGTATATAAAAACACCGCTTTCCTTTATCCTTTTGGGGTAAGGGAAAGCGGTTTCACTTTTTTAAGGTAGAATTTCGTGCCGAAATTCATTTGATGTGTGTTTTTTAGCCGCGCTCTCCGCACTCACAGTATGCAGAATTAACACATCATAAAGAGAAATACCCCGATTTTTGCTTTGCAAAATGCGATCGTTAAGATCGCAAGGGGTATTTAAGAGGCGCTGCGACGATCATCAAATAAAACCAAATGATATGCGCCTCATACAGCATCTCGTGCCGAGATCACGCCTTCTGCATCCAAATGCGATAGCCCCAGCTTATACTTTTTTGTATTCTGACGGCAGCTTTCCCGTGTGCTTTTTGAAAAACGTTGAAAAGTAATTGGGGGAGGAGAAGTTCATTGCGTCCGATACCTCGGTGATCGTGTGATCCTCCTCAAGAAGCTTTGCCGCGTGCTGTACGCGCAGATGCGTGAAATACGCCTTGGGGGATATGCCCGCATATTTTTTAAACAGAAGCTTCAGATAGCTGACGCTGATGTTGCAGGAGACGGCAAAATCCGCGAGCGTGAGATTTTCGCAGATCCCTGCTGTCATAGCGGCAACGATCTTGCGATATTCGGCAGCGGAGGGAGAGTCGGCAACACTGCGGTTGGCGGTTGAGGTGCTGAGGTGCACAAGGAAGGAGGAGAGCATGTCCGCTACCTCCTGCCCCGCATACGGGGAGGCGTTGTGGTCAGCGAGAAAGACGTGGGCTTTATGACAGATCAAGAGATAATCCTCCTTTTGCGCTTCGCTTAACACGAAAATACCGTGCCTCAGCTCACGCGGCAGCTCACCCGCCACGCGAAAGCTCAAAATAAAGCCCTCGGGCTCCTCGCCGCTTTTTGACCGAATGCGGTGAAACTCAAGCGGCGCGTGCAGGATCATGTTGTTTTTGCCAAGCGTGTAGACCTTTCCGTCCTCCACGACCTCAACCTCGCCCTGTGTGACGAACACGATCTCCCAAAAATCGTGGCTCTCACCGTGAAAGATAAAGCTGTCGTCCCACGCAAAGGAAAAGGCGGAGTATACGCCGTTGATGAGAAATTGGCGTTCAATATCGATCATTTTTTTCTTCATTGCTATCTCACTATCCAAAAACATAAATTTTATGTCTTTTTATATATTGATTTATGTTTTTTATCTTGATACAATGATTATATACAATCCTTTTCAATAAGTCAACAGTAAAGGGGAAAAATCATGAAAGAAAAAATTAAAATTGGTTACATCGGTCTTGGCAGACGCGGCACCTACGTGCTTCGCAAGCAGTTTGCGCAGATGAAGGACGTTGAGGTCACTATGATTTGTGACAAATCCGACGCGCGTCTTGAAAAGGCAAAGGCGCACGTGATTGAAAACAGCGGTCACGAACCGATTCTGACTAAGGATTATAAGGATATCATCAACAACCCCGAGATCGACGCCGTGGTCATTATGATCGGCTGGAGCGGCAGACCCGAGATGGCAATGGAGGCAATGCGCGCAGGCAAGTACGTGGCAATCGAGGTTGGTTGCTCCGACACGCTTGAGGAGTGCTTTGACCTTGTCAAGGTCTATGAGGAGACGGGCTCTCCCGTGATGATGCTGGAGAACTGCTGCTACGGTCGCCGTGAGATGATGGCGCTTCGCCTTGCGCGCGAGGGGCTTCTTGGTGAGCTTGTGCACTGCACGGGTGGTTATCACCACTACCTCAACGAGGTTGAGCTTTTCAAGGATATCGATCAGGAGGAGATTCCTCACTACCGTCTTGCGCAGTACAGAGATAAGAACCGCGAGAACTACCCCACGCACGAGCTGGGTCCCATTGCCAAGGTGCTGAACATCAACCGCGGCAACCGCATTGTAAAGCTTTCCTCCATCGCCTCGAAGAGTGCGGGCATCAAGGCGTACGCACGCGACCACGTTGGTGCTGACAGCGTATATGCAAACCAGGACTACAAGCAGGGTGATATCGTCAACACCATTCTTACCTGCGCCAATGGCGAGACCATTCTTCTTGCACTTGATACCACCGTTCCGCGCGCTTATTACAGCCGTAACTTCTCGGTACGCGGCACCAAGGGCATGACCGATGAGGCACGCCGTGTCGTTTACTTTGAGGGTATGGAAGAGGGGATTGAGAACAACGAAGAGGAAATGTACGCCAAGTACGACCACCCCCTGCACGCGCAGTATCAAAAGGAGGGTGTCAAGTCGGGTCACGGCGGCATGGACTGGCTCGTTTGCCGTGCCTTTGTTGAGAGCGTAAAGCGCGGTATCAACACGCCCATTGACGCGTATGATACGGCAACATGGCTTGCGATCGGTGCTATCTCCGAGCAGTCGATCAATGCGGGCGGCGCACCGATTGACTTCCCTGATTTCACGAATGGCAAGTGGGAGAACCGCGAGCCGATCGTGGAGTGCAAGTACTGCCTTGATAAGGTCTGCGTTGACGAGGAGACCGCAGTAGTCTTCTAAATAAAAAAGCAAAAGGGTGTGTGTCCCATGGGACACACACCCTTTGTTATGAAAACGTAATTTGATTAAAATATAACGTGGACAATGTCCTGCGTCTTCAGTGTGAGTGTGAGCGTGAGAGTATCGGTTGCCTCGTCAAGCATTGGGGTGAAGGCGGCAAGTGCTTCGGGGATGGCATTCTTTTCAATGCCGTATTCCGATGCGCAGAGGGAAAGGGTGCAGCTGCCACCCTTGTCGTCGGGGTTAAACACAAACAGATGTACAGTGCCGTTTTTCTCACGCCACGCGCCCGAAAGGACGGCGGGCATGACGAGATCGGTGTTGCCCCACATATGCGGCGTGGAGGTGTGGTCGGCAAGGTCGCTTTCCACGTGCGGTGGGCGAAGCAGTGTGCCCGTGACGAAGAGTGCGCGCAGATCGTAGCGCAGGTGAGTAAGGCGGTAAAGGAAGTCGAAGACCGTGGGATCGTCCTGCACGTCGTAGTTGCACCAGCCAAGCTGTTGACCAAAGAGGAAGGAGAGGGCAAAGGTGTAGCGAACGTGGAATTTGTCGTTTTTGCGCCAGCCGTTGATCACGCGACCAAGCATGGTGACGTATCTTGAATAGATGGCGGGGAAGGCGGGGACCTCACCGTTTTCGCCCCAATGCCACGTGAGGTAGCCGTCAAAGGCATTCATATAGGGCTCTGCGTTGCACTCCGAGAAGGAGAACTTGCTTGTGTCCTTTTCACCGCGGATGCGCCACATGCGGTGGCGGATCGACTCGATCCATGAGCCGCTGTTGCCGGGGGTGTGGTTGTGCGTGGGGTCTGTGCAGGGATAGGCGGGCATGGCGGAGGTTTCATCGTAATAAACACCGTCCACCAAAAGCTCGTCCTCAATGCGCTCCGAGAGGCGCGAGATCATACGCTGCCACACCGCAGTTGCGGGGCAGGTGCTGACAAGCACGGTCTTCTCGCCGTCGGGCTTGATCTGGGGATAGGGCTTGGGGATGATCCTGCCGTTTTTATCCTTTGCCGCCGCACGAATGCCCGAAACCGCAAAGCTCTCGGCAGGGGAGGGGGCGTTGTCGCGCGACTCCCAGCTTGAGGAATTGATGTAGGGGGCAATATAAATGCCGGCGTCACGCACCTTTTTTACCCCCTCCTTAAAGTCGTCCTTTGCGGGTAAAAAATGGGGGTAGTCGATATTAAAGGCGTTTTTGTGCCAATTGTAGATATGATAGCCGACAGGGAGCCCGAGTGCTTCTCTGATGCGAATTGCCTCGCGCCACCACGCGTCCTTGTCGTTATTGACGGCATAGCGGAGTCGTTCGGGCATGTTGTTGCCCTGCTCGGGGATATTGGGCATGAAGTCCATGATCCAGAAGGGGATCTCCTTGAAATAATCGGGTGTGTCGGGTCTGCCGTACTCGCCAACGGTGGGGAGCCAATCCGCGTTTTTGGTAAACGCGGCATAACGCATGGCAGCGTCGTACCAATCGCCCTTTAGATATTCCCACGTGACACCGCCGCGCAGGGAAAAGGAATTGGCACCGAGGCCCATGTTCTCGGCGGGGTAGGAGGCGGCAATGCGGCACGCGCCCTTGCCTGATGCAATGTCATAATATTTGGTGCGAGCCTCTCGGTCGTGATGTCCGACGTACAGGCAGTCGCCCTCGGCGAAAAGCGCGATATACTGCATACAGCAGTGGAGCGAAGGATAAATGCGCTGATAGGTATATGCGGTGTGGCGAAGGTCTGGTATTATGCGACCGGGGCCGCTTGCGACAAAAAGGTCAAAGATATCGTTCGTGGGTTGGGGCATGGGGTAGGATGCCTCAATGACGCTGAAGCGCTCGTCAAGATTGGAGATATGGATCTCAAAGGTCACGCCGCTCTCGGTCACGTTGGCAAGCACGGTGACGGTAATGTCCATGCCGTGCGGCAGACCGCGGAAAAAGAAACGGTACTGATCCTTATGCTCGCGCACGGTGACCTCGCCCCAGCCCTCGGCGGAGGAGATCACAAAATCCTCGCGCGTGGCAAGGTTGCGCAAGGTGAGTGTAAAGAGAGGGGCCTTTGCCAGCTTGATAGCGCCGAAGCTGCCGCCCGCGATAACGATACCGTTAGCCTCCCTTTCAAGGGAAAGATCAAATTTTTCGCGCGTGATGATTGTTTTCATTGCTTGACTCCTTTACTTTTCAACTGCCGCGCGGATATTCCAAGCGGCACCCTCCAGCTTTTCCTCGGCGGTCTTCGCGTCACAGCCGAGAATGTCACAAACAATGCCGATCATGCGACCGCGCAGCTTGATATTGGTGGGGCGCAGATTGATCATCAGATTTTCGTACACGTATCCGCACTTGACAAGCGACATGGTGGAAAGCATGTTGAGCACGATCTTTTGTGCCGTGCCTGCCTTCATGCGCGTCGAGCCCGTGATGACCTCGGCGCCCGTGTCAAGCACGATGGTCGTTTCAGCGACTTTTTCCATCTTGGTGTCGGGGTTATTGACAATGGCAATTGCCGCCGAGCCAAGCGATTTGGCGTATTCAAGGGCGCTGACGACGTAGGCGGCACCACCCGAGGCGGAAATGCCGATCAGCACGTCACCTGCGCGAAAGCCCTTTGCCTTGAGGTCGGCAATGGCGGCGTTCGGGTCGTCCTCCTGTGCCTCGGCGGCGGTGAACATACACTGCGGACCGCCCGCGATCACGCCGACGAACATCTCGCTCGGCACGCCGTAGGTAGGGGGGCACTCGGAGGCGTCTACCACGCCAAGGCGCCCCGACGTACCCGCGCCAATGTAATACACGTGACCGCCGTTTTTGATGGAAGCGATCATTTTTTCGCATGCCTCCTCAATGGCGGGCAGTGCTTTATCGATCGCCTCGATCACGCGGTTGTTCTCGTCGTTGATGATGGCGAGTGCCTCGCGAAGCGGCATCTTGTCAATGTGTGTGGTGCGCTCGTTTCTTTTTTCAGTGTTGTTCATGATATTTTCTCCTTGCGTATGCTACTGCGCCATGTACCATCGGCGTGTCGGAAAAGACGACGAGGAGGTCGGCGGGCAGGTGTTGTTTTATCATAGGGGCAATAAAATCCTTTTGGTGTGCAATACCGCCGCAAATGACGGCAGGGGCGCTTTTGTCGCTTAAATGTGCGTGTGCCGTCGCGACGATCTTGGCAAGACACGCGGCATTTCGTTCGATGATAGAGAGGGCAATGGAGTCACCCTCCCTTGCCGCATCAAATACAAGCGGCGCAAAGGAAGCGATGAGGCGCTTGCCCCCCTCGTAAAGTGTGGGGATCGCATCGGGCAGGGTAGAGCCAAGGCGCTTACTAAAAGCACTTGTCAGCGCGGTGTGCTCGCCGCGACCGTCAACGTCGCGAAAGCACGCCTCAAAGGCATCGCGCGCAATATCAAAGCCGCTTCCGCCTCCGTCGAAGAGGTAGCCCCAGCCCGCCACGCGATGACGTGTGCCGTTTTCCTGCGCGAAGGCGATCGTGCCCGTGCCCGCAATGACTGCCACGCCGTTTTCGCCGTGAAGCGCCACCTCCAGCGCGTTTTCCACGTCACTGCCGTTTGATACAAAGCCAAAGCCAAAGGAAGCAAGCTTTTGCGCAATGATCTCCACGTTTTTGCCGCTAAGCCCGCCGCCCGCGATCCCCGCGAACACGGCAACGTGGCAAAGCTCAATGCCTGCCGTTACCTCGGCAATGCCCTGCTCAAGCGTGCGAAAGCAGGCGTCAAACCCCACGTCGTTGGGGTTCGTTGAGCCAAGCGTTGTGCTTGCGATCTCTGCACCCTCCGCGTTTTCGAGCAAAAAGGCGGTTTTTGTGCCACCTCCGTCAATGCCGAGAAAATAGGTGATCTCCGCTTCCTCTTTTAACAAAGCGTCAATGGTGGTTTGCAGTGCCGAGGCAAGGCGCATCAGCTCCATTACGGGCGGTATGGCACCGCCGCACTCCCACTTACTGATCGCTTTTTCGGAGTAGCCGATCCTTTTTGCCAGCTCCTTTTGCGTTAAACTCATTTTTTTGCGTGCCGCCCTCAAATTGGCGGCAAAGGCACAAGCCAAGTCCATGCGAAGAGCCCTCCCTTGATCCTTTTAAGCATATTTTACACCTTTTTTGGTAGAAAATCAACCTACCGTTTGTAGTTTTTTTACAAAACTCTACAAAAAGTAGATAAAAATACAAAAACAAAGCGCGGATCACTCATCCGCGCCTCGTTTTTATGTAGATGTTAAAACAGCATTCCCATCATGTAATAGTCGGCAAATTTCTTGTTGGTGGAAAGCGCAAGCACCGTGGCTTTGCTTGCCGTCTGTGCGGCTACTTGCCGCAGTTCTCGGTTTAATAACAGCATGGCGGCACCGCCAAGCGCGGCGTTGCCGACTGCCTGCGGGGTCATAGCGGGCTCGTTTGGTAAAAGCCCGATTCTTTTTGCGTTTCGTGTATTGAGATAATTGCCAAAGCCGCCCGCGATAAAGAGCGCTTGGATGTCGGTGGGTGCAAGACCCTTTTCGCCCAGTAGCGTCATGATGCCCGCACAGATGGCACTTTTGGCAAGCTGAAGCGCGCGGATATCCTGTCCCTTGAGTGAAACTCCCTCGCCGATAGGGTAGGGGTCCTCCTCCAAAAATCCGCTTTCATCAAGCACCTCACTATCAAGCATGCAGGCAACTGCGTCAACAAGACCGCTACCGCAAATGCCCTTTGGTGTGCCGCCGCCAATCACGTGAGGGTAAAGCTCGCCGTTGATAAGCATGACCTTGTCGATCGCGCCCCGCTCGCCGCGCATACCGCACGAAATACCAAAGCCCTCAAAGGCAGGACCTGCCGCGGTCGAGGTGCCGGTGAGCTGTCCCCCGTGATAAAGCGCGATCTCGCCGTTGGTGCCAATGTCAACCAAAAGCGCGTTGTTCCTCTTTGTAAGATCGGTCGCAAGAATCGCGCAGGTGGTGTCAGCGCCCACAAACGCGGAAATACACGGGGGCAAATAGACAGTGGTGGTGGGGGAGAGTGACGTGAGGTCAAGCTCGCCTGCCGTCAGCGCTTCTCCAAATAGGCGCTTGGCGGCAAAGGGGGCGTGGGAGAGCGGCTCGACGGATTCCTTAACAAGCAGGGAGAGCATCACGGTGTTGCCCGTGATCACCACGTCGTCGATCTCCTTTGCGTTAACGTTGGCTGATGCGGCAAGCTCGCCGATCATGCGGTCGATCGCACCTCTGATTGCCTCGGCAAGAGCCTTGGCGTTACCTCCGAGCGCTACTTCTATTCTTGAAATGACGTCAGCGCCCCATTTGGCTTGCGGATTGATGCACGAGGCACTTGAGAGGCGTTTGCCGCTTGCGTCATAAATCGTTGCCGCCAGCGTGGTCGTGCCGACGTCGATCGCGACGCCGTACTTTGCAAACGCGGGGGCAAGGTCAAAGCGCGGCAGTGCTCCGCTCACGACGATCTGTGCCTTCACGCCACTCTTATCGGTCGTGACCTCGCAGTCGCCAAGCACGCGCACAAGGCAGGAAAGCCGCACGCCTGCGGCAAGCTCGGCGGGGGAGAGAAGCTGCATTTCTTGGGGGGATGGCGGCGAAATCGCGCCCCGCACCGTGACTCTGCATTTGCCGCATTTTCCGTGACCGCCGCAGGGGAGCTCACCCTCCGTGATCTCAGAAAGCCATGTGCCTTCCTCTGTCGTGGTGGGGATGCCGTTGACGGTCACCGTTACTTGGTTTTTCATACTTATCACCTCACTGTTTGGTGTTTTTAGGGAAATTATACTTTATAAAATTCCTCCGATGCGGCAAAAAAGGCATCAAGATTTTCCCAAGGCGTGAGGGGTGGAATGTCACAGCCCGAGGAGAGAAGGAAGTTGGGGTATTTTGCGCACTGTGAAAGGAGTGCGAGCGTCTTTTCGCGCACCTCTGCGGGCGTGCCCATGCGAAGAACACCTGCGGGGTCGATATTGCCCATCACAAGCGTGTCCGCGGGGACGTTTGCAATAATATCCTTTTCCATATCCACGGCGTTGCCAAAATGATAGGCGGCACACCCCGTTGATAGAATTGAGTCAAGCATTTTGGGTACGTTGTCGCCGCAGTTGTGGTAGATGACGGCAAAGCTGTCGTCCTGCACCGCTTGTGATGACGATAATATTTATTTCCCCCACGCTGTAGGGTGTTGCGGCATTGCCCCTCCGAAGCGCGAGAAGCCTCGGCTTGACGGAATGCGCCGGCGTCAAATGAGGTGCTTGCATATATCCTCCCTTCCACCCGATGGCAATGATAGATGATTGATTTTGTCAATTACTCAATTATATTATAAAAGATGCGCGCCGAAAAGTAAATATGGCAGGCGTTTTTTGTTCGCCCTCTTGCGACAAAAACAAAACAGCGACCGTTAGCAGTCGCTGCTTTGCTCATTTTATTAAATGATGATCTCCATGCCGTCAAAGGCAACCTCGATGCCGTGGGGGGTCATTTTTTCCACGATGACGTCGTGTGGGTAGGAATGACTGCGCGACACGTGGGTGATGATGAAGCGCTTGACGTGCGGTGCAAGGGACTTCTTCATTTGTACGATCATGTTAAGATCGTTGTGCTCAAACACGCGAAAATCGCCGTCGGCATCGCCGACCGTTGCGTCGAGTATGGCAAGGTCAACGTCCGCTTTTTTAATGGCGCAAAACTCCTCGTAGAGCAGCCACGCGCCGTCAAGTCCGTAAAAAAGCGTGCGCTCGCCGTCGGAAATGAGAAAATGGACGGTCGCAACGGCGTGATTGGCAGGGAGTGCCGTGACGGTATAATGCCCGATCCTTTTTACCTCACCCGCGCGGAGCGTGTGGAGCACGGCACAGGGCAAAGCATTCACGGTATCAATACTGTAATGGTCGGAATGCTTGTGGGTGTTCAGGATAAACCTCACATCGCGAGGGTCCTTTCCCGAAAAAACCATACCGTCGATTGCCATAGGACCCGGGTCAATGAGGAGGCAATCGTCAATCAGCAGGGAGGCATTTTTGCGATAATCCGCGCGTATGTCCTTGTCGGTTGGCTTCCAATCCGCCGCACCCGTGCCTAAAAACGTAAGCTTCATTTTATGTTCCTTTCGGTCTTGCTTTAGAAAAGCATGAAATGGTTATACAGGGCTTTTTCAAATTATACTCTCTTTTTCTCGGAGTGTCAAGTCTATGAACAAATAAAGCCCAAAAGTCACACTGGGTGGTGTTGGGATTATCCGTATTGCGTTTTTTAAAGTTTTGCGGTATAATAAGTAATGATGATTACGCGAAAAGAGGATCACCTTATGAATTTTGCCGAAATTGCAGCAAAAAGACAGTCCTGCCGCAGCTACGATCCCGCCCGCCCCGTGGAGGAGGAGAAGCTGAACGCGATTCTTGAAACGGCGCGGCTTGCACCCTCCGCGTGCAACAGTCAGCCTTATCATATCACTGTCTGCAAGGGTGAGAGGGCAATTGCCGTTGCTAAGGCAACGCAGGGACTTGGTATCAATAAATTTGCTCCCGACGCGCCCGTGCTGTTGGTGATTTCGGAGCGCCCCTACGCGAGCACAGCCTCGCGATATGCCGAGGAAACGGGAAACGATTACCGTTCTATGGATATCGGCATTCTTGCCGCCTACATTACGGCAGAAGCCACCGTACAGGGGCTTGGTAGCTGTATTCTTGGTTGGCTGCGCGAAAAGGAGATCCGCGAAATTTGCCATCTTGATGCCCCCGTGCGCCTTGTTATTACGCTCGGCTACGCGAAGGAGGGCGATCCTCTGCGTACCAAAAAGCGCAAATCCCTTGATGACCTTGTCAGCATGATTAAATGAAAATCTATAGAAACGGTATTGAAAATGCGAAAAAAACTATCAAAAATTTGTTTGCTGCACTATATCAAGCTGGTGCTTCGCTCGCTGCTATTCATAGCGGTGCTGGTGTTTTACATATTGGATCGGACCGAGGTCCTTTCCTCTAACATCGCGCTACCCATTGTCGTTTGGGTCTTTTTCATCGTAGAAATGCTTTTGCGGTTTTTTCCGTCAAGGCTTGAGAGCATGGGCTGTCAAAAGCAATTTGAAAGAAATTACGATCCCATTGAGGGGGATCCTGCTCCCACCAATCAATTCTGGAAGCAAACCGCCCTTGTTGCGGTGGTGTGGCTCGCTCTTAATGCCGCGATCGGGGCCCTGTATTATACGGAGCTGATCGATAAGGGCATTTTGATCCTGATTGCCATTGGTTACTCGGTTTGCGATATTATCTGTATCCTCTTTTTCTGCCCGTTCCAAACGTGGTTTATGAAGAATCAGTGCTGTACGACCTGTCGTATTTATAATTGGGATTTTGCCATGATGTTCACGCCCCTTGTATTTATCGTAAATTGGTATACGTATAGCCTGCTTGGGTGCGCGTTACTGCTGCTTTTGCGCTGGGAGATCGCTTACCGTCTGCACCCCGAGCGCTTTTCCACCGCCACGAACGCCTGTCTTGATTGCTCGCGCTGCGAGGAAAAGCTTTGTGCGCACAAAACGCAGCTGCAAGGGTTTCTTAAAAAATACAAGCAAAGATTTTTTTCCGCAAAAGGGAACGGAAAGAAGCAGTGAGGTATTCTCGGAAAGCGTATGAGTAAGCTGAGTGAAAGAGCAAGAAAGCTAAAAACCGATATTCCGGCGGTGTTTCTTGCACTAAAGGAGAAAAGGACGCCGTGGTATGCAAGAATGATCGCGGCGGTGGTGGTGATCTACGCGTTATCACCTATTGATCTGATCCCCGATTTTATACCCGTGCTGGGGTATCTCGATGACGTGATCATTCTGCCCGCGCTGATTGCTTGGTGCGTAAAGTGCATTCCAAAGGACGTGTTTGCAGACTGTCGTTCGCGTGCCGAAGGGCTGTGGGGAGAGGGAAAGCCGAAAAAATGGTATTATGCGATCCCGTTCGTGTTGATCTGGGTGGCAGTGGTCGCGCTTATCGTAATTGCATTCCTTTAAAGAAAACGGCTCGCATTCAGCGAGCCGTTTTCTTGTTTTTTTTGCGCAGACGGTTAAACCAACGCTCGCCGCGCGGAGAGTTGACAATATCACATACTGTGAAAATGATGAAATAAATGAAAAGTCCCGCTGCCGCAATAATGGGATAGCGCAGGAAGGGAACACCCTCAAAGGGGGAGTGGATGATGAACATAGCATTTTCATCATAAGCCACCTCTGCAGAAGAAAGAACGGTGAGAACGAGGTTGCAGTAAAGACCGATGATATACATCGCAATAACGGCTATCACGATGTTGCGCATATTCCGGAAGAAGTTGGGGCGCAGATAGCCAAGAACGGGAATGAGCAGCACGTTAAACAGGAGCGTGGCGTGTGCGACGATGCTCTTTGTTACCTCAAAGTCGGCAAGGGTGGGGTTCAGAATAAAATCCACGTTTGCAAACATACCCACAAGCGTGGAGGCGATGCCGAACCAAAAAATATAATCGGAAAACAGGAGCGAAAATTTGCTGTTTTTGTTTGGTAAAAGACCGTAGATAAGGGCACACCACATCACGACGTTGCACGGATAGATCGGTAAAATAAGGTTTGGCGTTTCGATCAGATAGTCGATAGCTTTTCCCGTAACGAGCGCGTGATAGAACAGCAAGCTGTAATGGCAGGCGATGGTAACCAGGGGCGCTATGAGCACAAGCACGCGCTTCGCGCGCTCACTGCGCATCCATTTTTTCACGGCGATCAGTAAGGCGGCTATGATAAGTATTAAGATAAGATTAAAAATGACAAGTGTTCCCATTGTTTTCCTCCTTGGCATATATGGCAAAGATGGTAGATTAATTATAGCACAATTACATAAATTTGTAAAGGAGAAGATGCAAAGCGCGTTCTTGAAAATTTGATTTTTTTAAAAAAATATGATATAATATCTTTACATACTTTGACAACCGTGAGGATTTAGCAATGAACAATGTAACAATACGGTTAGAAACCGAAAAAGACTATAGGGCAGTTGAAGAGCTTACTCGCGAGGCATTTTGGAATGTCTACAAGCCGGGCGCGGACGAGCATTATTTCGTCCATACGATGCGCTCTCATCCCGATTTTATCCCCGAGCTTGCGTTTGTGCTCGAGCTTGACGGTAAGATAATCGGAAACATTATGTATACGAAGGCATGGCTTGAGGACGAGAACGGTGATCGGAAGGAGATACTTTCCTTCGGGCCGCTTTGCGTTGCTCCCGAATATCAAAGGCAGAAGCTCGGAAAAATACTGATCGAGCATTCCTTTGAGGTTGCACGCGGAATGGGCTATGACGTGAACATAAACTTCGGCAATCCGGGGAACTATGTCAGCCGTGGGTTCGTAAGCTGTAAAAAGAAAAACGTCAGCTTTGTCTTTGACGGCAACTTCCCGACAGCGCTTTTAGTTGCGGAGCTTGTTCCGAACGCGCTTGACGGCAAAAAGTGGATGTTTATTCCTTCCACCGCCGCCGACTGTTGCGAGGACATTTCCGCCGTGGAAGCCTTTGACGCGACTTTTCCTCCCAAGGAAAAGAAGTGGATGCCAAGCCAAGAAGAGTTTTACATCTATAGGCATTCCTCGGTAGTCAGATAAACGTAAAATAAGCCTCTGAGAAGTCGAAAGATTTCTCAGAGTCTTATTCTTATTTTAAAATATTGCATATTGAAAAATAGGTCGTCACCATTCCTGCACTGAACAACGCACCGCCTATAATATCGGTAATCCAATGCACACCCGAGATGAGTCTGCCTATAACCATAAACGCAACGAAAGCTACGATTGCGATAATCGCACACCGTCTGACAATGATATTTTTAA
>JAZOSR010000105.1:0-15497 GCA_045657225.1 Eubacteriales bacterium | reverse complement strand
GAACAAAAACACACACGCAAATCAATAACAATATAACCGCTTTCACTCCATCTTTTGGTGGCAAGTGAGAGCGGTTTCGCTTTTTAAAATGATTTGAGGTAGAAATTCGTACCGAATTTCATTTTTATGTGTGTTTTTTAGCCGCGCTCTCAATGCCCGACGTATAAAATACGCCTATGTGCATTGAGATCACGGCTTCTGCATCAAACCACACGTGTCCTCCTTCGCGTGCTTCGCGCAGACCAAAAACACTCATATAAGCGATTACGCTTTAAAGGTTGGAAATACGGACAGTCGAGGACGCCTGTCCCTACAGAATAAATATAATTGATTGTGTAGCCATATTCTCATCAAATAAAAACCGCTTTTCTCCATCCCTATACGATGAGGAAAAGCGGTTATTTTTGTAGGGTCGATTCACGAATCGACCGCCCTTATTTTTTCACAAAACGCATCGCGTTATTGTAGTAAATATTCTCTATCATATAAGTTTCCAGCTTAATAGGCACGATATGGCGATCGCCGATCGTGCGGGGCTCGCTACCCTCAAGGAAGGTCGAAATGATCTCGGTTTTGGTGTCGTTATATTCTCTTGCAAAGCCCGTGAGGTCATTTTGCGCGTCCGTGCCGTAAATGAGGCGGTCGTGATATTTTCTGAAAAACGCCTCGCTCTCCTTCGGCGTTGCCGACAGATGCTCGTAAATAATGATCGCGGGCGTAATATCAAGATACAAATTGGGGTATTTTTCAAGCAATGCCGCCGCACGGGGCAGATCATCGGCATAAAATCCCATGTGCGCGAGCGCCGCACGAAGGTTCGGATGTCTTGCGAACACCGCCTCAAGCGTGAGGAAAAACCACTCCTGCGAGGGGTAGGTTTCGTCATAGACCCAACCCATCTCCTTGGCGCGCTCGGACGCCTTTTCCACGTCCCAATTCTCAATGGGGTCGTTATTGTGGATCATCAGCGGGATCCCCTCTGCCTCGGCATAGGCAAAAAAGGCATCAAATTCGGGACTTTCGTAGCCAAAGCCGTTATAACGGTAATTGTTCGGCTTACCCTCAAGCAGCTTAATGCCGTCAAAGCCCGCCGCCATATATTCCCTTGCCTGCTTTACAAGATCGCGATCGTGAAAGAGCGCCGCAAACGCAAAGGAGCCCGGCATTGCCGCCTTAATGGCAAGCGCCTCCTCATTACAGGTCGGGTGAAAGCTCACCGCTCCATCGCGCACGTACGAGAGCGTGCATACGCCCTCATATCCCTTGCGCTCACACATATCGCGAAAATAGGCAACCGTCTGCTCAAGTGGAATGGGGTCGGAATGATGCACGTGGAAATCGATCTTTTTCATCACAAATCGTCCTTTCTGATTGGTAAGATCAATGGGATTGAGTATTCGATGCAGAAGACGTGATCTCGACACGTATAGGCGTATTCAATACGTCGAGTGTCGAGAGCGCGGCTAAAAAACGTACATAAAAATGAAATTCGGCACGAATTTCTACCCAAAACACTTTTTTATTTGCAATCTTAAAAACGGCTCTTTGTTTTCTACTCGGTGCGTTTTTGTTCTGCGCGAATAATCAATCACATAGCGTGAGCGCCTGCAGTTTACGGCAGATTGTTGCGGCAAAGCGCGCCGCCTCATCGCGCAGGTCGTCGGGCATACGCGAGCCAAAGCTGAGCTCAAGATCGAGCACACCGGGGAAACCCATCTCAGAGAGCACCGGCATCAGCTTTTCCCAAGCGATGTTGCCGCAAAACGGCAAAAAGTGGTCGTCGCGTCCGCCGCCGTAATTATCGTCAACGTGTACGCACACAAGACGGTCACCCAGCATACGGAGTGCCTCCTCGTGCCTGTCGGCAACGGCAAAATTGCCGTGTCCGAAGTCCCAGCAAAGCTTTACGTGATCGCTCGCGTAATCGTCGCAAAGCGCGATCATCTCCTCGGGCAAGGAAAAATAGCGGTGCGGCTCACCTGCGTGCTTGCCCTCTACCATGTTCTCAAAGGCAACACCGATGCCAAGCTGTGCCGCACGATCCACCACCTTGTCAAAGAGTCGGTGGTTGATCTCAAGCTGGTGCTTTTCATCCATGCTGGAAAAATCATTGGAGGGGTGCAGCACCGTCCACTTTGCGCCCACGCGCTTGGTAATTTCAAGCGAGCGCATGGTCATTTTCCAGTAGTGCTCCTCACGCGCGGCATCCTCGTCAACGAGAATGCAGCCGCGGCGAAAGGGCGCGTGGGTCTGGTAAAAGCGCACGCCGTTTGCCTCCTTTGCCGCAAGGATCTCCTCCACACGTGCCTCAAAGTCGTCAGCGCAAAGCGCGTCGCTCGGATTGATCATCGAGCACATCGAAAGATCCTGTACCGCAAAGCCTGCCGCGCTGCAGCGCGCGATCGCCTCGGGCAGGGAGTATTTGCCCCCCTCACGGCGCGAGCCGTAAATGCTGGTCATCATGCAAATATCGATCATGTTATTCACCCTTTTCAGTTGTTTTTAAATGCTGATCACGCCGAATACGTTGAGGATTGACGAAACAAGAATAACGAGAATGAACACAGGCGCCACATAACGAATGACTGCGGAGAAGACCGCCTTCATCTTAAATTCGCCCGAAAGCTCTACCTCGTCAATGACGGTCTTCGGCTTGATGAAGTAGCCAACCATCAAGGCAGTTGCAAACGCGCCGATGGGCATGAGAACGTTGTTGCTGATAAAATCAAAGAAATCAAGGAAGGTCATGCCAAGAATGGTCGCATTGCTCCACACACCGTTACCGAGCGAGGAGGGCACGCCAAGCAGCACGCTGATACCGAGAACGATAAGAAGCGACACCTTGCGGTCGATCTTCCACTTGTCCTGGATCGTCGATACCACGGTTTCCATGAGGGAAATCGACGAGGTAAGCGCCGCGAGGAACACCATGAGGAAGAACACGACACCAACCACGGCACCGCCGTACATTCTGTCAAAGATCTGCGGCAGCACGCCGAACATAAGCCCGGGACCCGCACCGAGTGCGGCGGGATCACCGTTGTTGAAGGCAAAGCAGGCAGGCACGATCATCAGACCCGCAAGCACGGCAATGCCCGTGTCGAAGATCTCGATCTGGTGGGTCGCCTTCTCAATGCTGATCTCCTTTTTCATGTACGAGCCATAGGTGATCATAATGCCCATCGCAAGCGACATGGAGTAGAAAAGCTGACCCATGGCGGCAACCACCGTCATAATCGAAAAGTGCGAAAAATCGGGGGTAATGTAGTAAAGGATACCCTCGCCGATGCCGTCGGTGGTGCAGAAGGTGTAGATGACAACAAAGAGCATCAACACAATAAGCACGGGCATCATGAACTTGCTGACCTTCTCAATACCCTTTTGCACGCCGAAGAATACGATCAGCGCGGTAATGCCAAGGAAGAGCGCAAACCAAACAAGCGGCTCAAAGGGCGCGCCGATAAAGTCACCAAGATATGAGCCCGATGCCATTTCCTTGCCCTCGCCGATAAGGAAGCCGAAGGCATATTTCATAACCCAGCCGCCAATGACCGAGTAATAGGGCAAAATAATGGCAGGCACGATCGAGGCGAGAATGCCGACAAAGGCAAAGCGCTTATGCAGTGCCTTGTAAGCGCCGATCGGGCTCTGCTTCGTCTTTCTGCCGATCGCGATCTCCGCCACCATCAAGGTAAAGCCAAAGGTCACGGCAAGCAAAATGTAAACAAGCAGGAACATACCTCCACCGTATTTTGCGGCAAGATAGGGGAAACGCCAAATATTGCCAAGGCCGACGGCAGAGCCCGCAGCCGCAAGCACAAAGCCGATCTTGCCCGAAAAAGAACTTCTCTTTTCTTCCATAAAAACCTCCTGTTTTTTAAGTATTTTATAAATATTTCGTATTATTATATCATAAGCTTTTTGCTTTTTCAATAGATTTTTTCAACAAACATTCCGTTTGAAGGATTTTAACATGGAAAAAATCTCACAAACACCCTCGCAATCAACCGCGTCCTGCCTTGGCTCCCTCCGGGAGGGAGCTGGCGCCACAGGCGACTGAGGGAGAGCGCGATCCACAATCTATATATACGACATATACGACAGAGAAAACAACCTATGCCTTCCCCTAAGGGGAAGGGGGACCGCCCCGCGGTGGATGAGGTGTCGCCCAAAGGGCGTCCACGATTTACAAACGGCAAGCACCATACCGGGTAGGGGCGATTCACGAATCGCCCGCAATCTCCGACCCATACACGGCGGCGCGACCAACCCCGTCCCACTCGTAGGGACCGAGGTCCTCGGCGGTCCGTAATCCATGACCTGTTACGCCGAGATGTATCATATACAATACAAATTTTGCAACGTGTTAGATAGGGGGCAAACGCCGACCGTCGAGGACGCCGGTCCCTACAAAATTCATACTTGCACCACACTTTCGCAGGAAATCCCCATCAAGGGGAAGGCTTTTTTGCGGCAACGCTCCCCCTTGCCTCTCACCCCGGGATAGGTGGCGGCATAGCTCGCAAAGCGAGGTGATCGGGCAGGTCCGAATGTTAGGCGTTATGATACGCTTCGCCTACCGTAGGGGCGATTCACGAATCGCCCGCAATCCCCGACCTATACACGGCGGCGCGACCAACCTATGCCTTCCCCTAAGGGGAAGGGGGACCGCCCCGCGGTGGATGAGGTGTCGCCCGAAGGGCGTCCACGATTTACAAACGGCAAGCAAACATACGGGTAGGGGCGATTCACGAATCGCCCGCAGTCCCCGACCCACACACGGCGGCACTCTCTTTTCCGTAGGGGCGATTCACGAATCGCCCGCAATCCCCGACCCACACACGGCGGCGCAATCAACCCCGTCCCACTCGTAGGGACCGACGTCCTCGACGGTCCGTAATCCACGACCCGTTGCGGCGAGATGTATCATATACGATACAAATTTTGCAACGTGTTAGATGGGGGCAAACGCACTCTCCCTCACCCGTTTTCAACGGGAGCTCCCTCCCGGAGGGAGCCCTTTTTTCAGCCCACAAACGGCAACTTCACCCCGAGATCCAACCGCATCAATT
Organism: Eubacteriales bacterium; assembly: GCA_045657225.1. Classification (GTDB taxonomy): domain Bacteria; phylum Bacillota; class Clostridia; order Oscillospirales; family CAG-272; genus Firm-07. The sequence continues at coordinate 10,425 of JAZOSR010000105.1, read as the reverse complement.
TTTGTAGCAATCAACACAAAAAAAGACCGCGCCTGCTTTTTGGCAGAGCGTGGTCTTTTTATTCGTATGTATCCACCTTACATCATACTGGCCAATATCACAATAAAATTAATTGCAAAGGAAACAATGGCCGTAATTCCGCACGCCTTTGCCTTGCGCGGTGCTTCTTTGTACTTTAGCGGCCAATAAATAAAACCGAAAATCGGGAACAACGCCGCCAAAACGCAAAGTCCAACATTAACGCTATCCTCGCCAATATTAACAACAGATTTTGCACCACCATAAGCAACAGCACAACCGCAGTTAGGGCAAACAATCGCCTCGTCTACAATCTCTTTTCCGCATTTTGAACAAAATTTCATAACTGTTCTCCTTTGTTTATAGTTATCCCAAAACGGGATATTATGATTATACCAAAATGGTATAATTTTGTCAAGGGATTTTTGAAAAAAGGAGAAGAAAATGAAATTTCGGCTCAAAGAATTACGAAAAACAAAGAAAATATCCCAACTGAAATTGGCACTTGATTTAAATATGAACCAAAATACGATCAGTAGATACGAAAATATGGAACGCGAAGCAGATTATGAAACTCTTATCAAATTTGCGGATTATTTTGATGTTTCGCTGGATTATTTGCTCGGACGAACCGATGATCTATCAAAAAAATAAGACCTTGGACACACCAAGGTCTTTTTTCTTTCATCAAATATGCGCAATATGGGGGTCAAATACGGGCATCAGCTGCAGCTTAAAGAGGTTCTTCACGTGCCGATCGTCGATCTTTGCCTTTTTGTCCATATCCTCGATCTCGCCCGTGCGGATATAACGGTCAAGCTCCGCGTAGGTAAAGCCGAGGTTGTCCTCGTCGGTCTTGCCGCAAAGTCCGTCAATCGGCACCTTTTCCACCAACTCGGAGGGCAGACCCAGCAAATGACCGATCTTCTTCACCTCGTCAACCGTCAGGTTCGAGAGAGGGCTGAAATCGCCTGCCGCGTCACCGTAGCGCGTCGAATACCCCACCCAATCCTCCGAGAGGTTGCAGGTGTTCGCAACACGCCCGTTACAGCTCTGGGAGATCGCGTAGACCGTGGTCATGCGAACGCGCGCGGGGATATTGTTCACCGTCTGCGCCGTCAGGGAAAGATCCTTCGGCATTGCCGACTTGAGGCCCTCCACCGCGTCCTTGATATTCACCACGTAGTGCTTGATGCCGAGGTGGTTTACCAGCTGAAACGAGCAGCTGATGTCAAACTGATCGCCACAGGGCATGAGAACCCCGATCACGCGGTCGCGCCCCAGCGCCTCCACGCAAAGCGCCGCCACCACGGAGCTATCCTTGCCGCCCGAAATACCGACCACGGCGTTACAGCCCTTGCCGCTCTTCTCAAAAAAGTCGCGGATCCACGCCACGCACTCGTCTTTTACCTTTACTACGTCAAACATATCTGCACCTCGCACGAAAAATTCATTATCATTAGTATACCACCAAAGCAATGGAATGTAAAGACAGACTATGCAAAAATTTCATTTTCAGCAGAAATACCAATACCACGACCTTGCTCTCGGCACGGCAAAATCACAGCTTTTTCCAAAACGGTTTTGTCATGCCGATCAAAGCATTACTCTATGCCAAGCACCGCCGCAATAACAGCACCGATCTTGTCAGCCATTCTATAAAATCCAAGGTCGTTTGGATGACAACCGTCGCTCGTGCACGATTCGTAAAAATCTCCCTCAAATAAGCTTTCGCCATCTATGAAATATACATTCTGATCACCCGCCGCGAGCGCCCTTTTATAGCTTTCAATAATGACGGCTCTTCTCTTATCATTCGCCGTGGGATTCTTGAAAAAATCAGGCCTCGAGATCATAATATACGGTATTTCGGGGTATTTCTTTCTTATGGTTTCATAAAAAGAGTAATGCGTATCCGAAAGATGCTTGACGTTAGGTGCATTGTGGTCATAATCACAAACAAACACGCACATATCAAGATCGGAGATGTATTCAGCCATAGCGGGCTCGCCCTTTGCGTTTCCGGCAAAGCCAAGATTTACATAATGAAGATTATATTTTTGCGAAATAAAATTTTCATATGTATTGCCGGGTCTTCCCGCCGCACCGCCATGGGTGATCGAGGAGCCGTAAAAAACAACGGGTTTCGTGTTGCGGTATTTTTTCCCTCTCGCCAATTCACTTCCCTTTTCAAGACCGATATACAATTTTTTAACCTCTGAAAAATGCGGCGTATTTAGTGTATAATACGTTTTTTCGCGGTTGTTTTTTGTATCTACCTTAAATTCGGCTGTGAGATAATCAAATCCTGAAACAGGTCGGAACGCACCTACAAATACATCCTTTTGGGTTTTATCAAATCTATATAAATCAAACCCATACGAGAAGCAATGATTGCATACCGTTGGCACTGACCCATCCCCATATTCAACCTTTAGCGCAACAAACGGCGAATTCGTTGAAAAAAGGATTCTTCCCCCTGCACCGTATCCACTCTGCCCCAACACACCGACACTCACTTTTTTTGCCGTTTCGACCGGCATCCTGCGTGTCAAAATCCCATCCTTTTCAGGAAGCAATCCGTAAATATCGAAATTTTCAAGGGATACCTCGTACCAGTCTACCGCATCCTCAGATGCTTTATCGTTTTTCAGCAAATTGGGATCATATATTTTACCGCCCATTTTATCCACTTCCTTCCCTTAGCTTTCATAGACTCTTTGCCTTGGCGTATGTATATTATAATACATTTTTTAGCAAAAGTAAATAATATTATTGAACATCTCCTTGCCCATGTGATATAATGAAGCCACAACCGCATTTAAAAGGGAGAAGATCCGATGAAAATGTTAGAGCCGGCACTTCACAGTGCCGCAGGCATCAAAAAAATCGAAAAGCTATACCCCGTATATAAGGATTACCTTTGGGGCGGTAACAAATTAAAGGAACGCTACGGCAAGATAACCGACCTTTCCCCGTGCGCCGAGAGCTGGGAGCTTTCCTTTCACGCGGACGGCATGACACGCCTCGGGGACGGCAAAACGCTCGCCGAAGCGGCAACCCCCGCCGACCTCGGCACGCGCGTGGCGGCATTCCCCGCCTTTCCTCTTATGATCAAGCTGATCGATGCCAAGGAAAATCTCTCGGTGCAGGTCCACCCCACCGACGAGTACGCCATGGCAAACGAAAACAGCTTCGGCAAAACCGAAATGTGGTATATCGTGGAAGGCGAGGCAGGCGCCGGCATTTACCTCGGCTTTTCGCGCGACGTGACGCGTGAAGAATATGAAGCCGCCATCAAAGAGGAACGGCTCACCGAGCTTTTAAATTTCTACCCCGTCAAGGCGGGCGAGTGCTATATGATCCCCGCGGGGACCGTCCACGCGATCGGTGCGGGGTGCCTCATTTGCGAGATCCAGCAAAACAGCAACCTCACCTATCGGGTTTACGACTACGGCAGACGCGACAAGGACGGTAACACACGCCCCCTGCATATCGAAAAGGCGCTCGCGGTCAGTGACCTTACCGCCTATCATCACACACCCCCGACAGGCGACCTGCTGGCAACATGCCCCTATTTTCACGTTGAAAAGCACACCGTGGGGGGCGAGCTCTCGCTCGCGACAAACGGTGAGAGCTTCCACGCCCTCACGTGCGTTAGCGGTAGCGGCAGCATCGACGGTGAACCCCTTGCCGCAGGCGATACCTTCTTCGTCCCCGCCACCCACGGCGCGTATACCCTTACGGGTAGCGCAAAGCTGATCTTAACCAAGGTTTAAGGTAGGGGCGATTCACGAATCGCCCGTCCAATAAAAAACCGCTTTTCCCACACCGTTTTGGGGGAAAAGCGGTTTTTATCATTTCTCACGTTACCATTTCATACCGTCAAGGCGCAGCAGTGCCCTTGCGTAGATCTTCATGGCGCGCTTTAAGCGGTCAAGCGACACCAGCTCGTCAATGCCGTGCGCGCCGCCTCTGTCCTTCGGGAACCCCTCGGGGCGCTTGCAACCGTTCATGCCGTAAACGTAAGCGTTCGGCAATCTGTGTGCATAGGTGCCGCCACTCAAGGTAAAGGGCGGCTTATCCTCCCCCGTTACCTCGTTTGCGGCAGCCGCAAGGCATCTGACAAGGTCGGTATTGGGGTCAAGCAAATAGGGCTTGTTAAGACAGACTGCATCCACCACCTCAAAGTGGGCGCGCGCGGCGGCTTGCCCGATCCTCTCCATGATCTCTCCGTCGGTGATGCCGAGCGGATATCTGATATTCACTACCTGCTCCACGTATCCGTCGCGGTAGTCAACACACTTCTGAAAAACCGTCAAATCCCCCATTATGTCGTGCGACGTGGCAATGCCAAGCATATCTCCGTGCACGTCAAGCGATGTGTCGTGCAAAAACGAGAGGATACGGCACTCGGTATCGGTCAAAAAATCAAGCGAGCACAGTGCCGCCGCAAGCCTTGTTGCGGCATTTCCGCACCCATCCGGGTGCGCCGCGTGGCGCGGCGCGCAAAATGCCGAAATTTCAACACCCGTTCCCCGCTTAATTTCACAACCCGGCAACGTATCGGGCACGTTCCCCTCCCTCACAACAGCCACGGCAAGACCGGGGGTCGACGGCTGCTCCGCCGAAAAGGACAGGTGCGTTAAGGGCAGCTTGGCACGAAGCCTTGCCGTAAAGCTCCCCTTGCCGCCATAACCGACGGGAAATCCGCTGTCGGGCACAAGCGAAAGGCGCGGCGTCTCACAAACGTTCAAAAATCCGCGCGCGTCGGGGTTTCCCGCAATGCCGATCATATCTCTCATTCCCGTTTCCTCATCACTGCCAAGATAAATGGCAGGGTTGTAGGAAAGCGACACGCCGAGCGCACGAAATATTTTAAAAAGGTTGAAGATCGCGGCAAGCTGACCCTTGTTATCCGTCGCTCCGCGCCCGATAATACAGCCCTCGTATTCGACCGCGTCGTAGGGCGAAAAGCGCCAGCCGTCACCCACGGGCACCACATCACCGTGCAACCAGATACCAAGGTCGGGCGTGCCCTGTTTCAGCGCGGCACTTACCACGCCAACGCCGTAATCGCGAGGGAAAAGTCCCTCGCCCTCGGCTTTTTTCAAAAACGCATCCAGCATGGCGCGCGGACCCTGTCCAAACGGTGCGCCCGGCGCGGGTGTGCCGCTCTCACTTTTGATATTGATAAATTCGATCGTATCTGCCGCAAGCTGCGGCGTGCAAGCATCGATCAAGCGATCGATCTCTGCTATCATTTTGTTATACATAAGCGCCCCGTTGTCCCCCATAAGATCTTACACAAATCTTTCAAACCAGAGCGCCAGCTCCTCACGCATGACGGGGGTAATGGTGTGTCCCACACCCTCAAGGAGGTGGAGCTCTACGTAGCAGCCCGCGCGGCGGATCGACTCGGCAAATTCCGTCACCATCACGGGGTCAACCGTCTTATCCTCCAGCCCCTGCCAGATCTTGACGGGGCAGGGCGGGATCACCACGCGCTTGCCGTCAGCGCCGATAAAAGAGCGGGAACGGTATGGGTTAAAGCCGACGGTTCGTGCCTCGCACCACTCGTTTTCGGGGAAGCGATAGATCTCGACGATACGGTCATGCGTGGATGTTTTCCCTTCCTTTGCGGTCGTTTTATCCCACGTGCCGATGCAGTAGTGACCGTCCACCCACGCACCGTCAATGTTCAGGCGCGGATAAATCAGCCCGAGCGACAAGACGATCGAGGGGAAGGTGTTGGCAAAATTCATGGCAACGTGACCGCCCATCGAGGCACCCGTCACCAAAACCTGCTCGGTGAGATTATAATGTCCCACGGCATAACGGTATGCCTTAAAGGCGGCAAACAAATGCTCGGGGCAGCCCATAGTAAGGCCGTGCAGCTCCGAGCCGCACACGTCAAGCACCGCAAAGCCCGCGTCAATTAGGGAGGTGGCGTATTTCACGCCCCCAACGGCGTGGCGCTCGGCACACACCGTATTCCCCGCGCCGTGAAAGGAGAGCACCAGCGGCGTTTTCGCACCCGTCTCGCAGTAGGTATCGGGCAGCGCCAGCGCGCACTCACACGTGCGCGGCTCGTAGCGGTCGCGCACCTCGTGCGCCACCGACTCCGACACGTCACGGAAATGATTGTATTCCACCTCAAAAAAGATAAATTCGCGCTCGCGCTCCTCACCGTTTACCGAAAAGCGCAGTCTTTGTTCATTTCCCGCTTGCATGTGATGCTCCTTTCAGCGCCGCCCACGCGGCAGGTATCTTTTTGCTTATTGTAGCATATCCCACAAAAAAAGTAAAGTCCTTTCGCTTCACGTATCACTCGCATGGCGCTTGAAGTCACTCGGCGTCATGCCCGTGTGGCTGCGAAAGGCACGCGAGAAGGCACAAAAGGAGCCAAACCCCGATGCAAACGCCACGTCGGTGATCGACATATCGGTCGTGGCAAGCAGCATGCGCGCGTGCTCTACACGCTGCTCTGCAAGATAGCGCGCAAAGCCCTTGCCGCCGATCTCGGCAAAAAGACGACTGAAATAGCTTGGCGTCAGGTGCACGTGTGCCGCCACCTCATCAAGCGTTACGGGTGCGGTCAGATTGGCAGCAACGTATGCCATTGCCTCAGCAACGTACTCATATCCGCCCCTTTGGCGCACGCCGCAAAGCGGCTTTGTGGCAGAAAAAACCTCAACAAGCAACGACAGCATGTTGGCAATAATGATCTCCTGCTCAAATTCCCCGCCCGCGGTAAGTGCCGCCAATGCCCCATCAAAGCACGCGATCGCCGTCGCGAGCGACGCCCCCGACAAATGCCCTACTCTTGGAAGCTGCACTTTTGAAAGCAAGCGCTGCAGCACACTCGGCGCATCCTTATAATATATGCACACGTTGCAGATCTCCACGTCGCGCGGCGCATCGAAGCGGTGTAGATCCTTGGGGGAAAGCACGATCACGTCCCCCACCGTCAGTGTCGCCCCTACGCCGTTTAGCTCATGCGAAACAACGCCGCCTCTGACGAGCTCAAGCTCAAAATAATCATGTCGGTGCAAGGGATACGCCGCCGTTGGCTTATTGACCTCGCAACGGATGCCGTGACGCTTCACAGATGTGTATTTTTTGTAGGATTTGATTATTTCCCACATAATCTCTCTCCTTAAAAGCAAAATAATGACATCTTTATAGGCAAATTATATCACAAAATCACAAAAAACGCAATATTTTCGAAACAATCACAAAAAACGACGAGCAGCACTGTCGAAAGCTCGCTATAATAAGATCAGCATCTTATTTCAAGGAGGAAGCATCCATGAATATGCTCGAGCCCGCACTCCACAGTGCCGCATGCATCAAAAAAATCGAAACACCCATTCTCACCAAGGACGACGTGCCCTATGAGGCATCGCTCATCTTCAACGCGGGCGTTGCCAAATATCGGGGGCAGTACGTCATGGTCTTCCGCAACGACTACGGCCCGACCGAGGAAACCTATCCCGATGTGCGCTTCGGCACCTCGCTTGGGTTTGCGACAAGCGCGGACGGCGTGCATTGGCAGGTGCGCGAGGGCACGATCTTTGACAGCCGCGACCTCCCCCCCACGGGTGACCTCAAGCGACTTTACGACCCGCGCCTGACCGTCATTGACGGCAAGCCCTATCTTTGCATGGCAATGGACACGCGCCACGGCATTCGCGGCTGCATTGCCGAGATCGATGAGGAGTTCTCAAACGTAAAGATCCTCAGCGCCTCCGCGCCCGACAACCGCAACATGGTGCTTTTCCCCGAGAGGATCAACGGCAAATACGTGCGCCTTGAGCGCCCCTTCACCGTCTATTCAAGGGGCGGCAAGGATCGCTTTGACCTGTGGCTCTCGACCTCCCCCGACCTCGTTTTCTGGGGCGAGAACGAGCTGGTGCTTGCCGTGGAGGACGTGCCCTTCGCCAATGACAAAATAGGGCCTGCGGCACCTCCCATCAAGACCGAAAAGGGGTGGCTGACGACCTTCCACGCGGTCGATATTGACGACGCGCGCGGCAAAAACGGCTGGGAACGGGCGTGGAAAAAGCGCTATACCGCAGGCATTATGCTCCTTGACCTCAAAGACCCCACCAAGGTCGTCGGCATGAGCAAGCTGCCCCTCATTGCCCCCGAGCTGCCCTATGAAACCGAGGAGGGCTTCCGCCAACACGTCATTTTCCCCGGCGGCATGATCGCCGAGCCGGACGGCGAGGTCAAGATCTATTACGGCGCCTCCGACACGGTCGAGTGCCTTGCGACCGCCGCGCTCGACGACCTGATCGCCCTTTGCACCGAGCCAAGAAAATAACGGAGAAACCGATATGGATATACAAAAACTATATCCCGCCTACAAGGATTACCTTTGGGGCGGCAATCAATTAAAGGAGCACTATGGCAAACAGACCGCGCTCTCTCCCTTGGCGGAAAGCTGGGAGCTTTCCCTTCACGAGGACGGCTTATCGCGGCTCGGAAACGGCAAAACGCTTGCCGAAAGCGTCACGTCTGCCGATCTCGGCACACGCGCGGCGGCATTTTCCGATTTTCCGTTACTGATCAAATTGATCGATGCCGCCAAGGACCTCTCGGTGCAGGTACACCCCACCGACGAATACGCCATGGCAAACGAAAACAGCTTCGGCAAGACCGAAATGTGGTATATCGTGGGAGCCGAGGCGGGGGCGGGCATTTACCTCGGTTTTTCGCACGACGTCACACGCGAAGAATACGAAGCCGCCATCAAGGAGGAGCGCCTGACCGCGCTTTTGAATTTCTTTCCCGTCAAGGCAGGCGAGTGCTACATGATCCCCGCGGGCACGGTGCATGCGATCGGTGCCGGGTGTCTTATTTGCGAAATTCAGCAAAACAGCAACCTTACCTACCGTGTGTACGACTACGGCAGACGTGACAAGAACGGTAACACGCGCCCCCTGCATATTGAAAAGGCACTGGCGGTCAGCGACCTCAGGCGCTATCAGCCACCGACACTCCCCGAGGGCGTGCTTGGCAAAAGCCCCTATTTTCACGTCGAAAAGCATACCGTCAAGGGGGCAATTACACTTGCCACCACCAACGAGAGCTTCCACGCTCTCACTTGTGTTTGCGGCAGCGGCATGATCGAGGGGCAGCCCTTTGCCGCAGGCGACACCTTTTTCGTGCCCGCCACTCACGGCGCATATACCCTCTCGGGCAACGCAGAGCTGATCTTGACGAAGATTTAATAACCATGGGCATCTCCCGTCGGAATATCTTTATAATTATAAATAGTTGAGAAAAAGCGAAGGATCCCGACCTGCATAGGTCGGGATCCTTGTTTTTATAGATACTACGGAAAAGATATTTTTTGCGTTTTGTATTTAGGTTTCGAACTCAAACGGTATCAATCGTTTTTTATTTCATAATATTTCGTATGATAAGCTAATCGAGCGTTGCTTTTTGATTTTAATTTGGATTTCAGGATTACAATGTAAAATTTATCTCCTACATTGGAATATGAATAAACCTTATCTTCGACCGCCACTCTGCCACAACGGAAATAGAGTGAATTTTCTTTTTGTGTGTTTCTGTAATAGTGTCGCCATTCCTTGTCTTTTTGACAAACCGTATCTTCTATAATTTCAAATTTGCCTTTTTTGATTTTGTACAAATCGATGTAATATAAGTAAAAAACGATAACTACAAAAGCTATTATCAAAAAAGGGATAACGAACATCGCCGCCGTTGGTGTAAGATCGGGAGATCTGAATCCGCCTGTATAATCAAAAGGTGTATCGTTCAAATAATTTATGAGGTGTATTGGGTAAAGAATGATACCAATGATTACGACAGCGGTTAGAAATATCGAAATGCCTTTAACCTTGTTTAGCTTCGCAAGCAGTTCTTCTTGAACATCATATTTAGTCAATGCTTGTTTCTCCATATTCCCACCGCCTTTCTATGATTAGTATAGCATAAAATCGTGAGGATTGCAAGGTTTTCGCACTATATCCACGGCGGACACTAGGGCAACTCTGCTCGTTTTGCAGGTGCTAGGACGGCGGCTTCGCCGCCTGATTCGTTGCGCCAAGTCCTGCGGACTTGCGCAGAAGAAACGCCTTGCCGACTTAACACCGTCATCGCAAAGCGAACGGCGTTCTTTTAACCTAGTCGCGCGGGGCGCGACTGGTGAAGCCTGCACCGCAGCCAAAGACAAGAAAAAGCGCCCCCGAAGGGGCGTTGCTAGGACGCCGCCCTAAGGGCGGCTATTCGTCCACAAGCACTGCGTGCTTGTAAAAAGAAACGCCTTGGCGGCTGAACGCCGCCATCGCAACGCGCACGGCGTTCTTTTAACCTAGTCGCGCGGGGCGCGACTAGCGAAGCCTGCACCGCAGCCAAAGACAAGAAAAAGCG
>JAZOSR010000104.1:0-13260 GCA_045657225.1 Eubacteriales bacterium | reverse complement strand
CACCCCATCCACCACGTAACTGCGGCGGGATTTTTTGGTCAGCACCTCTTCGGTGTGCCGGTACAAACGGATGAGGAACACCTCCAGCAGGTTCTTGGTCAGCTGGCTGCTGCCCACCGGGGCGTCCGGTCGCTTTTGCAGGTTCTGTAGCAGGGGGTTCTGCTCATCCTCCAGCCGGTAGCAGGACAACCCCTCTGCAAACACCTCGCTGAGCAAGGCACGTTCCGCCGGATCCAGCCGGAAGATCTTTCCTTCAAAGAACCGCATAGCACGGCTGCGGCATTGGAAGGTGAGGATGCTGGCGTTGGGGGCGTCCCGGTCGTTGCCGGACAGATTGTGGAACTCATTGGGCTTGTGGAAGGTCATCTCACCACTCTTGAGTACAAACCGGTTGCGGTCGGCGGTGCAGATCATTTCCCCTTTATCAATGTAGACCATTTCCCAAAAATCGTGCCGTTCTCCCTCGTAGCAAAAGCTCTTGGAAAACTCCATGTAGAAGATGGTGATGATCTTTTCGACATGGATGAGCCGCTCGAAGTCAAGACGTGTAAATTTATCTTCCACGTCGGTTCTCCTTTACCTTAAATTACCCATATTATAACCGATTTTACATTCCATTGCAAGGAGAAAATGACTATAATAAAAATAGAATAGTAAAAGGAGGGTCATTATGTATACTGTACTGGTTATTTCCTGCCATCCGGACGATATGGAGATTGCCTGCGCCGGTACCCTGCTCAAGTGCAAAGAGCGCGGTGACCGCGTGGTGGTATGCCATCTGTCCAGCGGCAATCTGGGCCACGAGATCATCCCCCCCGATGAGCTCACCGTTATGCGCGCCGGCGAGGCCAAGCGTAGCGGCGATCTGGGCGGCTTTGAGGTGATGTGGGGCGGCTTCAACGATCTGGAGATCTACGACAACAACAAGGAAGCCCGCGACAAGGTGGTCAACGTCATTAAGGCGGTGGACCCCGACTTCATCATCACCCATTCCCCCGACGATTATATGCCCGACCACACCGCCACCTCCAAGCTGGTGTTTGATGCCTGCTTTACGGCCACCCTGCCCAACTACCACACCGAGGTAGAGGGTCGCGCCCGTCTGGTGCCGGTGTACTATATGGACACCCTGTGCGGTGTTAACTTCAACCCCACCGAGTATGTGGATGTGACCGACTATATCGATACCAAGCTGGATATGCTCAACTGCCACGAATCTCAGATCATGTGGATGCGCGATCACGACCATATCGATTTCCCGGATATGGTTAAGACCTGCTGCCGTTACCGCGGCTATCAGTGCGGCGCCGACTACGCCGAGGGCTTCAAGCAGTGCCACGTTTACCTCAAGGGCACGACGAAGCGCTACCTTCCCTAATCGAAAAACACCATAAAATACAAAACAAAAGGAGAACAGAATTATGAATTTCATGTCTACCGTAAAGGGCTCTGCACTTGAGGGCTTCTATCCCGCAGGTTGGGATTTTGACAAGATCGACGCTTGTATCGACGCGCCCGAGAAGATCACCGAGCGCCAGGCACACTGGAACAAGGACTTCAACCCCATCAAATGCGATAACCTTGCCGAGTTCGAGACCTACATGGGTCACGAGATCGCACAGCAGATCAAGCTCGCCAAGGAGCGCGGCGAAAAGCTTGCGATCATCCTGCCTGTTGGCCCTATGGGCATGTATAAGTGGGTGGTTTATTTCCTTACCGAATGGAAGGTAAAGTGCGACCACGTATATACCTTTAACATGGACGAGTGGGCAGACGCAGAGGGCAACACCCTTGCGCCCGACAACAGCGGTGCGTTCCAGTACGCAATGGAAAACGCACTCTTCAATCCCCTCGGTGAGCTGACTGTTCCGAAGGAGCAGCGCAATTTCGCCACCAAGGCAAATCTTCCCACCTATCCCGAGAAGATCGCGGCACTCAAGGCAGAGGGCGCAAAGCTGGTGCTGGTATACGGCATTGGCAGAATGTGCCACATCGCTTTCTGGGAGCCCACCTTTGCTGCTGATTACGACAATGCCGCTGATTGGGAAAAGGCACCCTACCGCATTGCCGCAAAGATCCATCCCCTGACCGTTGAGCAGAACGCTCTGACGAGCTTTAAGTCCCGCACCACGCTGGTGCCTTGCCGCGCCAACACCATTGGCCCCGGCCTCTTCCTGCAGGCTGACTACGCCATTGGCGGTGCTGACGGCACGCTCGGCCGCGGTATGCAGTGGCAGGGCATGTCGCTTTGGATGACGCTCCGCTACGGCAAGACCCCGTGGATCACCTCTTCCTATATCCCGACGCTTGCGGGTCGCCTGTTCTTCCTTGGTGACCTTGCAGGTCCGCTTGTCGCAGAGTGCAACTGATATGACGAGAAAGGGAATTGCCGTTGTCGGCACCTTGCTTGTTGACAACCTGTATGAAATTTCCGCTTATCCCGCCGAAGGGGAGCTCACGCAGATCAAGTCGGTGAAGCTCGCCTGCGGAGGGCTTGTTCCCAATAACGGTATCGGTTTAAAAAAGATCGCGCCCGATATGCCCGTGTTTGCCGTTGGCAAGGTGGGTGCGGACGACGCGGGCAAATTCGCGCTTGCCACCATGGCGGCGGCGGGTGTTGACGTGTCGGCGGTCAAGGTTGCCGAGAGCGAGCGCACCAGCTTTACCGACGTGATGAGCGTCACGGGCGCGCAACGCACCTTCTTTACCTATCCCGGTGCCTGCGCCACGTTCGGCGCCGCCGACGTGCCCTTTGACAGTTTGCCTGTGTCGATGCTTCATCTCGGTTATTTTCTGCTGCTTGAAGCGGTGGATAACGGAGAGGGGCTTGCGATCCTGAAAGAGGCAAAGCGCCGCGGCATCACCACCTCGATCGATCTTGTCAGTGAAAACAGTGACCGCTATCAATTGGTGCTCCCGTGCTTGCCTTACGTTGACAATCTCATTATCAATGAGCTTGAGGCAGGGAAGCTCGCGGGTATGGAGCCGACCAAGGAAAATCTCCCGCTGATTGCCGAGCGCTTGCTTGAAATGGGCGTCGGTGAGCGCGTGATCATTCACATGCCTTCAATGGGGCTTTGCAAAACGCGCGAGGCACTGACGGTTCTGCCCTCCACCAAGCTCCCGAAGGGCTACGTGGTTGGAAAAACAGGTGCAGGCGATGCGTTTTGCTCGGGTGCCCTTATCGGCATTGCCGAGGGACTGTCCGATGCGGAAATACTTGAGCTTGCCGAGGCGGCGGCGGTGTCGTCCCTCACGGCAGCAGACGCAACGAGCGGCATCCTGCCGAAGGAAGAGCTGCTTCGCAATATCAGAAAGCTTGAAAGGTAATAGATATGTTAGTAAATTTGAAGGAAATTTTGGAAATTGCCGAGCGCGACCAAATCGCCATCGGTATGTTTAATGCCACGGGCTTTGACAGCCTGCAGGCGGTGATCGCCGCGGCGGAGGAGCTGAATCAGCCCGTGATTATCGCACACGCGGAGGTGCACAACGTCTATAACGATATTTCGATTGTTGGTCCCGCAATGGTTGCCGCCGCAAAGAACGCCAAGGTTCCCGTCTGCGTGCATCTTGACCACGGTGTGACGATGGAAATGATCTATCGCGCGCTTCGCATCGGCTTCACCTCCGTGATGATCGACGCGTCCGCGCTTCCCTACGAGGAAAACCTTGCGCTTACCAAGCAGGTCGTTGAAATGTCGCACGCAATGGGTGTTTCCGTTGAGGCAGAGCTTGGCAGACTCGTTACGGGCGAGGCAGGCAGCCACGAGGAGGTTGACACCACGCTGAAGGCAGAGGATTTTTATACCGATCCTGCCGAGGCAAAGGCATTCTGCGCCGAAACCGGTGTGGATGCACTTGCAATCGCCTTCGGTACCGCACACGGCTTTTACAACGCACAGCCGAAGCTCGACTTTGACGTGGTGAAGAACGTCAAGGCGGCAACGGGTCTTCCGCTCGTGATGCACGGCGGTAGCGGCGTGTCCGAGGAGGGCTTCAAGCAGGCGATCGCCGGCGGTATCCGCAAGATCAATTACTACTCCTACATGTCCAAGGCAGGCTACGAGGCAGCAAAGGCAGAGATCGAGGCAGGGAACAGCAAGTACCTGCACGACGTTGAGTTTGCGGCAATGAAGGCAATGAAAGAGGACGTGAAAAACGCGATCCGTGTTTTTGCAAATTTGAAATAAAAAGGAGAATATACGATGAAAAAGGGTATTAATATTTGGTCGTTCCCCGAGGGAACGCTTGCCGAGAGCTTTGCACTTGCAAAGGATGCGGGCTTTGAGGGTGTTGAGGTCGGTCTGCTGGCTGAGGGCGAGGTTTCCCTTAAGAGCACCGAGAAGGATCTGCTTGCCGTTAAGAAGGCGGCGGCTGACAACGGCATTGAGCTTTACAGCGTGGCAACCGGTCTTTACTGGGAGCACTGGCTCACCGATGATTGCCCCAAGGCACGCCAGACGGCAAAGGACGTGGTAAAGAAGCACCTTGAGGTCGCGAAGACCCTTGGCTGTGATACCATTCTCGTCGTTCCCGGCTCGGTGCACGCAGAGTTTGCCGCACCCGGCAAGGTCGTGGATTACGAGGATGCTTACAACAGAAGCCTTGAGGCTTTCTTGGAGCTGAAGGGCGACGCCGAAAAGCTTGGCGTGAATATCGGTATCGAGAACGTGTGGAATCAGTTCCTCAACTCTCCCATCGAGATGCGCGACTTTATTGATAAGATCGACAGCCCCTTTGTTGGTAGCTATTTTGACGTTGGTAACGTGCTCTTCAACGGTCATCCCGAGCACTGGATCAAGGCTCTTGGCAAGCGCATCAAGAAGGTGCACTTCAAGGATTACCGTGTTGCCGCAGGCGGTCTGCACGGCTTCGTTGACCTGCTCGCAGGTGACGTTGACTACCCCGCAGTTGTCAAGGCGCTTGAGGCAATCGGCTACGACGGATGGGTTTCTGCCGAGATGATCCCCAACTACAGACACTACACCGAAACCATTATCTATAACACCTCTAACGCCATGGATCGCATTCTTGGCAGAAAGTAATCAAAAGGAGAAACGAAAATGTTGAAGGTAGGACTTATTGGCTGCGGCTTTATGGGCAGCATGCACGCAAATTGCTATAACAATATCGCTGACGCAAAGGTAGTGGCAGTTGCCGACCTGCGCCGCGAAAAGGCAGAGGAGCTGGCAAAGCTCTCCGGCGCTGAAATTTACGAAACCGGCAAGGAGCTGATCGAAAAGGCAGACGTTGACGTGATCGATATTTGCCTCCCCACCTATCTCCACGCAGAGCACGCAATGCTTGCAATGGATAAGGTCAAGTACGTATTTGTTGAAAAGCCCGTCACGCTCATGCTTGAGGAGGGCAAGGCGCTCATCGAGAAGGCACAGAAGACCGGCGCGCAGGTACAGGTTGGTCAGGTTATTCGCTTCTGGGACGAGTACGTTGAGCTTGCCAAGATCATTGAGAGCGGCAAGTACGGCAAGATCGTGAACGCTAACTTCCGCCGTCTTTCCCCCCTTCCCACTTGGGGCTGGGAGGATTGGCTGTTTGACGCCAAGAAGTCGGGCGGCGCAGGTCAGGACCTGCACGTACACGACATTGACTACGTGCTCTCCCTTTTCGGCGAGCCGAAGAAGTTCCTTTCCGCCAAGAGCACGCTCGGCAGAGAGAACGACTACGTGGCGACCCTGATGCAGTACGATGATTTCGTTGTTTCCGTTGAGGGTACCTGGGCGCTCCCCGGCACCTATCCCTTCACCGCAACCTTCCGCGTTGTGTTTGAGAAGGCAACCCTTGAGAATGCGGGCGGCAAGCTGATGTGCTACACCGATGCGGGTGCAGAGCAGATCAAGATCGAGAAGGTCGAGCTTGCAGGCGATGGCTACAAGGGCGGTAACGTATCCGATCTTGGCGGCTACTACAACGAGCTTGTTTACTTCTGCGACAAGGCAAGCAAGGGCGAGAAGATTGAAAAGGCGACTGTCACCGACGCCGTTGCTTCTCTTGACTTCCTTCTTCGCGAGCTTGCGTTCAAGGCGTAAATTTAATAAACAAAAAACTGCTACACCATGGTGTAGCAGTTTTTTTATTGTATCTCTTGTTCAATGTTTTCAAAAATGGGGCTGTTGAAAAATTCTCGTAGTGTGATCTCAAATCCGTCGCATAGCTTTTTGAGAGAAACTACGCCGGGGTTTTGACTTTTTTCGTTGAGCATGCTATATACAGTTGAAGGAGAAACGCCGGAAAGATTGGCAAGTGCGTTTATCGCAATTTTTCTTTCGTCGCAAAGTTCGAGAATTCTTTTTGCAACGGCTTGTTTTGTATTCATGCCACTCCTCCTTGTTGGATATATCATTATTTTATCCAAATTTACGAAATATCGTGTGGGACATATCGCAAATTTGAGAAAAATGTGATATAATATACGATATATCCCACAACAAGGAGCAAAAAATGATCTGCACTTTTTTTGGACATAGAGATACGCATGAGAGCATAAGGGCGTGTGTGAAAAAATTAATATCGGAACTGATAGAAAAGGAAAAAACAGTAAGGTTTTATGTTGGAAACAACGGCAAATTTGATTATATTGTGCAATGCGTGTTAAGAGAGCTTATAAGCGAGGGCGCTTCTTTGGAATATGACATCGTGCTTTCCCGCTTGGGAGAGAAAGCGTTGAACGGCGAGCAGGGGGCAACCATATTTCCCGAGGGGCTTGAAAGTTCCTTGCCCAAATTTGCTATATCAAACAGAAATGAGTGGTTGATCAAACAAGCGGATATTGTTATTGCGTGTGTAAGTTTTAAGACGTCCAATTCTTATAGGTGGGTAGAAAAAGCACAAAAGCGGGGAGTACGAATTATATATTGTGATGAATCCAAATAAAAAATGTCACAGCACGTGCTGTGCCTCAAATGGCAGTTTCGAAGTGGATAGGAGTTAAATGAACGGCTACTATCCGGGCTCTCTCCGAGATGGGAGTTGTGCTACACAGTAGCACGCCGAGTTTGCTATGCAAACATCGCGCTGTCGCGAAGCGACTGAGGGAGAGTGCGAGCACAATGGAATTTTATCAAATTCCAAAACAGCGCGAGCTCCTTCCACCACTCCGTGGTCCCCCTCCCTCCCGGAGGGAGGCATATTCACGCTTTCGCAAGTGATGATACAATAATGATAAAAAATCGCAGAGCTTTTAAAGCTCTGCGATTTTTTGATTAAATGAAAGGCGGTTTGCTCGGCAAATTTAAAATGCTCCCCCGAGGCCCCTTTGTGTAAAGGGGGCTCCGCGTAGCGGTGGGGGATTGTTTGTCACGCAAGATCGACCAGCGAGCAATCTAAAAAATCACGAAGGAGAAGCTCAAGTCGATGCACAGGGAGCCCCACCACGTTAAAGTAATCGCCGTCAAGCCCCTCGATAAAGAGGGAAGCAAGACCCTGCACGGCGTAAGCCCCCGCTTTGTCGGCGGGCTCGCCACTTTTTACATACCATTCGATCTCCTTTTCGCTCATGGAGGCAAAGCGGACGGCGGTTTGCTCGGCATCGGCGATCTCGCGATCTCCCATCAGCAGCGCAACACCGCTGACGACGTGGTGGGCGCTGCCCGACAGTAAGCGGAGCATACGTGCGGCATCGGTATCATCCTTCGGCTTGCCGAGGATCTCGCCCTTTGCCGCCACCACGGTATCGGAGGCGATGATGAGGGTTTCCTCATCCCACGTGCCCTCGGCTTTCAGCAGCTCGCGCACGGCGCGCCCCTTGCGAAGCGAGAGCTCGCGCACAAGCTGCGCGGGGTCGGTGATGTCGGAGCGCTCGTCGGCATCGGCGCTGACAATGTCAAATTTCACGCCGAGCATGGCGAGGATCTCGCGTCTGCGCGGAGATTTTGAGGCAAGTACAACGCGCATTATTTCACACCCGTGGAGCCGAAGCCGCCCGCGCCGCGCTCGGTTTCGTCGAGCGTATCGACGGCAATAAAATCGGCGGTAAGAATGGGCATAAACATCATTTGTGCAATGCGGTCACCGCGCGCAACCACAAAGGGCTCGGCGCCCGTGTTGTGAAGTCCAACGCAGATCTCGCCGCGGTAGTCGGCGTCAATCACGCCAATGCCGTTTGAGAGGCGAATGCCCTTTTTAATGGCAAGACCGCTGCGTGCGGCAAGAATGGCTACGACGTCACGGCGCTCGGGGGAAATGGCAAGGCCCGTGGGGATCAGCGCGCGGTCGCCGGGAGCAATGGTGACGGTCGTGCCCTCGTCAAGTGCGGCGCGGACGTCTACGGCGGCAGAGCCGTCGGTGGCGTAAGTGGGGGCTTCCATGCCGCGGGACAGTAAAATTTTAACGGGAAGTTTCATAAAAGAAAATCCTTTCTCATAATAGATTGATTCTATTGTAGCATATTCCTCGCTATATTGCAAGAAAAAAAGCGAAGCCGCTTGCTTTTTGTAATAGGCTGTGATATAATGAGCAAGCATTGGAGCGCAAACCGCCTTGTGCTGTGCATGCTCCTTGATTTTGGGACTGTTTTTGGAGATGGGTTGAGGTGTTATGGAATATTTAATATTGTTGGCAACGCTTCTTTTTCTTACAATAAAAAGCGGTTGCGCGAAAAAAACAAGCACATACGTAACGAATAACGGGCAGGCGTTTTTCTTCAATTTTTTTCGTATATTTCTTTGTGTGCTGCTCGGTACCGTTACGATATTTGTTGAGGGTGCGGTAGGACAGCTTTCTCTTTCCGGGGGCATGCTGCTTATTTGTTTTCTGTCGGGTCTCGCCAATGCTGCGTTGTTGGTGGGCTATTTGATTGCCGTTACACGCATTTCTTACGTGACGGTGGAAGTGACGATAATTGCGGGCTCGATTATTCCCGCCATTCTTTGTTTCTTCTTTTTCTCGGAGAGCATTTCCGCTGCCAAGATGATCGGCTTTGTGCTGATTGTTTTTGCCACCTTCGTGCTTTCCTCCGGAAAGGGAAAGAAAACGGGGCGTGCGGGCTTGCTGGGAACCTTGTGCCTTATTATCGCTGTGGTGTGTGACGGTCTTGCAAGCTTTGCGCAGCAGCTGTATAAACACTACTACACTGCGGAAGGCATCCGTGTCGGCGATGTTCTTTATCCCAAGTCGGTATTTCATTTTTACACCTATGTGTTTGCGGCAGCGATACTGATTCTTGTCTTTTTTGGATTTGTGCTTTCACATCCAAAGGGAGAGCGCATCAAGTACTTAAAGGAGTCTGCCGTGGCGGTTAAAAAGCCCTTTCCCTTTATTGCGGGGATGTCCTTGGGCATGTTTATTGCCATGTATTTGCAAACGGTGCTTGCCAACGATTTTGCTTTCCCCACACAAATTCTTTATCCCGTTATCAAGGCGGGCGGCATTGTGATGGTGACAATTGTGGCAATGCTTTTCTTTGGAGAAAAGCCCACCCGTCGCAGCATCAGCGGTTTGCTGCTGGCCATTGGGGGCATTGTGGTTATGAATGTGGTTTAAACCGAATAATAAAAAATGCGCGCTTGCTCAGCGCGCATTTTTTTATGGGGTAAGAAGCGGTGCTGCGGCACAAAGGACGCGTGCGGCGAGAATGGCAAGACCCGTGGGTGCGGCTGCTTTTGTTATTTTAATGCGTATTCTTCATGCTTGCCAGCGTTTCAACAAACGTGGCGAAGGGCGCTTTCTCCACGAACAGGTCATAGAAGGTCTTGATCATGGCAACGTCGTCCTTGTCGGTGATGTTGCTGTACTTGGCAAGCGCTTCTTCAATACCGTTCTCGCGCGTGTAGGCGGAGATCTCCATGGCGGCGGCATCGCTTTCGATATCAAAGAGGTAGCCCGCGGCAATGCCAACGGCAATGTGTGCGGGAATGCTGCCCTGCTCGCGAACCATGTTGAAGGCGCCGACCAAGCGGTCGGAGGAGGAGAGCTTGCGTTTGGGATCGCGACCCACGCGGTCAAGCGAGTCAACCAGGAGCTTATTTTCAAAGCGCACCATCAGATCCTCCACGAATTGCATCGTGTCGTCAAGCGGCGCGCCGTGGCGCTTTGCGAGCGCGCGCGCGGATTCAAGAAGCGCGCGGGTGAGGATGTATTTGATCTCGCCGTCGGTGGCTGCCTCAAAGATATAGCCGTAGCCCTTTTGGTATGCCATATATGCCATCAGCGCGTGCCCCATGTTGTGGATGAGGAGCTTGCGCTCAATAAAGAAGGCAAAGGGCGAGAAGGGAACAAGCTCCTTAATGGGCGGCATTTCACACCCCACGGGACGGAAGCCCGCCGCATCCACGGGCAGCTCGCTATACGGCTCGGCACAAACGGCGAGGGGGTACTGCGCCTTGAACTCCTCGGGCGTCGGGGGAACGGTTCTGCCGACCGACACACACACAAACCCGACGTTTTCCTCAAAAAACGCCTTTTCCTCCTCGGGAATGTGCGGCTCGACAAGACCGTGCAGATATTCGTTCGAGCCGATCATGTTCTCGCAGATCAGAATGTTGAGGCCCTTGCCGCTCTTTGCCTTGCGCGCCAAAATTGCCTTGGCGATGAGGGGTGCCACAAAGGGCAGAATGTTCACACCGAGTGCGGTGGCAAGAATATCCGTGTCGGCGATCGCGTCGATCACGGCTTGCTCGTCGCGGCCGTTGACGGCATCAACGTTTTCGACCCATTCGGGCACGTATTCGGTACCGCGTGTCACGTAAATGGGATATTTTTTCTCCTTGTTGATCTCGTTTACCACGTCGGCGTTCACGTCAATAAAGGTGGTGTGATAGCCCGAGAGGTAAAAACGCTGTGCGATAAAGCCGCGACCGATGTTGCCCGCGCCATACATAATTGCTTTCATAATAGATCTCCTTTTGGTTGTTAGTCAAGAATTGCCAATCCCGCCGCCAGCACGCGCGCGGCGACCTCGTCCTCGGTGCCGTTCGCGTCAACGATCGCCACGCGGTCGTCAAGCGAGGCAAACACACGCATGAACGTGTCGCGGAAGAGCGTGAGGGTCTCTTCCTTTTCATATATTTCGGTCGGCTCGCCGCGACGGCCGATGCGGGAAAGTGCGACCCTTGGTGCAATATCAAGGAAAATGCAAAGGTCGGGCTTTCTGATCTCGGGGCAGTCGCAGTTCATGCGGCGCACCCAATCGTAGTCGGTGAGCGACCCTTGGTACGCGAGCGACGAGTAATAATAACGGTCGCTGATTACGTCCTTGCCTGCGGCAAGCGCCTCGTCAATGCCTCCTTCACCCTTGTTGTGGTGAATGCGGTCGAGCGTGAAGAGTGCCGCCATTTCGGCAGGGGTGCGCGGATCCGCGCCCGAAAGTGCCGCGCGGAGCATCCTGCCCGTGGCGGTGGTCGTCGGCTCGGCGGTAGCCATCACGTCGCGCCCCATTCCCGAGAGGGCGGCGGCAAGACGCTTTAGCTGGGTGCTTTTTCCGCAGCCGTCAATGCCTTCAAATACGATAAAAAGCGGTTTTGACATGGATCTTTCTCCTTTGTCATGATGCTTTTATTGTATCACCGTGGACAGTGTTTGTCAAGGCGCGACGCCGATTTGAAAGAAAAAAGTGAGGAGACCTCTTGACAGAGCATGGTGCGATATGCTACAATTTGAGAACAGTTCTCAAATTGAGGTTTTTATGCAAAGAAAAGAGTATCAAACAGCGGGACGCCGTGCGCTCCTGCAATATTTAAAGGATCGTGCCGTCAAAACACCGTGTGGGGCTAATGAAATATATGAGGGCTTGTGCGAGGCGGGGGATGCCCCCGGGCGCAGCTCGGTCTATCGCATGCTCGGCGCGCTGTGCGAAGCGGGAGTGGTTCGGAAATTCCGTGCCGATGCCGAGAGCGAGCGGTACGTGTATCAATACGTGGGTGCGGGCGAGCATTGTGATGGGCATTTGCATCTTCATTGCCTTGCTTGCGGCAAGATCGCGCATCTCAAGTGCCATTGCAACGAGGAGATCAGCGCGCATCTGATGGCGTCGCACGGCTTTATGATCGATAGTGGTCATTCGGTGCTGTACGGCACCTGTGCCACTTGTCAGAAAGAGGCAGGTGACGCCAATGGCTGAATTTTTTCACGAGGCGTGGCACGTGCTGTGGCATGCGCTCCTTGATTCGCTCAAGGTTTTGCCCTTTTTGTTTCTTACCTATCTATTAATGGAGTTTCTGGAGCATAAGGCAGGCGAGCGCGTGGAAAAAGCGGTCGCCAAGGCAGGTAAAGCGGGCCCCGCTATTGGCGGCGCGCTTGGCCTTTTGCCGCAGTGCGGCTTTTCGGCGGCGATCGCGGGGCTTTTTGCGGGTCGCGTGGTGACGGTGGGCACGGTGATTGCCGTGTTCCTTGCTACCTCCGACGAGATGATCGCCGTGTTTCTTGGCAAGGGAATGCCGTGGCACGTGGTGCTGGCGACCCTCGCCGTCAAGCTCGTGGTCGCGGTGCTGGTTGGCTTTCTTGTTGATCTTTTGCTTCGCGGGCGGCAGGACGAGCCGCACGTGGAGGATCTGTGCGAGGCGGAGGGGTGCCATTGTGAAAAGGGCATCTGGCGCTCGGCGCTTCATCACACACTCCATATCTTTTTGTTTGTTTTGGCGATCAATGTTTTGCTCGGCGCGCTCTTCGAGGTAATTGGCGCGGAGCGCCTCGCGCTCCTGTTAAACGGTGTGCCCGTGCTGGGGCAGGGGATCGCCGCGCTGATCGGTCTTATCCCGAACTGTGCCGCCTCCGTGGCGATCGCCACGCTCTATGCCGGCGGTACGATCTCGGCGGGCTCGATGATCGCGGGGCTTCTCACGGGCGCGGGCGCGGGTCTCTTGGTGCTTTTTCGCACGAACAAAAACCTGCGTGAGAATTTGCAGATCGTAGCGGTACTGTTCCTCATCGCGCTCCTTGTCGGGTGCCTGCTTGATTATATGGGGCTTGCAACCCTTATTGGCTTGTAAGTGCGCCCCTATATATATAAATGAAGAGAATATCGCGTTTTTTGCGAAAGATTTTTTGTGGCGTTTTCACTACATTTATTATATATAAGGGGCACTAACACTACATTTTGTGGTCGCAAAAAAATCCGAAAAAAATTTTAAAAAATTTTCGAAAAAGGTATTGACAAGCCCTTTGTAGTTGTGGTATAATGTGCAAGTCGCCGCGAAAAGGTGGTGACAAACGGTCTTTGAAAATTGAACAACGAGAGATAGTATGAAGCACAGCAAGTGCGAAAATATCTCGACAATTCTGAAAGAGAATACAACTCTAAAAATA
>JAZOSR010000103.1:0-7673 GCA_045657225.1 Eubacteriales bacterium | reverse complement strand
AACATGCCCCCCCCCCCCCCACGCAAGCAAGCGAAAACGACATGCAGGCGGCGATTGAAAAAGCGGTTTTTGATGCAGTAAAAAAAGCGCGCGAGGAGACCGAGCGCGCCGTAATGGAGCGCATCAGAGCACGCGGTATGCGACCGACCGAGAGCGCGCTGATTCCCGGTATCAGCCGAAACGGCGGTGGCGCCGCACGCCTTTCACGCGCCGAGCGTGCCGAAATGGCACAGCGTGCCGCACGCGGTGAGCGCATTGAGTTCTGATATAAGCAGCCCTTTTTACAACGAAAGGAGAATTATGAACGACAAAATCTTTGACCTGCAGCTCTTTGGCGCAGGTGAAAACGTCAACACGACCACGGGGTACACGAACGCCGAAAGCGGCGAGGTGACCTCTTACGTGGAGGGCGGCGGCCTTTCCGACGAGATGCGTACCTACTACGCCGATTATCTCATTGATAACGCCGAGCCCAATCTCATCCACGATCAGTTTGCGCAAAAGCACGCGATCCCGAAAAACAACGGCAAGAGCGTGCGCTTCCGCAAATACGATCCGCTGCCTAAGCTGACGGCGGCACTCTCTGAGGGCGTGACCCCCACGGGTCAGTCCCTTAATATGGGCGCGGTGGAGGCGACTCTGCGTCAGTACGGCGGCTACGTCGAGCTGTCCGACCTCCTCTTGCTCAGCGCCATTGACAACAACCTTGTAATGGCAACCAAGCTGCTTGGCTCTCAGGCGGGTAGAACCCTGGATACCATTACCCGTGAGGTGCTTTGCGGCGGTACGAACGTACAGTACGGCGAGGATGCCGTGACCGCACGTTACCTCCTCACGGGCGGTGCGGAGGAGGGCAACCACTATATGACCGTGGATTGCATCAAGCGCGCTGTGCGCTTCCTCAAAAATCAAAACGCCGAGAAGATCAACGGCGCTTACGCCTGCATCATTCACCCCGACTGCGCTTACGACCTCACGAATGACGTCAACTGGAAGTATCCGCACCAGTACTGCGATACCAAGGAGCTTTACGAGGGTGAGATCGGTATGCTGGAGGGCGTGCGCTTCGTCGAATCGACCGAGGCAAAGGTCTTCCACGCGCCCGACCTGACGGCAACCTCTCGTACCATGACCTGCCTTGCAGGTGCTTATACCACGCTTGAAAGCGCGGGTACGGCAAGCGAGGGCTTTGGCACGGGCTCGAAATATCGCCTCAAGATCGGTGCGGGCGCTACGGGCTACCGCGCAGAGCGCGGCATGGTCGGTCGCTCCGTTCTTTTCTTTGACGCCTCCGAGTCCTCCTGGCAGTATGCCGAGGTCACGGGTGCCACTTACAGCGAGAGCGGCGACAATTATCTCTATCTTGACCGTGCGCTCGTTGCGGGCGGTACGGGCAGTGAGGCAGTGGTTACTACCGCGTCCGATATGCTTTATCCCGGCGAGGCAGGTCTTGGCGGACGTGACGTTTACGCAACGCTCGTCATTGCCGACAACGCTTACGGCACCACCGAGCTTGCGGGCGGCGGTCTTGAGCACATTGTCAAGCAGCTGGGCTCCGCAGGTACGGCAGACCCCCTCAACCAGCGCGCAACGGTCGGCTGGAAGGCAACCAAGGCAGCGGCGCGTCTTGTCGAGGCGTTCATGATCCGTATCGAAACGGCGTCTACCTTCGAAATCGGCGATAACTGAGCGGGGCAGAGATGTTTGACGACACCGAAAAAGTCCCACGAATGGCTTGAAGGTGTGGTTGCGCAGCCGCAAATGAGGTGATTTATGGAGTTGAAGCCGTTGGCTTCAAGGGACTTTTTCTACCGCCGTTCTCGAGGCTCGACGTATTATATACGCCTCACGCCCCGAGAACGACGCTTCTCGCCTAAACCTCTCTGCCCCGTGTAGCCGTGAGGTTGGCGACACCGAAAAAGTCCCACAAAAGGCTTGAAGGTGTGGTTGCGTAAGTACAAGTGAAAGTAAAAAGTTGCCCCGAGGGGTTTCTTCGGGGTAATGTACACAAGAAAGGAGAAACCATGCAGAATAATAACGAGATTACGCTCGAGGCGCTGCAAAAGGAAATGCAAGAAATGCGCTGTGAGTATGAAAAACAGATCGAGTCGCTCCGCCGTGCCGAGGAGAAAAGGGCGGCGGTGAAGGGCGCGCGCAAGAGCAAGTTTGCCGATTTCCTGAAGGCGCAGGAGGCGTGGCTCAATGAATACGTTGAGGTGCGTCTTTTCAAGGACAACGAAAAATACAAGGACGACGTGTACGTTGCCATCAACGGCAAAAACTGTGTGATTCGCCGTGGCGTTTGGACGCGTATCCGCCGCAAGTTTGCGCTGCTGCTTGATCAATCCGAAATTCAGGATCTGCGCACGGCAGAGCTGATGGAGCGCGAGGAGGGTCGCTTTGCCGACGAGTCGCGCCGCCGCAGTGTGTGAGGTGAGGGCTATGACGAAAACAGAGGTGTTGGCACTGGTTGCCGAGCTGAAGCCCCATGATCACAGCGATACGGTGATGCTCCGCTGGCTTGAGGAGCTTGAACAAAAGGTAGCGCTTGAGATCCACGGTAAAATGCGTGGCGGCATTGACCCGCTTTATAACGCAAAGGAGCAGTTGTCCGTATCCGCTCCCTACGACCGTATCTATTGGACCTATCTCATTGCGATGCTTGACTTTGTATCGGGCAACCTTGAGCACTTTGAGAGCTCTAACGCTCTTTTCAAGGAGGCATACGCCGATTACGCACGCTTCGTACAGCGACAGGGAGGTCACACAAGACGTCGCCGTTGCTACTGATGCCTCGCCCTTTTCCGTATGGTGCTCTTCAGAAAAAAACGGAGGTGTTCTTTTGAATTTTTTTGAATGGATCGGCGCAAATTGGGAGCTGGTTGGTATTTGCTTCGGCATTCTCGTCAACGCCGCAGGTCTTGCTTACAACGTGTACAAGCTTTGTCGCTCGGGCAAGCTGAAGGCGTTGCAGCAGGCAGCGATCCTCGCCGAGGCGGCAAGAGAATACGAGCAGGAGGCGGAGCGGTTTGACAGTTATAGCTCCGCTGAGAAGCTGCATTACGTTTTGTCGCGTCTGCAAACGCTCAGCGCTGAGCTTGGGTGTGCGTATGACGAGGAAAAAATGATACGTATGGTGGAATCGGATATTGTGTTTTCCAAGCGCGTTAACGCAAAAAACGAGGACGAGCTTGAATGACTGTGCAGACGGTTTCACGACGTGGATCGCCTTGAGGAGGATGAACGCGAGGAGGTCCTTGAGGCTGTTTTAAAAATTTTGAAGGGAGTGAAGCAACTGTTTTGAATTATCAGGAGAAGGTCAGCACGCGTGCAGACGTGCAAGCGCTTTATGAAAAGGTAAAGGCGAACCCCGCCATTGCGCGCTATCGCGGTTATACAGACAATAAGTCGTACGGTTGGGATGAGGCGCTGGGGGATTACGTAAAGGCAGACCGTGAGGTCTGGTTTGAAAACCCCGCGTACGTGGCGGAATACGTCGCGGAGGGAATGCCCGAGGACGACGAGGCAGATCTGCTCGACGAGCAGCTTGCCGCTTGCCGTCTTGAGCTGGAGGAGCTGCAGGAGGAAATGGTGCGTCTTGAGGACGAGGCCGAGGAGCTTGAGCTTGCCGCCAGTGATGCAAGGGCACAGGCAAGGGCGGCACTCGCCGAGCGCGACGCCGCCGTGGCGGCGGCAGAGGAGCTTCGCGCGACGCTCGCGAGGATCGCGGCGCTCGTGGAGGAGAAGCTCAGCGCCAATAAATAAAAAATCACGCTTCGGTGATTTTATCCCACAGGGCACGTCCCTGTGGGTTTTTTTGTAAAATAGCAAAGAAATTTTGTCAAAATACTTGACAGAATGTCCTGCGTTGCATATAATAAAAGATAAATTATTTATATGCGCGTGCGTGTGCGCTTCGCGCAATCTGCCGTTCTTGCGGCGATAAACGGAGGTATTTTTATGAACAGAGTGTATAATTTTTCGGCGGGTCCCTCGATGCTCCCCATGCCCGTGCTTGAGAAGGCGGCAAGCGAGCTGATCTCTTACGGCACCTCGGGTATGTCCGTGATGGAAATGTCCCACCGCTCTCCCGATTACGAGGCAATTATTAAAGACGCAGAGGCAATGCTCCGCCGTCTGATGAACATTCCCGATAACTACAAGGTGCTGTTCCTGCAGGGCGGTGCCTCCACGCAGTTTGCCGCCGTTCCCCTCAACCTCATTGGCAGAACGGGCAAGGCTGACTACGTTGTTTCGGGTCAGTTCTCCGGCAAGGCGTTCAAGGAAGCACAGAAGATGGGCTATGACGTGGTATGCACCGCAACCTCCAAGGAGGATAATTTCGACCACGTTCCCGCGCTTACCCGCGATATGTTCCGTCCCGACGCATCCTACGTGCACATTTGCTATAACAACACCATTTACGGCACCAAGTACGCCGATATTCCCGACACGGGCGATATTCCGCTGGTTGCCGATATGTCCTCCTGCATTCTCTCCGAGCCGGTTGACGTCAGCCGCTTCGGCGTGATTTACGCAGGTGCACAGAAGAACGTTGCGCCCGCAGGTCTTACGATCGTGATCGTGCGCGAGGACCTTCTTGAGTACGCCGATCCCAAGATGCCCACTATGCTTGAGTGGAAGATCATGGCAGAGAACGACTCGATGTACAACACGCCCCCCTGCTATCCCATTTACATTGCAAAGCTTGTGTTCGAGTACCTCCTTTCGATCGGCGGTCTTGACGCAATGAAGAAGTATAACGAAAACAAGGCAAAGCTCCTTTACGACTACCTTGATAGCCAGGATTACTACAAGGCACCCGTGAAGAAGGACAGCCGTTCCCTTATGAACGTAACGTTTGTGACGGGCGATGCCGACCTTGACAAGAAGTTTGCCTTGGAGGCGGCAAAGGCAGGCATGAAGAACCTGAAGGGTCACCGCTCCGTTGGCGGTATGCGCGCATCGATCTACAACGCAATGCCCACCGAGGGTGTGGAGGCGCTTGTCGCATTTATGAAGGAGTTCGCCGCAGAGGACCCCAAAGCATAAGAAACAGAGGATATAAAAATGAAAAATATTTTGTTGCTCAATAAGATCGCCAAGATCGGCACCGACCGTCTTGATCCTGCCGTATATCAGCTTGGCACCGACGTTGAAAAGCCCGAGGGCGTAATGGTCCGTTCCGCAAAAATGCACGATATGACCTTTAACCCCGAGCTGCTTGCCATTGCCCGTGCGGGTGCGGGTGTTAACAACATTCCCGTTGACCGCTGTGCCGAGGAGGGTATTGTGGTCTTCAATACGCCCGGCGCAAACGCCAACGGCGTAAAGGAGCTGGCGATCTGCGCGCTTCTGCTTGCCGCACGTAAGGTAACGGACGGTGTGAATTGGGCAAAATCTCTTGCGGGTACCGCTGACGTTGCAAAGCAGGTTGAGGCGGGCAAGTCGCAGTTCGGCGGCACCGAGATCATGGGTAAGACCCTTGGTGTCATTGGTCTTGGCGCGATCGGCGGTCTTGTGGCAAACGCCGCAGTGGCGCTTGGCATGAACGTCATTGGCTGTGACCCCTACCTTTCGGTTGAGGCTGCGTGGAATCTTGATCACCGCATTATGCACGGCAAGACCTACGAGGAGATCTACGAGAAGGCAGATTACATTACCCTGCACGTGCCCGCAACCAAGGACACGACGGGTATGATCAACGCATCTACCATTGCGACCATGAAGGACGGCGTGAAGATCATCAATCTTGCACGCGCGGAGCTGGTAAACGCCGCTGATCTTGCCACCGCGATGGAGAGCGGAAAGGTTGGCGCTTACGTGACCGACTTCCCGACCGAGGAAACGGTGGCGATCAAGGGCGCTGTGACCATTCCTCACCTTGGTGCTTCCACCGAGGAGTCCGAGGACAACTGCGCGGTGATGGCGGCTGATGAGCTGAACGAATATCTTACCTACGGCAACATTCGCAACAGCGTGAACTATCCTGCCGTTTCGATGGCACCGAGCGGAAAGGCACGTATCTGCGTGCTGCACGCAAACATTCCCGCAATGCTTGGCGGTATTTCCGGTGCTTGCGCATCAAGAGGCATCAACATTGAGAACATGCTCAACAAATCCCGCGGTGAGAACGCTTATACGATCCTTGACGTGGATACGCCCGTTAGCGATGCGGTGGTAAATACCATCAAGGCGATCGAGGGTGTGCGCCGTGTTCGCGTGATCAAGTTTTAATTAACCTTTCGTAAAAACGGTTTTATGAAATGCCCCGTGCGCTTTTTGAAGCGCGCGGGGCGTTCTTTTGTGAAAGATCGTGGAAAAATTCGGTATTCCTCTTGTCAAGCGTGGCAAGAATATGTTATAATAAAGATGAATAAGTATATTATGTAGAATTGTCCGCTTTGAGCGGCAGGAGGTATTTTTTGATTATCGCACTGGAAAATGCAAAGCGCGAGCTTGTGGATATGCGCGCAAAATTGGAGGATCTTGGTCATGCTCTGCACATTGAGGACCTTGCGGGTCGTGTGGCGGAGCTGGAGCAAAAGACGGCTGACCCCGCCTTTTGGTCTGATCAGGAGAACTCCTCCAAGGTTTTGCAGGAATTAAAGCAGAGTAAGGACACGATTGCCGATTACGAGGCGCTTTGCGCGCGTCTTGAGGATGCGATCGCTTTGGCGGAAATTGCCATTGAGGCAGAGGACGAGTCCTGCACCGAGGAGGTCGAGAGTGAGCTTGCCGATATTCGCGCGACCGAGGATGCGCAGCGCATGGCGGTGCTCCTGAACGGCGAGTACGACAAGAGCAACGCCATCGTTTCCTTCCACCCGGGTGCGGGCGGCACGGAGGCACAGGACTGGGCGCAGATGCTTTACCGCATGATCACGCGCTGGGCAGAGCGTCGCGGCTTTAAATACAAGCTCGTTGACTGGCTTGACGGCGATATGGCGGGGTTGAAGAGCGCTACCATCGTGGTGGAGGGCGCGAACGCCTACGGTTATCTTAAGAGCGAGAACGGCGTGCACCGCTTGGTGCGTGTGTCGCCCTTTGATGCCGCAGGCAGACGACAGACCTCCTTTGCTTCGATCGAGGTCATGCCCGAGTTTGACGACGTGGATGCCGTTGAGATCCGCGACGAGGATATTGAGGTCACGGCGCACCGCTCGAGCGGCGCGGGCGGTCAGCACATCAACAAGACCGACTCTGCCATCCGTATCCTGCACAAGCCCACGGGCATCGTCGTCGGCTGTCAGACCGAGCGCTCCCAGCTCCAGAACAAGGAGACCGCAATGCGTATGCTGAAATCCAAGCTCATGGAGATCAAGCTGCAGGAGCGACTGGAGACGATCGAGGACATTCAGGGCAACAAGACCAACATCGAGTGGGGCGCACAGATCCGCTCCTACGTGTTCATGCCCTACACGCTGGTCAAGGACACCCGCACGGGATTTGAGACCGGAAACATTCAGGCGGTGATGGATGGCGAGATCGACGGCTTCATCAACGCATATCTGAAGATGACGTCAAACAAATAAGACAAGCAAGAAGGAATGGTTTTATGAACCGAAATCAAGCATCTACGCTTGCAGGCTCGGTGCTTGCCATGCTCGGAACCGCGTGGCTGATCGACCGTGTGGCGTACAAAAAGCAAAGCAAGTCGGAGGCCAAGCGGT
>JAZOSR010000102.1:0-7503 GCA_045657225.1 Eubacteriales bacterium | reverse complement strand
CGGCAGCTGCGTTAACCTTTTCAATCAGGGTCTTGGTCTTGCCGGTTCCTTTTACGCCAATCATCAAATTCAGCATAGTAAATTACCTCCATTTTGTAGCGTAACGGAAGAAATTCCGTTCACACCTTTATTATACACTATTTAATTTTATTTTTCAAGGGGGTTTTGGAAAAAACATACAATAAATATTCTCCATAAAACGGGAAAATTTCATTTTCCGGCATAGGGCTACCCCATATTGTTTATGCACAAGTGCGTTTTAGATTGGCTGTGCATCCACCACCCGCAAACGGGTTACCTGAATGCCTTCTCTCCGCCCCTCGTCGGTCGGCTACTTCGTAGCCTTCTCTCCGCCCCTCGTCGGTCGGCTACTTCGTAGCCTTCCTCCGAGAGGAAGGGGGACCGCTTGCGGTGGAAGGAGCCTGCGTCATTTCCTTTTTCTCTCACTTCGTTAAAAACCGCCACCCTTTATTTGCGCACTCTCCCCCACCCATTTCCAACGGGAGCCCCCTCTCGGAGGGAGCCTTTTCTCCAAAGACATTCTGCGCTTACTTTTTGTTAAAATTCCAATCATCAGCATAGCCTCCTTTGGCGTGGAACGACCTATCACATGGATTTCGTTATACAAAAAAACCAAGCAGACCGCAAGACACGGTCTGCGTGATTGAGAGATCAGATAAGACGTGCGTCAAGCGCCGCCTTTTCCTGCTCATAGCCGGGCTTGCCGAGGAGTGCGAACATATTTTTCTTGTATGCCTCAACACCGGGCTGATCAAAGGGATTGACACCAAGCAAATACCCCGAGATCGCACACGCCTTCTCAAAGAAATAAAGCAGATAACCAAGAGAATGCGCAGTGCGGTCAGCGACCTCAATGATAAGGTTCGGCACGCCGCCGTCCACGTGCGCAAGCACTGTTCCCTTTTGCGCCATGCTGTTAACGAAATTAAGGTCCTTGCCGGAAAGGAAATTCAGTCCGTCAATATTGGCGGGGTCATTGGGGATCGTTTGGGTAGTGCCGGTATTCTTCACCCACACAACGGTTTCAAAGAGGTTTCTCAAACCGTCCTGCACGTACTGTCCGAGCGAGTGAAGATCAGTGGAGAAGATAACGGAGGAGGGATAAAGTCCCTTGCCGTCCTTGCCCTCGCTCTCACCAAAGAGCTGCTTCCACCACTCCGAGAGCATCTGCATAAAGGGCTCGTAGCCAACGAGGATCTCGGTGGTCTTACCGCGGCGAAGCAGGATATTACGCATTGCGGCGTACTTGTAGCAATCGTTTTTCGCAAGATTGGGGTCGGAGAGCGCCACACGTGCGGCGTCGGCACCCTGCATCAGCTCGTCGATCTCAATACCCGAAACGGCAATGGGGAGAAGTCCGACTGCCGAAAGCACGGAGAATCTACCGCCCACATCATCGGGCACGACAAAGGTTTCGTAGCCAACCTGATCAGCAAAGCCCTTAAGCGTGCCACGTGCCTTGTCAGTGGTAATGAAGATGCGCTCGCGAGCGCCATCCTTACCGTATTTCTTCTCAAGCATCTCGCGGAACACGCGGAAGGCAACGGCGGGCTCGGTAGTGGTGCCCGACTTGGAAATAACGTTAATGCACACGTCGCGCCCCTCGCAGATCGAGAGAAGCTCCTGCATATTGGTGGCACTGATGTTACAGCCCGAGAAATAAATGTCGGGGGTATCCTTTTTGAGGTTGTTATAAAGCGGAGATTTCAAAAACTCCACCACGGCACGCGCGCCAAGATACGAGCCGCCGATACCGATCACGATAAAGACATCGCAGGATTTTTTGATCTTCTCTGCCGCTACCTTGATACGCGCAAACTCCTCCTTGTCGTAATCACGGGGCAGATCAAGCCAACCAAGAAAGGCGTTGCCCTGGCCGGTCTTTTGGTGGAGCATATCATGCGCCGCCTGCACCATCGGTGCCATGTAGCTATACTCATGTTCCGCCACAAAGGGGGCGGCGTAGGAATCAATCAAACGAACAGACATTTTTATACCTCGCTATATATAATTTACGTATTTTTATTGTACATCAAAAAAGCTCTTTTTGCAAGTTTTTTGAAGGATTTTTCAAAAGATTTTTACCATATTTTAAAAATTTTAACAATCACAGCTCAACACAGCAAAAAATTTCGCAGCAAACGCCAAAAAATCGTGCCGAGATCCATTTTTTCGACAGCCGCCGATGCCGTGATCGGCACCGAGCCGAGCTCCTTGCCGTCAAGCATATATTTCACTCGCCCGACCTCTTGCCCCTCCTCTATGGGTGCCTCCAGCACCTGCGGCACATCCACTACCGCCTCCACGCGCGCCGCGGCACCCTTCGGCACGCTTGCCGAAAACGCGGGATACCGGAGGGTAAGCGATGCCTCCTTGCCGCCCGTGACCTTTACCTCAAGCGTGCCGCCCTCCTTTTCAAAGGTGGCGTAATTGGCAAAGCCAAAGTCAAGGAGCTTGGTGGCAATGGCATTGCGCTCGTCGCGGCTGTTTGCCGCCATTACCACGCAAATGAGCGACACACCCTCTCGCTCGGCAGTAACGCTGACACAAAACTTCGCCCTTGCCGTCGAGCCGGTCTTTAGTCCCGTGCAGCCACGGTAAAAGCGCACAAGACGGTTGGTGTTCGTGAGTCCAAACGCGCCGTCGCGGATCGTGTCCATCCAAGTGCCGCTATATTTGAGTATCGTTTTATGTCCGATCAGCTCGCGCGACATAATGGCAATGTCACGCGCGGACGTGAGGTGCGCCGTGACCGTATCGTCAAGACCATTTGTGTTCTCAAAGCGCGTGTTCACCATACCAAGCTCCGCGGCACGCGCGTTCATTTGCTCCACAAACCCTGCCTCGCTCCCCGCAACGTGCTCGGCAAGCGCCACGGCACAGTCGTTAGCGGAGGCAATCACCACGCATTTGAGCATTTCCTCCACCGACATGGTTTCCCCTTCCTTCAAAAAGACCTGGGAGCCTCCCATTGAGGCGGCGTTGGCGCTGACCGTTACCATATCGCCAAGCGCGATCTTGCCGCTATCGACCGCCTCCATCACGAGAAGGAGCGTCATGATCTTTGTAACCGATGCGGGCGGCAACGCCTCGTCGGGATTTTGCTCAAAAAGCACCTGCCCCGTTTTGGCATCCATTAAGATCGCGGAGCGGCAGTCAAAGTGCATACCGCCCTGCCCGCCGTTTTCCTCGCTGATGGCATCGATCTCCTCTGCCGCAAAGATCGAAAGCGACATTGTGAGCAACAAAACCCCCGCGAGCGCCAACGACAAAAGGCGCTTCATATACTGTTTCATAAAAAATCACCTCCACCAAACACTATGCTTGGGGGAGGTGAAAAAGAACGCGTCTTATTTTAGCTTTTTACCGTCGGAAAATGCCTGACCGACCTTCTCACCAAGGCGGTAGTAGCCGTGCCCCACGGGATCGTAAACAATGGGTGAAAAGCGCGAAAGATCGATTTTTCCCTGCTCGTCAAGAACGCTCTCATCTGCCGAGAGGTTTTCGATCCTGCCAATAAGGCGGCAAGCGGCGGCATCGTAGGAAATGACCGTGCATTCAAGCGCGACGGGCAGCTCGGCGAAGAGCGGCGCGTTGACAAGCTCGCTCCTTTGCGCGTGCCAGCCTGCTTTTTCAAGCTTATTCGGCTCATCATTACCCGAAACAATTCCCACAAAATCGGCAGACACCACGTTTTTGGCATCCGCCATTGACACGGTAAACGCGCCGCACACCGCAAGATTTTTGGCGGTTTTGTGGTCGTCACTCACGCAAATGGTGATCTC
Source organism: Eubacteriales bacterium (assembly GCA_045657225.1). Lineage (GTDB taxonomy): Bacteria > Bacillota > Clostridia > Oscillospirales > CAG-272 > Firm-07. Next base: position 3,697 of record JAZOSR010000102.1, on the reverse strand, counting down.
GTTTTCCTCTGTGATACCGCCCCACGCGGCGTTCATCGCGTTGGGCACGCCGTTTTCGTCATACGTACCGATAATGAGAACGGGCATCGGGTAAAGCACGGTTTTTGCGCCAAAATTTTTCCTCATATCTTACCTCATTTCACCGAAAATGCGTATTCGGTGGTGTAATCATAGACCTCGGAGGGCTTTAACACCACGTTTGTGAAATTGGGGTGGTTGATGCTGTCGGGCATTTTTTGCGTTTCAAGGCAAACGGCGTTTTGCACCCCTTGCACATAACCGCCCTTGTGCGGATACGCCTCCTCGTTGAGGAAATTGGCGGTATAGCACTGCACCGAGGGCTGATTGGTGATAGTCGTCATCAAAATACCCGTCTTCTCGCAGTAAAGCTTTGCGCGCGGCACGGGCACGGCGCTCTCGCCGCCCACAAAATTAAAGCAATGGTCATAGCCGCCCGCGAGCTTAAGGTCCTTATCGTCGGCATAAAAATCTCTGCCGATCGGCTTCGCGACTCTGAAATCAAAGGGCGTGCCCTCAACGGACTTCAATTCACCCGTGGGGATCAGACCCTCGACTACGGGGAGATAGGTATCGGCATCAAGCCAAAGCTCGTGATCGAAAATTTTACCCGAGGCAAAGCCGCCGAGGTTAAAATAAGAGTGGTTGGTGAGGTTGAGGATCGTGGTTTTATCCGTGGTGGCACGGTAGTGGATCGAAAGGGCGTTTTCTGCCTTCAAGGTATACGTGACGGTCACCGTAAGCGTGCCGGGATAGCCCTCCTCGCCGTCGGGAGAAACGTAGGTGAGCACAAGCTGCGGCTCATCACCGTCAACCATCCTTGCCTCCCAGCGCTTGCGATGAAAGCCCACCATACCGCCGTGCAGGTGATTCTCGCCGTTGTTGGTGGCAAGGGTATATTCCTTTCCCTCCAGGGTGAATTTTCCTTTTGCGATACGGTTGCCAAAGCGACCGATCAGCGACCCCTGCGCGCCGCCCGCCTCGACGTAACCGTCAAGACAGTCAAAGCCACCGATCACGTCAACAAGGTGACCGCGACGGTCAGGGACAAGGAGCTGCTGCAAAGCACCCGCGTAATCAAGGATCACCGCCTGCATACCGTTTTTGTTGGTCAAAAAATAGCGGCTGATCTCCTGTCCGTCGGCGAGGGTCCCGAAAAATTGCTTTTGAATGCTCATATCGTTTTCTCCTTCTTGGATATGAATATTTAGACTATATGCTCATTATAACGAAAAAGATTTGTTTTGTAAAGATACCATAGCAAATAAAAAGCGCAAATCTTGACAAACTAACTGAAATCATTTATAATTTTCATGTTAAGCTTACTTCAATTCACAAAGGAATACCACATGAAACGATTTATTATTTTCACGCTTTGTCTTGTGCTTTTACTGCCCATCTCGGCATGCCAAGGCGGCGAGGCAACACGTGTTTATACCTTAAACGGCACCACGGGCTTTGGCATGGCGCCGCTCATTTGCGATGCAGGAGAGGGCAAGACAAGCGGCAATTACGTCTTTACCGTCCTTGGGGACGCCACGGCGGTGCGCGATGCCGTCATTAACGGCACAGCTGACATTGCGGCGCTTCCCACCAACGTCGCCGCCGCGCTTTACAACGCCACAAACGGCGGTGTGCGCGTCATTGCCCTCAACACGGGCGGTGTACTCCACCTTGTTTCAACCGACGCAAGCGTCAACTCGCTTGCCGATCTTTCGGGCAAAACGCTCTTCGTGCCTGCCCAAAACCCCACCTTTATCACAAGCGCGATCCTTGAAAAGGCAAGCATTGAGGGCATCACGCTTGACAGTACCACGTATGCAGCTCCCGATCAACTGCGTGACGCACTGGTAAACGGCTTTGTGACAAACGCCATTTTGCCCGAGCCTATGGTCAGCATTGCTCTGCAAAAGACCGCCACTTCCACTTCCCCCGCGCGCGCCGTGCTTGACCTCACGGCAGAGTGGGAAAAGCATTACGAAAAGGGGTCCCTTGTGCAAGGATGTGTGGTGGTACGCACCGAATATCTTGAAAAAAATCCCGAAAAAGTGGCGCTTTTCCTTAAGGAATACGAAAAATCCGTCAATTACGTCAAGGAAAACACCGACACAGCCGCCGATCTGATCACCAAAGCCGAGATCTTCGGCAATACCGCGATCGCCAAGGCGGCACTGCCCAAATGCAACCTTATGTTCGTTACCGGTGAGCCGATGAAAGCCGCCCTTTCTGCCTTTTTGGCAAAAATGCCCCCGAAATCGATCGGCGGCGCATTGCCAAGCGATGACTTTTATTATATTCCGTCATGAAAAAACAAATTTTCAGCTTTTTTCATCGTTTTGCCCTGCCACTTGCGCTTCTTTTTTGGATCGGCGTGTGGTGGCTGATCGCTGGGGTCCTTGGCAAGCCCCTGCTTTTGCCAACGCCGCCCGCCACCGTCAAGACCCTCCTTGAGATGATGCTGACCGCAGCATTTTGGCAAAACGTGGGACTCTCGCTTCTGCGTGTATTCGGCGGCATTTTAGCGGCACTACTCACGGGCACGCTCCTTGCCGTGGCGGCGGGGCGCTTCGCGCTTTTAGATCGCCTCTTCTCCCCCCTGCTCCACCTTTTCAAGACCACGCCCGTTGCCTCGGTGGTGTTCTTGCTGCTTTTGTTTATCGGTCGTGAGCTTGCGCCCTTCTTTATCGCCTTTATGCCCACCCTGCCGATCGTGTTTGAGAGCGTAAAAGCGGGACTTCTTTCGGTTGACGGGCAGCTGCTTGAAATGGCAAGCGCCTTTCGCGTACCGCAAAAGAAGATCACCTTAACGCTTCGTATTCCTGCCGCTCTTCCCTATTTTCTCGCCGCCTGTCGCTCCGCCATCGGACTTGGCTTCAAGGCGGGCGTTGCCGCCGAGGTGCTTTGTCTGCCCCCTTACTCGATCGGCACGGCAATTTACGAAAGCAGACTTTATCTTGCCACAAACGAGCTGTTTGCCTACACGCTCGCCGTCATTCTGCTCGGTGTCGCGATCGAAAGGCTCACGCTTTTTTTGCTTCCAAAGAACAAAAAGGAGGCGCGCGCCAATGCTCACGATTGATCACCTCACACACGCCTTTGGCGACAAGACCGTCATCGAGAATCTTTGCTTTTCGCACGCGCAAAAGGAAGGCACGATCGCCCTTGTCGGTCCCTCGGGCTGCGGCAAAACGACGCTTCTTTCTCTCATTGCTGACAGCGCAAAAATCAGGCAAGGCAAAATACGGCACGACTACCAAAAAATTGCCGTTGCATTTCAGGAGCCGCGCCTTATTCCGTGGCTTAATTTAGAAGAAAACTTAAATTTCGTTCTTTCGGAGCGCAAAATAAACTCGGAATTTGTCGAGGAGCTTTTAAGGAAGCTTGAACTCACACAATGTCAAAAAACACCGGCAGAGGCACTTTCGGGGGGCGAGCGGCAACGCGCATCGCTCCTGCGCGCCCTTGCCTTTGGGGGAGATCTCTTGTTGCTTGACGAGCCGTTCACCGCGCTCGACCCCGCAAGAAAAGATAACGTTTGCGACCTCATTAGGATAGCGGCGGAGCAAGCCCTTGTCATCGTCACCGCGCACGACGAGGAGGATATTGCCTGCCTTGGTGCCGAGGTCCTTTACACCGTCGGCACGCCGATCACCTCTCTTAAAAAAGACCATTAACCAAT
>JAZOSR010000101.1:0-22987 GCA_045657225.1 Eubacteriales bacterium | reverse complement strand
GGCAAGCGGTACACCGTGCGTTGATTCCATCGGTGTTTTGGGAGATTTCGTGCATAGCAAGGACGAGTTTGCATATCTTGAATCCTTGCGCGAATCGGCACAGCGCGTGGCATCTGCTGTGTATTGCTTAGAATAATATGGCAAAAAACGGTGTGCGTTTCGCACACCGTTTTTTAGTTATTCAGCCGCTTCTTTGAGCTGTGTTTTCTGCTCTGCTTCTTTGTATGTCTTGCCCTTCCATTTTCCGCTGAGGTAGATTGAAAGGCACGCGATAAATTCCGTAACCCATGCCACGTTATAGCTGTAGAAAACGCCGTAAATGCCAAAATGTGGGATCATGGTATAGGAGGAGATGACAATCGCCGCGCTATATAAAAACGAGGTGATCGAGTTGATCTTTGGCATCATAACACCGCGGTATAAATTGTGGAGAAGGTTGTTGAAAAGGGAAAATGTTATAAAGGGGACACAGATATATACACAACTGATCACGATGGAGGCGGTTTCCTGTGAATCGCCTTTTAAGAACAGCAGGGGGAGTATTTGCGGGAAAACAAGGAGCAGTATCATGATAGGCAGGGCAAGCAAAAGAGATTGCCGCAAGGAAACAAAGAAGCCTACGCGGATCTTTTTCACCTCGCCCTTGCCGCAGCACTGTGCGGCAAAGGAGGAAAGACCTGCCGAGGAGTTTTGAAACATCATGGCAGTTAAATTAAAGGTCTGCCCAAAAATTGAATAAGCGGCGATCGAGGCGCTGCCGAGCGCGTTTACCTGCGGTGCAATCAGTGCGCCGGCGGCGGTCATAATAAATTGCTGTATAATGCAGGGAATGCCCATGCGCCATGCCTTTGCCACCTGAAGAAGCTCGAAGCGAAACGGCTCCTTTGGCATTCCCATTTTTTGAAATTCACGCCGCATGCCGATCAGGTAGCAGCAGGAGGCGATCATGCCAACAAGAACAGTTGCCAAAGCCGCACCCGATACGCCAAGGTCAAAAACGGCGATGAACAAATAATTAAACAGTACGTTTCCAATCCCTGTGATCGTTGAAACACGCATGGGGAACGAGGAGTTGCCAAAGGCAATATAGTAGCGCCTTATGCAGGTGTTGAAGTGAAAGAAGGCGTATCCGCAAAAATAAATGAGGTAGTATTTGCGGGTTTCTTCAAAAATATCCTCGGGTATTGCAAGCATGCGGAAGATTGGCTTATAAAGGAGCATGGCTATTGCAGCAAGGGTGAGTGAGAGCGCCAAAACGACAACGGTGTTTGACTTGATGGCGCGCGAGGTCTTTGCTTTATCGCCTGTGCTGACGAGAAAGGCGATATATAGTGAAAGCCCAAGCGTTAATCCCCAGAAAAGAGAGGAGATGGTATTGATAAAGCTGCTTGTGGCACTTGCCGCGGCAAGGCCCGCTTCGCCCACGATCTTGCCAAGCATCATTTGGTCGACAATGCTGTAAGAACGCGCTATGATGTCTGATAAGATTGAGGGAATGGCAAAGCGAAGCAGATTTTTTGAAATGTTACCGGAGGTAAGATCCGTCATGTCACACGCGCCCCCTTTTTTGAAAAAAGTATTGCTTTTTTCTTCGATGTTCGCTATAATCATTGTAGCAAGGTGATCAAGAAAAATCAATCTATGATCGTTATGTTGAAAAATAATCAAGAATAATCAAAAAAGAAGGCGCTGATATGTTAAAAACCGAGAGGGCAGACAAAATTATAGAAATTTTGAAGGAATGCAAATATGCGACGGTCGATATGCTGGTGGGGGAGCTGCATTACAGCCCCGCGACCATTCGTCGTGATCTTATTTATCTTGAGGGACTTGGCTTGGTGGAAAAAAGCTATGGCGGCGTGGCGCTTCGCAACAGCGGCGCACCGCTGATCGTGCGCGAGCATCAAAATACGGTGGAGAAGGTGCGACTGTGTCGTGCAGCAGCGGCATTTATCAAGGATGGCGATACCGTGTTTGTGGATGGCACTACAACGACCTATCATCTCGGAGAGGTGCTGGTGGAGAAAAAGGGCATTAGGGTGGTGACAAACAATCTTAAGCTTGCCATGTATCTGCACGAGCGTGGCGTGCGCTGCTTTGTGACGGGCGGCGAGGTGGTCGACACGGTAATGCTGGGTGGTCAGTATGTGGCAGATATGATCGAAAAAATGCATTTTGACGTGGCGTTTTATTCGTTTGCTATTGCGTCGGCTGACGGTTATTTTAACGTCAGTCCGTATTTTACCGATTTTATGCGTGTGGCACTTGAACGCTCCGACAAGAACGTGTGTCTGTTTTTGAAATCCAAGTGGCAGGACACGTGCCGCTTTGCCTTCAAGTCGCTTGGCGTGTTTGATCATGTGATCACCGACGTCAAGATCCCATCGGATTTAAAGGCGCGCTTCGCGAACACCGAATTTTTGCCTCTTTAACGAAAAAGCCCTGCCGCGTGGCAGGGCTTTTCCGTTATTTTCGTGTCAATTCATGGGTGCTTTGCGGCTCCTTTGTCGCTTTTTCGCTTTGGATGCGCAACAGCTGAAATTCAAAGTCCTGACGGTTTTTCAAGGTCATTGTTTCAAGCATTAGTCCCGCAAACAAAGAGAGAATGGCGGCGATCACCGAAAATCCGCACACGATCAGCGTGGGAAATTTGACGACCAAGCCCGTTTTGATATAATCGATCAGAACGGGAATGAAAAAGCCAATGCCGAGTGCGGCGAGCAGAAAGGCGAAGATGCCGAAGAATTTCAAGGGCTTATAGGTGCGGAAGAGGCGCAGGATCGTGCCGATGACCTTAAAACCGTCGCGGAAGGTGTTGAGCTTGGAGGTGCTGCCCTCGGGGCGGTCGCGGTATTCGATCACCACGTTCTCAACAAACATATTTTTGTCGGCGGCGTGAATGCTCATTTCTGTTTCGATCTCAAAGCCCTTTGAAAGGAGGGCAAAGGATTTAACAAACTGATAGCTGAAGGCGCGGTAGCCCGTCATGATATCCTTGTATTTTGTGCCGAAAATAAAATTGATCGAGCCGCACACAAAAGAGTTTCCCACATTATGGAAGCGGCGCTTGTTTTGGGTGAAATAGGTAGAGGAAAGGCGGTCGCCCACGACCATATCAACGTGGCGCTCCAGCACCTTTTTTGCCATTTCGGGCGCATATTCGGCGGGGTAAGTATCGTCACCGTCTGCCATGATATAGCATTCCGCATCGATCTCGCGGAACATACGGCGGATGACGTTGCCCTTGCCTTGCTGATGCTCGTATCGCACGATGGCACCCGCCTCGGCGGCAAGCTTATCGGTGCCGTCGGTGGAGTTGTTGTCGTATACGTAGATAACGGCTTCCTCACCAAGTGCGTTTTTAAAGTCGGTAACGACCTTGGCAATGGTCTTGCTTTCGTTATAGCAGGGAATTAAAACTGCGATCTTATCCATATACAGGTTACGATCCTTTCTGCGGTGAGTCTGTTTTTTTACCGCCCAGCAGTGCCAATAGCATAGGGCAGGTTGTAAATAGCGCGTAGGCATAGCGAAATTCGCAAAATACGGGGGTGGCGATCCATAACGTGCCAATGACTGTAATCAGGGGCACGGTCAGCAAGAACTCATTTCTGCCCTTCAACCAAAAGACGATGCACGCCCCAAATACGATCCACACGTGAAGTCCGACGGAAGAAAAGGGTCTTAGCGCGGCAGAATCAAACAATCCAAAATACGCGTTTTTGGCTTGTATGACAGGGGTTTCTTCGGTTTGCGTTTTGTATATGTCAAGCTGGTTACTCACAACGAATTCGCGGTAGATCCAATAATCGTAGCCCGCATTCCAATAGCCGCGGGTCTGGTCGATCCACGCCTTGACGTAGTCGGCGGGGTAGGTGATCCCCAATTGCAACCAAAGCTTAAAAAACTCGGCTTTGTTTTCTTCAAAATAGGCGTTACCTCTTGCGCGGATCTCGTTTTTGACGGGGTCGGAGATATACGGGAGGTAAAGAGAGGGCAGCTTTTCTAAATCAACGATCTTTGAAAGCAGCTCTTCTTGCTCTTCGGTCAGCTCCCGCCCCTCTTTGACGACGCGTGCCACCTGTTGCAGGGGAATGGAAACCGATTCCACAAAATCGGGTGGTGTTACTTGCATGGTGTCAAGCACGGGACCCTTCAAGATCAAACCAAGCACCAGCGCGGCAAGCATGACCAAAACCGACCTCAAATGTGTGCGGCGGAGTAATAGAAAGAAAAGAAAGAGCGTTACGATCAAAGCGGGCATGCCGTTACTGCGCCAAAGGCAAAAGCCAAGCGCTGAAAAAAACAAAAGCAGGTAATTCGGCACGGTATGCTTGCCGATTTTGTTGAGGATGCGATACAGGGAAAGAAGGAACAGTAACGCGGCGTATCCGAAGACCACGTCCTTCCACATAGTGATGCTATATACGATATGATAGGGAAGCAACACGAAGGGTAAAAGCGAGAAGATCAGCCATTTTCTTGAAAGTCCTGCTTGGTACAGTGTTGTCTGTGCAAAGGCAAACGTAGCGGCGCCAAACGATAGCAAAAAGACGTGATAAAGCGCAACCGCTGCGTTCATGTTCTGAAAAAGCGCGTAACCGAGGTCAACAAAGCATTTGATCAGCACGGTGTGCCAAAAGGGATGATGGTTGCTGTAAACGCCCGCTTGGATCTGCAATAATTGATCATGGCTGTCTACGGTCAGTGTGCCGGGGTAGGCGACGCAATAAAAATGGATGAGATATACGGCGGCAATGATGCCAAAAGAGATAAAAAAGACAAGAACGGGATGGGATGCGGGGCGCCGATTTTTTGTTTTGGCGCAAAACGGGGTGCGAAAATATAGCCATGTCAGCAAATTTCCGCAGACCAAAACGCCGCCCAAAAGCAAAAACGGTATGGCATACAGGCGTGTGGGGAAGGGGGAAAACAGCGCGTAATTGGCAAAAATGGGTGCAAGCGAAAATAGCACTGCCGCCGCGCCCAGCACCAATGCGCGCCAACCGACGGGCGTGTGCTTTTGGCGGGCATTATCAAAGGCAGTGCCGATTGCTAACACCGCCAAAAGGAGGTATACGCTGTAATGTGCATCTGTCGGGAACAGGAATATGACCCACAGCAAAAGCAGCAGGGCTTGCACGGCAAAGCCAATGCGGGTATGCAGTTTGGTGACAAGAAATGCATAACACCGTCGAAACAAGTTCATGACGTACCCTCCTGCTTGATTGGTAGCCCAATTATAGCATTTTTGGACTTTTTTGTCAAGACTGCCTTGCGCTGCACGCACAGATGTGCCAAACTGCTTTTGATCAAGACGTGGGCAAGAGTGAATAATCCGAACCCGCCCTCAAGCCATGCTTTTTCGACCTTTCGACACTTGACGTGTCAAATTTGCAGGAGAAGCTGAAAGCGCGCGGAATTCCGCTCCATGAGCGCAAATTGCAATGAAAACATGAAATGATTTTGAAAAACCGCAAAATTCTCTTGCAAATTATATAAAAATCTGTTATAATATTATAGTAAGCCGTAAAATAAGGCCATACCAGCCGGGGGAGTAGCGGGTCCCTGCACCTGAAATCCGCTATACGCAGGGGTAGATCCCTTTTTTGAGGGCCGAAGCGATGCGGTCCGGCGCGTGTTCTTCTGCGTTGACGAGTGGGTCTTGCGCAATCGGATGCCGTGAACCATGTCAGATGGGGAACCAAGCAGCATTAAGCGGTTCTTTCGATGTGCCGCGAGGGTGCCTGCTCCGAGCAGGAGGCGCGAATGCCGCGCAAAGGTGAAGTTCGATTGAAAGGTGTATGGTCTTATTTTGCGGCTTATGCTTTATGGAAAGGGGGAATTTAAATGCATCAGGCACTATACCGTAAGTGGCGTCCGCGCACGTTTGATGACGTTTGCGGTCAGGATCACGTAACCGCAGTCCTGCGACACGAGGTAAAGGACGGCGCGCCCAATCACGCCTATTTGTTCTGCGGATCACGCGGTACGGGCAAAACGACCTGTGCCAAAATTCTTGCCAAGGCAGTCAACTGTCTTTCCCCCGAAAACGGTAGCCCCTGCTGCAAGTGTGAGGCGTGCCGCTCGATTGAAAACGGCAGTGCCACAGACGTGCTGGAAATGGACGCTGCATCAAACAACGGCGTTGATAATATCAGAGATATCCGCGACGAGGTGGTGTATACACCCTCCTCGCTTCGCTACCGTGTGTATATCGTTGACGAGGTGCATATGCTCTCCGCGAGTGCTTTCAATGCACTTTTAAAGACACTTGAGGAGCCCCCCGCCCACGTGATTTTTATCTTGGCAACGACCGAGCTTCATAAGCTCCCCGCCACGATCGTTTCCCGTTGCCAGCGTTTTGATTTCAGACGTATCGCAACGCCCGTTCTTGCCGCGCGTGTATCTTATATTGCCGAGCAGGAGGGCATTACCCTTGATCCTGCCGCCGCGGAGCGCATTGCAAGGCTTTCGCAGGGCGGTATGCGCGATGCCATCAGTCTGCTTGAGCTTTGTGCGGGTGCGGGGCGTGCCATTCATACCGAAACGGTAGATGAAATGATGGGGTCTGTGGGTCGCGACAGCGTGTTTTCGCTGGTACGTGCCGTGGCAAACGCCGATTACGACGCGATCTTTACCGCCGTTGCCGAAGCGGTTGCCGCCTCGCGCGATCTTGCGGTCTTCTGGCAGGATCTGATTGGCGTGTACCGCGATATGCTAGTGGTAAAAACGACCAAGGATGCCGCTTCTTATCTTGACCTTGCGGATGCCGAGGCACAGGAACTTTTGTCGCTTGCCGATCTGTTTGGAAAGGCGAAGCTTTTGTCACACTGCCGTTTGCTTGAGGATGCGCTTTTTGCCATGCAAAAGGCAAATGCCGTCAAGCGCATTGTGGCGGAGCTGACGCTCGTGCGTCTTTGCGATCCTTTGCTTGACACCTCGCACGAGGGATTGCTTGCCCGCATCGAGCGCTTGGAGGATGGGCACGTAGGCACAGCTCCCGCCCCCAAGACACAAACGTCGACTCCCGCGCAAACGCACGATACACCGATCGAAAAGAAGGCGGAAAGGGAACCGTCCGCCAAAAAAGAAGCCACCCCCGAGCCTGTGGCAAAGCAAGCGCCCGCTCCCACCAAGCCCCAAGCGACCACCAAAAACGGTGGCAGAGTGCTGACGCGTATGCGCGGCTTTGTGAATTGCGTGGAGCGTATTCGCCGCAACAACAACATGGTGGCGTCCTTCCTCGTAAATGCGCATGCGTATCTTGACGAGCAGGGGCGTGTGGTCGTGGTATTGCCCAATTCGCTGGCAGAAATGATGCTTGAGCGGCAGGGCGGTCGTGACGTTTTGCGACACGCGCTTTGCCTTGAATTGCAAAGAGAGCTGCCCGACCGCGATCTGCTTGTCGAAACGGCAGACACGAGCACGGCAAAAAACGATACCGTAATAGATGATATTTTGTCCGCCGCTAAGGACGGCGAGTGAATAAAGACACAAAGGAGTTAAGAAAATGAGAGCAAATTACGCAAAGCCCAAGGGAATGGGCGGCCCCGGTAACATGAACGCCATGCTGCAGCAGGCACAGAAGATGCAGGAGGACATGGCTGCATTGCAGGAGGACCTTGACGGTCGCGAGTACGATGTTTCCGCAGGCGGCGGCGCCGTTAACGTAAAGATCAACGGTAAAAAGCAGATCCTGGCGCTTGACATTGCGCCCGAGATCGTAGATCCCGACGATATTGAAACTCTGTCCGACATTTTGGTTGCCGCGATCAATGAGGCGATCAAGCGCGTTGAGGATACGAGTGCTGAGGAAATGCAAAAGGTAACCGGCGCGCTTGGCGGCTTTGCCGGTATGCCGGGGCTCTTCTGATGAATACGGGTATTGACTCGCTTGACGTGCTTGCCGAGCAGTTTGCGCGCTTCCCGGGTGTTGGGCGCAAATCCGCACAGCGCATGGCGCTGTCGCTGCTTGAATACACGCCGGAGGACGTGACGGCGTTTGTGGCGGCAATTACCGATGCCACCGAAAAGATACACCGTTGTCCTATTTGTGAAAACTTAACCGACCGCGAGTGCTGCCCTGTTTGCGCGGACACCACGCGCGATAAGAGCGTGCTTTGCGTGGTAGAGGACGCACGCGCCGTTATGGCGTTTGAAAAGGTGCGCTCCTACCGCGGTGTTTATCACGTGCTGCACGGCTTGATCTCCCCAATGCACGGCATCACGCCCGACACGCTCACCCTGCGTGAGCTTTTGGCAAGATTGCAGGATGATACCGTCAAAGAGGTGATCGTGGCAACGGGTGCCACCACCGAGGGTGAGGCGACCGCTATGTATATTTCGCGCCTGCTTTCGCCCCTTGGCATTAAGGTCACGCGCCTTGCACACGGCATTCCCTACGGTGGAGAGCTTGAATACGCAGACGAGATTACATTATCTAGGGCGTTGGAGGGTAGACGCGACTTCTAACTCGCACAATTAGCTGCGCGATGCTGCGTTGCTCTTTACGCAACGATAACAAGAAAAACGACCACCAACGGTGGTCGTCTTTTTGTATTATTTTTTATTGTTTGCATCGTTTTTTTTGCAGATGCTCCTTCAATACAAGATTGATATATTGCGAAACTGAACGATCGCAGTCCTCGGCGAGGACCTTGACTGCCGCAATGATATCACTATCCAGCGTAATACTGATGCTTTGCTTTAACGGTTTCATCATATCCTCCTTAATCATACTATATGATATTATACTATAAAACAAAATTAACAATTGACAAACAATATAAAATCGTGTAAAATAATATATTATAGTATAAGGAGGAAGATATGGACTTGTACGAAGAATTGTTACTGCATGTGTTGTATCACAAGAACGCAAAAGATAGGATTTGTGTGCAAGAAATTGTAGCAGGTTTACAAAAGGAAACCGACAAGGCATGCTATCATCTCTTAAACGAGATAAAACAAATTATTTGTGATAAGGAGTTGGAGGATGAATCTTGCTTTGAAAAAATAGAAAGCATTGTTTGTCTATTTGAAGAATACGGCATTGACGCAGGCGGACGACATGATTTTGGTTAATAAAAAACGACCACCAACGGTGGTCGTTTTTCTCGTTTTATCCCCAAAGCTCGTCAAACAACCGCTTGCGGGAGAAAAGGAATTTAGAAAGGAACGTGATGTTGTCATCAGTCATCGTGTCGGGGTAGTCGCCATACCAAAGGGCGTGGTTTTCCGCAAGTGATGCGCGCATGTTCATTTCCATGTCGTGCAGCATGAGCAAGTAGTCCTCAAGCGCCTTGGCGCCAGCCTCGCGGTAGCGCTCCTTGACGAGGGCGTAAAATTCCTCCACCTCGGCACAGGTCTGGAAAAAGACGTTTGAATAGACAACCCTGTCACTTACCGTATAATCGGTGTTGGGAAGTCCTGTCCAATCGGTAAGAAGCGAGAAATCATAATCCCAGATCGGCCCGAAATTGAGCTTTCCGTTCTCGTCTGCATTGTCGGACGTGCAGGTGTAATACATATTAAAGGATTTGCTTGAGTGATCTCGCTCGCCCATGATCTGATCAATGATGAGATAATCGGCAAGTGATTTGAGATTCACCTCGTTCTTGATCCAATCAACGTCCTTTTCGGTAAAGGCGTCGAGCAGATCGGTGATATATGTGACCAATTCATCAAAAAACACCTCAAACTGTGCCTCGCTGACAAACTGGTTCTTCTCGGGATATTTGAGCTCAAAATACTTGTCGTATTGCTCAATGTAGAAAAGATTTTCGCCAAGCACGGCCTCGGGGTCGTCCTTAGAGCTGAGGTCCATGCACACAAAGAAGTTAAAGTCCTTGAGTGTTGTCATATCCTCCGCAATATCGACCTCAATGTTCATTCTGCCCTCGTTTTCCTGCACCTGCTCGCAGAGCGTGTAAAGGCCTACGTAGTTGCCGTTCAGGTAGACGTTGACCTTGTGCGGTGTGGGCGTAAAGGCAAGCCCATCCATTTGAGAAGCAATGGAAAAGGCGGCGTGGTTGTGCAGAGCGGACGGATCAAGAAAGTCGGCGAGCAGTACCCAGCTTTTTGCTTTTTCGAGGCCAAATAAGCTTTGCTTTTTGTCAAACTTGATGCGGTAGGGCTTTTTGGGATAGTGCATGGTCGAATTGCCACGGAGTCTGATACCACCCGTTACCTCCTCAAGCTCGCCCTCACAGCCCGAAAGCGAGAAGGTCATGTCGGTATAGGTGATTTTGGAATTAATGGCGGCGCCGCTTGTGTTGATGTGAACCACAGGCAACTCGTCGGTGAAAAGCTCGGCGTAGAGCTTAATCTCGGTATTGCCGTTCAGGTCAGCGATCGAGATGGTGTTGCTTTCGTAGCGCGTGCCACCGATCTCGTGGTAAAGGTAGCGGTATCCGGGAGCGGCAACGATCGTTATCGTTTGGTCGGTCGTCATATCTGCCGAAAATCCGCCCTGCACGCCGTTGAGATAGAACGCCTCATTTATGTTGGGCGTTACAGTGATACGGTACGGGCCGTTTGCCCATTTTGCAAAAAGGGTAACGTTGCTTCCTGCCGATCTTGCCGCGTCGGCGGAGTAGGGAACGGTAAGCTCGCGGTCAAGATACCAGCCCGCAAAGCGGAATCCTTCCTTAACGGGCGTTGGCGGCACGTAGGTGTCGATGTCCTGCTTTTGCAGCACTACGTCATCAAGCCCTGTGTCGGCAAAGGTATAAAAGGATATCGTTTGATTTCCATTACAACCGACAAGAGTGAAGAGGAATAAAAGTGTCAAGAATAAACATAAAATGATTTTTTTCATGCTATGCCTCCTTTTTTCGACTTTATTATATCATAACATAAAATTTAGGAAAAAGCAAGAAAAAAATAGCAACCTCTGGGCCCCTGCGATAAAGCAGGTACCCCAAAGGTTGCTTTTTGTTATTCCTCGTCGGGGAAAAAGCAATGCTTTTCCTCAAGGCTTGCCTTGATCATCATGTCCTTGACCTTCATCAGCCTTGTAATATTGCCGCGCTCGTTTTCATCAAGCTTCATTTTGATCGTCTTGATGGCGGCGAGATATTGGGGCATCATAATGTGCTCAAGGGCATTGACGCGGCGTCTGGTGCGTTCGATCTCCTCGGAAAGGAGGAAAGCTTCCTTTTCAAGCTGTGCCATGCGAATGAGATCCTCGGCAATCTCGCCAAAGGCGTGGACCGATGCGTCAAGACCGCCCGGCGTAAAGGCAAGACCGTAGTTGTAGCTATCGCCCGATCCTGTTACGTGTAGCGAGAATTGCGGTACGGTTACGCCCATACGGTTGCGGTGCTCCACCGAAATACCGATCTCTTTTTTGGGTAATATGAGGGCCTCCTCCATCATGTGGGGGTTGGTGACGGCGCCGGCTACTGAAAATTCGCCATATGCGCGCGCGAGCGCCTCCTCCACGCGTGCGCGGAGTGTCTTATCCTCTCTTACCACCTCAAGGAATTGCCGCATCAGCTCGTCGCGCTTATCCTTCAGGAGCTTGTGCCCACGTCGCGCTGTGTTGTAGCGCGCCTGCAGCTTTTTTAGCTCCATTCGTGTGGGATTGATATGAATTCCTGTCATCGTGTGCTCCTTTTGCGGTGATTACTGCTGCTTTGGCCAGTACTTACTCACGAGCTCCGGCTTAATGCGCTTCATTTCACTGCGAGGGAGGATAGAGAGGAGCTTCCAGCCAAGATCAAGCGTTTCCTCGATGGAGCGGTTCTCATAAAAGCCTTGTCCCACGTATTCTTTTTCAAAGGCGTCCGCGAATTTGGCATACAGACGGTCAACCGGTGTCAGTGCCGCCTCGCCAAGCACGATCATCAGCTCCTTTGCCTCCTTGCCGCGTGCGTACGCGCCAAAGAGCTGGTTCATGGTGCCTGCGTGATCCTCGCGCGTTTTTCCGGCGCCGATGCCCTTGTCCTTCAAACGGGACAAAGAGGGCAATACGTCAACGGGCGGGAGATATCCCTTGCGGTAGATCTCGCGGGAAAGAATGATCTGTCCCTCTGTAATATATCCCGTAAGGTCGGGAATGGGGTGCGTTTTGTCGTCCTCCGGCATGGTGAGGATCGGGATCATGGTGATGGAGCCGTTGCTGCCCTTCTTTCTGCCCGCACGCTCGTACATGGTCGCAAGGTCGGTATAAAGATAACCGGGATAGCCGCGTCTGCCGGGAACCTCCTTGCGTGCGGCGGAAACCTCGCGCAGTGCCTCGGCGTAGTTGGTAATGTCGGTCATGATGACCAGCACGTGCATGTCCTTTTCAAAAGCAAGGTATTCTGCGGCGGTCAGTGCCATACGGGGCGTGGAAATGCGCTCGATAGCAGGGTCGGATGCAAGGTTGATAAAGAGCACGGTGCGGTCAATAGCGCCGGTCTTTTTAAAGTCGGAGATAAAGAAATCCGCTTCCTCAAAGGTAATGCCGATGGCGGCAAATACCACGGCAAATTTCTCGTCCGTGCCGCGCACCTTTGCCTGTCTTGCGATCTGTGCCGCGAGATTTGCGTGCGGCAGACCCGATGCCGAGAAGATCGGCAGCTTTTGCCCGCGCACCAGTGTATTCAGACCGTCGATGGTCGAAACGCCCGTCTCAATAAATTCGGACGGGTATATACGTGCGGCGGGATTGATGGGTGTGCCGTTGATATTGAGCTGCTTTTCGGCAAACAAGGGCGCTCCGCCGTCAATCGGCGTGCCCATGCCGCTAAGCACACGGCCGAGCATGTTTTCGGATACGCCAAGCTCAACACCGTGCCCCGTAAAGCGCACCTTGCTGTTTGCAAGGTTGAGGCCTGCGGCGGAGTCAAAGAGCTGGACGAGCACGTTTCTGCCGTTTACCTCAAGCACACGGCAACGGCGCACCTCGCCGTTTGGCAGCTCGATCTCGCCAAGCTCGTCGTATTTGACACCGTCTACCTGTTTTACCAGCATTAAGGGACCGGCTACTTCTTCGATTGTTTTGTATTCTCTGATCATAACCGATCCTCCTTAATTGTTTTTGTTGTTTGTGAGAGCGGCAAGCTCCTCGTCGATCGCAGCAAGGATCGAGGCGTATTCCGCCTCATAACGGTCGGCGGCAACCGATTTGGCGCGACCAATGCGCTCGCGCACGTCAAGTGTTGAAATATCTCCAATATCTGCGCCCTTCTCAATTGCGGCGCGCGCCTTTTGGTCAAAGGTGAAGATCAGCTGCATCAGGGCGTACATTTTTGGGAGCTCCGTGTAGGTGTCGCCGTCCTCAAAGGCGTTTTGCTGTAAGAAGTCCTCGCGGATCGACTGTGCGGTTTCCATCGTTATACGGTCATCGGAGGAGAGCGCGTCGATGCCGACCAGCTTCACGATCTCCTGCAGCTCGCTTTCCTGCTGCAGAATCCGCATCAGCTCGCCTGTTTTTGCCATCCAATCCTTTGCCACGTTTGCCGAGAACCAGTCGCTTAAACGGTCGCGGTAAAGAGAATAAGAGTTCAGCCAGTTAATGGCGGGGAAATGGCGGCGATAAGCAAGTGCCGAATCAAGTCCCCAGAAAACCTTAACAATACGAAGCGTTGCCTGCGTGACGGGCTCGGAGATGTCGCCACCCTGCGGAGATACGGCACCGATGGCAGTGAGCGTACCCTCACGCTTGTCACTGCCAAGGCAAACGACACTGCCCGCGCGCTCGTAGAACTGTGCAAGGCGGGAGGTGAGATACGCGGGGTAGCCCTCCTCGCCGGGCATTTCCTCAAGACGTCCCGACATTTCGCGCAGCGCCTCCGCCCAGCGAGAGGTCGAGTCGGCAATGACCGCGACCGAAAGACCCATGTCGCGGTAGTATTCTGCAATGGTGATGCCCGTGTAAACGGACGCCTCGCGGGCAGCCACGGGCATATCCGAGGTGTTGGCAATGAGGACCGTGCGCTCCATGAGGGAATTGCCCGTGCGCGGGTCCTTTAATTCGGGAAATTCACGCAACACGTCGGTCATTTCGTTGCCGCGCTCGCCACAGCCGATATAGACGACGAGATCAACGTCGCTCCATTTTGCAAATTGGTGCTGTACCACGGTCTTGCCGGAGCCAAAGGGACCGGGGACACAAGCCGTGCCGCCCTTTGCGATCGGGAAAAGAGCGTCAATCACGCGCTGACCCGAGATCAGAGGCACGGAGGGTGCCATTTTTTCGCGGTAGGGGCGCGCCTTACGAACAGGCCATTTTTGCACGAGCGTGATCGGCTCGATCGTGCCGTTTTCAAGCTTCAGCTTGCCGATCGTGTCTGCTACTGTAAATTTACCTGCGTGAATTTCGGCGATCGTTCCCGATTTGCCGGGCGGGACCATGATTTTGTGGCGCACGGTTGCGCTTTCCTGCACAAAGCCGTATACGTCGCCTGCCGCAACAGTATCCCCATAGGATACGGCGGGCTCAAAGATCCAATGCTTTTCACGGGAAAGCGCCGGCTCGCTGATGCCCTTGATGATGTTTGAGCCATACTTTTCACACAGTGTTTCAAGCGGGCGTTGAATACCGTCGTAGATCGACGTGATAAGACCGGGACCAAGCTCCACCGAGAGGGGCGCGCCGGTAGAAACGACCGTGTCGCCTCTGCCAAGCCCCGCGGTTTCCTCATATACCTGAATAGAGGCGCGGTCGCCGTGCATCTCAATGATCTCGCCGATCAATTTATCCTTTCCGACGTGTACCACGTCGAACATATCCGCCTCGCGCATGCCCTCGGCAATGACGAGAGGTCCTGAAACCTTTAAAATTCTTCCTTTAACCATATATGTGTAGCCTCATTTTCTTTTACTTCGTCAAAAGATCAGTGCCTGCGGCACGGATCACGGCTTGTCTGATCGCCTCGGCACCGTAACCGTTGCTCCCGTTTTTGCCGGGGATTACGGTGATAGCGGGTAGCGGGTCGTCCTTGTACCGCGCAATATCTTGCTCGATTTCTTGGGCAAATTCTTCCGTAATAAAAATGGTGGCGTATTGCCCGCTTTTCGCAAGATCGTGCAGCAGCCCTGCCGCTTGCCTTGCGTTTTTTGCCTCGCTCACCGAAAAGCCGAGCGCCATGAACAGGAGCGTGTCCTCGCGTGGCCCTATAATAGCGATCTTATACATAGCACTCCCTCACTTTCGAGCGGATCTCGGCGTTACTGAGCCCCGCATTTTTGCAGGCAAGCAGTAAGCGCAAATTTTTAACCGATGTTTCAAGTGCCATCAGATAGGCAAACGGAACCTCCGCACCGAACGGAATGCCTTTGGCGGCGCCCAGCTCTTTGTTCAGATAGTTATCAGCCGCCTGCTCCGAAGCCGTGAGTGAGTCGTCGTGCTCCTGCAAAACGGCGTGATATGGCGTGGTAGAAAGCAGGGAGGAAAGAGAGCGCGTCGGATCCTCCAATGCGGGCGCGAAAAACGAGAGGGGAAGTGTGCCGCCCGGCACTGCCGCTTTGGCAAAAAGCGCGGGGATAAGCTCGCGCGAGCCCATGCGAAGCAGTCTTGCGCAGATCAAAATGTTCGCAAGATCCGCCTTGGTTGCCACGATATGATGGGCAAAGGGGAGATGTGCGGTTGCCGCCGCCATATCGGCAAAAACGGCGCGGTCAAGACAAAAGTCGATCTCGCGCGGATCGTTCGTTTTTGCATATGCCTCAAGTGCCTCGGGAATTGCTTTTGCCATATTTTCGGGAATTTCCCCGTAATGACCCGCACGAAGCGCTTCAAGCAGTGTGGGGATGGACAGGGAGCCTGCGTCGATCATCATCTCCTTGGGGTCAATGCCGCGCTTGGTGCATTTGAGGTAGGATTTAATGTTGTGGTTATCGTAGGGGTAGCGGATCGGTAAAAGGAGCGCACGGTCGGGTATCGACTCCTCTACCGTGCCCAAGCCGCCTTTCAAATAGGCGAGAAGCATTTCCTCAATATCTATGGAACCGTTCGCATCTGTTTTTTGCGCAAATCCAAGAGGCAAGAGCGCCGCTAAAATCTCATCGGTGGTTTTTAGCTCGATGAGTGTGTTTAGCCTCTCACGTCCTACCATATTGCTTTCAATGGCACGGATGCGCGCGGAGATATAAAGGTAATCTGTTGGAGAATAGCGGTTAGCCATATCTGGATACTGCCTTTCTTAATTACACATTACTTGCGGTATCGGGGAAAAGGGTGCTTGCAACCTGCTTTTCGAGGCTCCTTCGCATTTGAGCCATCAGCATGGCAAGCGAGCAGTTTGCTTCGATACTGCCGTAACGCAGGATAAGACCGCCCTCAATGTCGGCGGTTTCCTTTGAAAGCATCAGCTTTGCCGCACGCTCGGCACCGATGTGGCGCAGAGCCGCGCGACGGGCGTTTTCTACCACTGCCTCGCCGTATGCCTCGCGGTCGGCGGTGTTGAAAATTACCTCGTAAGAGTCAAATTCAGTCGCTTCATCGCCATAAGCCGCCGTGGTATCGGCAGTGCGCGCCTCCTCGATCAACGCAGAGGTAAGAAGCGCGGTCAACAGCTCGGGATATTTGCCGAAATCAGTGCTGCGCATTTCTTTTTTTGCTTCCTCAAAGGCGCGGTCGATCAGCTCTTGGCGCTTGGCAAGCATAATGTTGCGCGAGGTGGTTGCGGCGGCAGATTTTGCGCCCGCAACGATCGCTTCGCATTCCGCCTCCGCTTTTTCGATGATCTGTGTGCGGATCGCCTCTGCGCGTGCCGCGTGCTCTTCTGCCGCGGCGCGACAATCCTTTTGTGCCGTTTCAAGGATCATTCTTGCTTCTTCCTTGGCATCGGCAAGGATACGGTCTATGATCTTATCAAGTCCCGTCATGTTCGTTTTCCTTTTTGTTATTATGCAAAGAGCACGAGCAACAGAGAAATGAGCACAGCAAAGATCGCGTATGTTTCAACCAATGCGGCGGAAATGATCGCTTTACCTACCTCGTCGGGGCGCTTTGCGATCAGATTAACGCCTGCAACGGCAACCTTAGCCTGCTTAATGGCGGAATAGTAGCCAACGATCGCGATGGGGAGGGCTGCCACGAGGAAATACGCGCCTTGTCCGACGGTCAGCTCAACGGGGGTGCCAAGCAGACCGATCTTGAAGATGATAAGGAAGGCGGTAATGAGGCCGTAAATGCCCTGCGTGCCGGGAAGTGCCTGAAGGATCAGAACCTTACCAAATTTGGAGGGGTCCTCGGTGAGAAGACCGGAGGCTGCCTCACCTACCATGCCAACGCCTCTTGCGCTGCCCATGCCCGCGAGTATTGCGGCAAGTGCGGCGCCGAGAAGTGCGAGAGTTTGTCCTAAAAAGTTAGTGAAAAAATCCATGATCGTATCTCCTTAATTTTTATTGTTGTGATTATTTTTTTCAAGTGATTTCGTTTTGCTCGGGCGTTGCTGTCACGTCCTCGGTATATTTTTCCGCGGCGGTAATGGGACGGAAGGGGGTGCCGCCGTCCTCGTAAAATCTGCCAAAGAACTCAATGTATTGCAAACGCGCGGTGTGCACGAAGGTGCCCAGCACGTTAATGACCAGATTGAGCGCGTGACCGATAAGAAAGACGACGATCATCAAAATAAATCCGATGAAGGAGGCGCCCTTCATGGTGGCAACGACGTTGACGACCTGTCCGATCACGGCAGAGGCAAGCCCGAGGGCGAGAATGCGCGAGTAGGAAAGAAGGTCAGAGGCGTAGTTGATAAGGTTATAAATACCGCCAAATCCGCCGATCAGCTTTCCGAAAACGCCCTTTTTCTGTCTGCCCTGCGTTGCGATGATAGCAAGCACACCGCAAACGGTAAGAATAATGCCTGTCTTGTCGGTGAGGAACAGACATGCGATGCCTGCAAATAGCAACCAATACGAGCCGATGTCAAAGAGTGCGTCAAGCACCTTGCCCGAGCGGCAGAGGATATATGCCTTGACTGCCATGCCCACTAAAAGATGCAGGGCACCCACGCCAAGCGAAAGCACGAGAAAGGTCATAGGACTCTGCAGGGGATCGAACCATACCGCGACGTTGGCGGCAAGGGTTGGGGTAAGGGCAAGATTGGGCAGCTGCTCTCCCGTGTAGCCGAGCATATATTCCATGAAGGCGAGCGGGAAATTGCCAAAATAAGAGCCGAACAGCACGCCGAATATGATGCACGAGATGCCGCAGTAGCCAAACATCAGCATAAAGCGCCTCATGCCGTCGCGCAGATCGAATTTTCGGGGGATCAGGAAGCCCGCAAGCGTCAGTAAAAGGCCGTATCCCGCGTCGGCAAACATCAACCCGAAAATGAGAAAGTAAAAAATACTCATGATGAACGTGGGGTCGAATTTGCCGTATTGCGGGTAGGAATACATACCGACGATCCACTCAAAGTTTTGCGCGAAGCCGTTGTTTTTGAGCAGGACGGGCACGTCGTCGCCCTCCTCGGGCGGCGCGAAATCAAAGGCGGCACCGCTTTGCTCGAATGCTTTGATCACACGCTCCTTTTCCTGTATTGGACACCAGCCCGTCAGGACGGAGCATTTTTTTGTGGCACCGAGCTTTTTCTTGTGGTCCTCGGTGAGCATTTCCGTGTGCTCCACGTCGGAAAGGATCTCCACGTCCGTGAGGTTTTCTGCTAAAATTTCCAGCTGTGCCTTAAGACGCTCCTTGTCCTTTTTATACGTCTCGGCTCTTTTTGCCGCCGCGTCAAAGATTGCTGTGGGCTTGCCGTTCGTGTCGGCAAAGGCGGCAGGCAGGAACCCAAAGGGCGAGAGGGCGCGCAGCGTTTTCTCCTCCTCCTTGCGATGAAAGAGCAGGGAAACGTATGTGCCTGTTTTATCGGCGGATAGGATTTCAAGAACGAAGCCCGCTTCGTTTGCGGTTTCTTCTAAAATATGCGGCTTGATGCCGGCGGGAATACTGCCAAGCAATAAGCGTGCGTTTGCCGTGCCGCTGTCGCTTAAAGAAAAAGGAAAGGCAAGGTAGGGGAGCAGGGATTGCATCAGTGCTTCCTCTGCCGCGAGCTTTTGGTCAAGCTCCTTGTCCGCTTGCAGGATCCTTTCTGTTTCTTCAACGGTCTTTTTGGCGCGATCGGCATCGCCCGATGCTTTGAATTCGTTAAAATCGCATCGCGTGATGGGCGCAAACAGCTGCTTTTTGCGGTGCGTGTGCTTTCGCAAAACGGGTAGCACCGCATCTGCTCTTGCCGCGCTTGCCGCCGCTTGTGTTGCGGCTTCGCTGTCAACGATCGGCGAAAGAGGCATGTCCTCTGTTGCTTCTGTTTTATTCAGCGACACACAGCGCAGACGCATGAGCCTTCGCAAAAGCTTATCCGCTTCGCCAATGGGCAGGATCGCCGTCAGCTTTTCCATTTTGCTTACTGACATTTTTCAACGATCCCCCAGATGATTTGCTTGACTGCCGCTTCCATGTGCAGCTCCGCGGTGGCGGCAAGGGCTTCGGCGTCGGATGTTGCCTCAAGTTGTCGCTTTTCGAGCAGAGCCTTTGATCTTGTGCGGATCTCCTCAACCCTCTCGCGGTATTCGGCTTCGGTTTCCTGTTCCACGCGCTCGCAGTGTGCAAGACCTTCCTTTTCAATGCGCTTGCGCATCTCGTCAGCCTTTTCCCTGGCAACACGGCACAGCACCTCTGCCTGCTCCTCTGCCTGCTTAATGGCGGCAATGGCTTGCCCCGTCATTGCAGATCACCGTCCTTCCTTTGCAGAATTATTATTCCATAACGAAAAGTTATTGAAAAATAACCTAAAATTATTATGATACTAAATATTGTAACATAAAAATGTAAAAAAAACAAGAGGGAATTATAATAAAATAATACTTAACAATTATAATTTAATGCCGTTTGATAAAACACGCGGTATCAATCAACGGTGGCAAAATTTTGGTGGCGGCGCGGTAGCTTCCTTTGCATTTGTCCGTTTTTCTCCCAAAGGGTGCGGAGCTGTCTTGTAAAAATGGATCGTTCTCCTTCCCGAAAGGAAATGCGCAGGGTGCAAACGATCCCCGCTTTTTCTGATACCGTGTCAAGGTCAATGCGCAAGCTGTGGCGCGAAAATCCAAACAGTCTATGCTCTTCGATCGCCCTTGAAAGCGCGTCGCTTGCCATTTTTAAGGGCTCGCCCTCCGCATACGCGCAAAGCGCCTCGATGAGCGCCCCAAAATGTAACGCAAGGGGCGTTTCGCCTTCGATCTCGGGATAGGATAGGAGCAGGATCTCCATGCCGCCCATGCGGTATATTTTTTGTGCTTGCTTTTTTAAAAACAGCTTGTTTTCCATCACGTCACCTCACTTTTTGGTTTAATATATGCTGAAACATTGAGAAAAAGGAGTGACCGCGGTCACTCCTTTTTCATGCCGTGCAGGGCAGCAAGCGCCTGCGACAATCCGCCGACCTCATCGATCAATCCTATGCCGACCGCCTCGTTTCCGTCAATGATGGTGCCAACGTCGGTGGCGAGCGCGTCGGGGCGCATCATCAGCTCCTCCAATTTTTCGTGTGAAACGTTTGAATTGCGGCAAACGAACCCGACGATGCGGTCCTGCATATCGCGCAAATAGCGGTAGGTCTGCGGCGCGCCCACCACCACGCCGTTCACGCGCACGGGGTGCAGGGTCATTGTGGCGCTCGGGACGATAAAGGAGCGCTTTGCCGAAACGGCAAGCGGCACGCCGATCGAGTGCCCGCCACCGAGCACCAAGGAAACGGTTGGCTTGGTCATGGAGGCGATCATTTCGGCAAGAGCGAGCCCTGCCTCCACGTCACCGCCCATGGTGTTGAGAATGATGAGTAGTCCGTCAATATCGGGATCCTCCTCGATCGATACAAGCAGGGGAATGAGATGCTCGTATTTGGTTGCCTTTTGGTTGTCGCCGAGGATATAATGCCCCTCGATCTGCCCGATGATCGTCAGGCACTCCACCCGCTCGCCCTCCTTGCCCGTTACGATACTGCCTGTTTTGATGAGCGATTCGGGCAGGTCCGTGCCCTCGTTTTTGTCCTTTTCCTCCGACATAAAGTTGCCTCCTTGCTTTTTTGTTTAGTATATCCCAAAAATTTATCATTATGTTTTTTAATAATTGCATTTACTTTTTGCGAAAAGTATGTTATAATATTTGTCGGTAAATAAAGGGGAGCCTTCAGCACCCCGAAAAAAGAGGTAACATATGGAAAACAAGTTTATTGTTGAAACCTCGGCACGCCACATTCACGTGACTGCCGAAACGCTGGCAACGCTCTTTGGTGCGGATGCCGTTTTGCACAACAAGAAGGATCTTTCCCAGCCCGGACAGTTTGCCTGTGAGGAAAAGGTCACGCTCGTTGGCCCCAAGGGTGAGCTGAAGGTCAGCATTCTCGGTCCCACCCGTCCTGCAGATCAGGTGGAGCTTTCCTTTACCGACGCGCGCACGCTCGGTCTTAAGGCAGTGCCCGTTAAGGAGAGCGGTGACGTAGCCGGCACGCCCGGTCTTAAGCTGGTTGGCCCCTGCGGCGAGGTCGATATGACGGAGGGTACTATCGTTGCCAAGCGTCACATTCACATGACCCCTGCCGATGCCGCTAACTTCGGCGTTGCCGACAAGGAGATCGTTAAGGTCAGAATCAACAGCGCACGTCCCCTGATTTTTGACGACGTGGTGGTGCGTGTATCCGAGAAATTCGCGCTTGCTATGCACATTGATACCGACGAGTGCAACGCCGCTGCCGCATTCGGCGAGATCTTTGGCGAGATCGTCAAGTGATTTGGGTGAGCAAAATGAAGATCTTGTTTCAGGGCGACAGCATCACCGATGCGGGTCGCGATAAGCGTAATTATCATGACGTAGGTCCCGGATACCCCAAATATGCGACGGAGATCCTCGCGGCAAACCACCCCGAGATCGACTTTGAGTTTATCAATTTCGGCATCAGCGGTAACCGCACCGATCAGCTCTTTGACCGTATTTATGCGGACGGGATCGCATTCCAGCCCGATATTATCTCGTTCCTGATCGGTATCAACGATATCTGGCATCGCAAGCATAACATCTTCACTACCGACGAGCAGTTTGCGCTGAATTACAGAACCATTCTCACGCTCATCAAGGAAAAGACAAACGCGAAGATCGTGATGATGGCTCCGTTTGTGCTTGATGCCGAGGATAAGGATTGGTTAAGAGAGGACCTCCAAAAGATCCTGCCCATCGTTCACGGTCTTGCCGAGGAGTTTGCGGACGCATACATTCGCCTTGATCTTTTGTTTGAGGAGGCAATGAAAACGCAACCCGAGCCCCTTTACTATTCCGCCGACGGCGTTCACCCGAGCGAGAATGGCAGAAAGTTTATCGGCGAGCATTACGCAAAGGCAATTGAAGCGTTGCTTTAATAGCACCGCTTTAATGATAAATCCAAAAAAATTAAAATAAGGAGATAAAAACATGAGCAATGTAAGTGAAATGCCTTACGCACAGAGCCTTGAGGTTCAGCACATGTGTAAGGTCAAAAAGGGCTGTGACCACGGTCCCGCTCCCATTCCCGAGGAGGGCAAATGGGTACAGGCAAAACAAATCACCGATATTTCGGCGTA
This sequence comes from Eubacteriales bacterium, assembly GCA_045657225.1. GTDB lineage: Bacteria > Bacillota > Clostridia > Oscillospirales > CAG-272 > Firm-07. The sequence continues at coordinate 436 of JAZOSR010000101.1, read as the reverse complement.
CACCCACGGTGTGGGCTGGTGCGCACCCCAGCAGGGCGCGTGCAAGCTTTCCCTCAACGTCAAGAACGGCATTATTGAGGAAGCACTGGTCGAGACCATCGGCTGCTCGGGTATGACCCACTCCGCTGCAATGGCAGCAGAGATCCTGCCCGGCAAGACGCTGCTTGAGGCACTGAACACTGACCTTGTGTGTGATGCCATCAACACCGCTATGCGCGAGCTGTTCCTGCAGATCGTGTACGGTCGTTCGCAGTCTGCCTTCTCCGAGGGCGGTCTTGTTATCGGCGCAGGCATGGAGGACCTTGGCAAGGGCGAGCGCTCGATGGTCGGCACCATGTACGGCACCAAGGAAAAGGGCGTTCGTTACCTGGAGATGACCGAGGGCTACTGCACCCGTATGGCTCTTGACGAGAACAACGAGGTTATCGGCTACGAG
>JAZOSR010000100.1:0-17758 GCA_045657225.1 Eubacteriales bacterium | reverse complement strand
GCTTCCTTAATGTTAACAAGCATACCGCTGAAGGACTCGTAAACGCCATCACCCTCCGCATCGCGCAGGGAGTTGACTGCGGGAATGTTTGCGTAAATGCTGGCAGTACCCTTCTTGCCATCAACGGATTCGAATGCCTTGTCAAGCGCTTCCATGGTGAATGCGCCTGCGGCAACAACGTAGTCAGCGGGAGCAATCACCGTACCGTAGGTAACGGTCTTGCCTGCGGCAAGTGCCTCGGCAACAGCTGCGATCACGTCTGCGGAAAGCTCGGAGGTGAAGCGAATACCGTCAACGATATTACCCTCGCCGTCAAGACCCATATGGATCTCGGCGCCTGCCTTGTTGATCTCGCTGCCCTCAAAGGTCATGTAAGCAAAGTAAGGAACGCCTGCAAACAAAACGGCGGGAGCAGTCTCACCAATAGGCATGGTGTCGTTGAAAATGGTGGTTGCGTAATTGGTCAAAATGATAGCATCGGTAAGCGTGAGGTTTGCACCGGGTGCCTTAACGATCTCCGCACTCTTGGCAACAGTCTGAATAAGCATGCTGTCGCTGATGGTAATGTCGTGCTCTGCCTCACCCGCGGCAAAGATCACGTGAGAGCCAACACTGATCACACAGTCGCTGATCGCAACAGTGCACGCCGTCGCATTTTTCTCCATCGACACAACCGAGGAGCTGGGGGTAAGGGTTGCGCCCGAAACGTTAGCAGTAAAGGAAACGTTGCCTGCGCTAAAGATCGGACCGTTTTTGGTCGTGAAGGTGCCACCCGTGATATTAAACGTTGCGTTAACCGACACGCTAAAGATTGCACTCTTTGCGTTGAAGGTACCGCCATTAACGGTGTAGGTTCCCTCGCTGCCTACGTAACCTAAGAAGCTGGTGCAGTTAAAGTTGCCACCCTCGATCAGAATCTCTGCATCCTCGGTAGCACCGAAGGAGAAGAGGTTTCTGGCACCGCCCGCCGTATAGCTGCCACCGTCAACGGTGAGGTGAAGCTTGTTAATGGAGCCACTGGAAACAGCTCCCTGCACGATGTGACCGTCAGTGGTGGAGATGTTGCAATTATTAAACACCAGCTCAACACTTGCATCTGCCTGCGTGATGTAGAAAGCACGGCTAAGAGATGTCAGCGTAATGTTGGTGGCAATCACCTTGCCGTTATCCATACGGATAAAGAAGGAGTCGGTTGCGTCGTAAGTGCCGCCCGTAAAGGTCACGGTGGCGCCGTTTTGCACGACCAGCGAAATGTTAAGCTTCACGTAATCGGGCACGTTGGTAAGACCGGCAGCAGTTTTAAGATCTGCAGGACCTGCAATGTCTTTAAGGTCTTCGGTCACGGTCATTCTATACTCTGCCAGAACCTTAACGCTTGCCTTGTTGGTTGCGGCGTTGTAAAGTGCCGTCATCTGCGTGAAATCGGAGGTGGAAGTCGGGGCGGAAATACGGAAGTTAACGTCAAGTGCGTTGCCCTTGTCGTCAACGTTCTTGATGGCAACAGTAGTACCGGAAGCATACAAAGCATCCACATTTTTTACTGTGAAATCACCCTCGTTAACATTAACAGTTACTTTGGCGGTTGAGGTACGGCTCAAAATACCTTCGGGGATACTATAAGAACCGCCGTTAATCGCTGCACTGATCGTACCCGTTCCATCGCAGAGCATAAAATAATTCGTGCATGCAACATCACAATCGTTCATCTGAAGAGTCAAGCATGCAATTTTTTGAACTTGAAACAGATGCTTTGTGCCGGTCGTGCTCTTAATGGAAGAATTGCTGATGTTTACATTATGGTAACCACCCGTGGTCAAAACCATGAATCTATCCTTGTAAGTAATGTCGCAATTATCAATATTGACATTCAATGGCATCGTTGAAGGAAGAACAGCAGATGCCGAACGGAAGCAAAATACAGGCATGCCGCCTCCACTGCAAGAAATTTTAGCTCCCGAAATATCGATCGTTGTTGCCAGTTTGCTACCATTTACCGTCGGATTGTACGCTGTTTTAAGAGCCGAATGAATATAAACAAATCCCTGTGAGCTGCCACCAAGCGTAAATTCACCACCGGTAATATTGATATCCGCTATAGTGGGGTTACCAATCAAAATAATACCGTTACGAACGCAATAGAACGTACCGTCCGAAATATTGATCTGTGCCTTTGTGTTTGCCGCATAAAGGGCAATCAGGTTTGCGTTGTAATCAGTGCCGCCCGTGGCAGTACGATTAAAGTCGCCGCCCTTGATGGTCAGCACACAATCAAAGTTATCCGCATACTTAGAACCGCAGTTCATATGGAAAACGTTGTTTGTACCGGTAACCTTGTAGGTGCCACCGTTAATGATAACGGTACCCGCATCATTCCAACACACAAGGTTGCCGGAGGAACTAATGTTGTTTTCGGTACCAAGAAGCTCGAGGATAGCACCTTTACCATTCATATAAAACGCGTAACCGCTAATGGAAGCAATTACTTTCTCAAACTGATATTTAGTACCTGCACCGGTAAGCTCAAGAAGCGTTTTGCTGGAGTTCAACGATTTAAAATTGTAAAACTTAATGGTGTTGGCACTTACTGTAGTAGCGTCGACTCCATTTTGAATCTTCCAGTTGGGAGTACCGGTAACACTATATTTACCCTGACCGTCAAATGTGAAGCTGTTTGCGTTGATCAAGTAAAGAACCGTCTCGCTAGGATAGTTCAAATCCTTTAAAAGAACGAGCTTGCCCCCCTCAGGCACAGCTGCCCAAGCGCCGCCTGCGGTGTTGCGGGAATTCGAGCCAAGGTTAATGTAATAACCAACAAGCTTACCGTCCTTGTCCTCGACCTTAAAATAGTGGTCGTCAGCCTGTTCCATGTCGCCGTCAGCTGCTGCAGAAACACAGATCATCGTCATCATGACCAGGGTCAGCATCAAAACGGCAAACAACAGAAATTTGAGTTGTTTTTTCATTGTTGATTTCTCCTTTGTCTTTTTTATTTTGGATGCTATTAAACGTTAGGGGAACACTTCGCCCTTATGTTATGCTCACATTATAATATATGAAGCACAATTTTGCAACATGCGCCAAAAAATATTTCGCATTTTTACAACTTATTTACAAATTATGACAAGTTTTTTAAAAAATTTCGCGCCGTTTTCAAGAATCACACAACAATTTTTGTGCCTATATTCCCACCTTCACGTCCGCACCGAGGAGAGTAAGCTTTTTTTCTACGTGCTCATAACCGCGCCCGATCGTTTCGGCACGGAGAAGCTCGGTTCTCCCCCTTGTGGCAAGTGCGGCAACAAGGAGCGCCGCGCCGCCGCGCAGATCGGGTGAGGTAACAGTGGCAGGATGCAGGGGCGCGGGGGTGAGAGTGACGGTGTTCCCCTCAACACGGTAAAGAGCGCCCATTTTCCCAAGCTCCGACAAATATTGAAAGCGGTTGGCAAACACCGCTTCGGTAACGCTCCCCTGCCCATCGGATCGTCCGCCCACTGCCATCAGTGCCGCCATTTGAGGGTGTAGGTCTGTCGGGAAGGCGGGGTAAGGACCCGTTTCAAGGGCGATCCCCTTCACCTGCCGGGGGGCGATCAGTGTCACAAAATCCGAGCCGACGTGAAGCTCGGCACCCATTGCACGAAATGCCGCAAGCACGGCATCAAGGTCGTTGGGACTTACACGGCGCGCGGTAATTTTCCCGCCCGTTGCCATGGCGGCAGCAAGATACGTACCGACCTCGATCATATCGGGAATGACGGTGACGTGCACGCCGCAAAGCGGAAAGCCTCCTCTCACTGTCACCGTATCGGTACCGACGCCGTCAATTTTAGCCCCCGCGCGTGCGAGAAAATCGGCAAGCGCCGCCACGTGCGGCTCGGCGGCGGCATTGTGAATAACGGTCGTTCCCTTCGCCCTCGTGGCGGCAATCATCAAATTGGCAGTCGCTCCCACCGAGCGCATTTTAAGGGTGATCTCGGTACCGCAAAGCCCACTGTGCGCCGTGAGGGCAAGGGGCAGACACGCCGTGATATCAGCGCCGAGCGCCGCAAGCCCCATCAGATGCTGATCAATGGGGCGCGTGCCGAAATTACAGCCGCCGCTTTCGGGAAGAGTGGCACTCCCAAAGCGCGCCAGCATCGCCCCCAGCAAATAGGTGGAGGCGCGAATAGATGCTGTCAGCTCGGCGGGGGGCATGCCGTAAGTAACGCTTGCGTAATCCACCACCACGTCACCATTCTCAAAAAAGCAAATGCGCGCGCCGAGCGCGCGCAGGATCTCAAGTGTGCGTAGCACGTCATCCACACGCGGCAAATTGGAAAAGCGACACTCCGAGGCGGTCACGATCCCCGCAAACAACAATGGCAAGGCGGCATTTTTACTACCGCCGATCTCCACCTCACCCCGCAAGCGCCAACCGCCGTTTACAATGATCTTTTTCATCAACACACTCCTTTAAAAGCCGTTGTTGGCAGTATATGCCGCCATCAAAAAAGGGGTGATGCGTCCTGTGTGCATACGCCTTTGGCGTTCGATATGCGCTGACACGCTTGATATGCTTGCTTCGCAAACGTGTTTTGTAGGGGCGATTCACGAATCGCCCGTTTGCAAATGAGGATAAAAAAAGGCTCCCTTTGTGAAGGGAGCCAAGAATTGTGAAGTTGGGTTATCCAGTGCGGTCGCGCGAGGGGCTCTTTTGCAGCTCCTTATAATACGCGACGGTGAGGTCCACCACAAGTCCGTAGCTTGCCGTGCCCGCCTCGTTGCCGTTGAGCTTCAGGTAGGTATCGTTGACGGCATCGCTGACCTTTGAAATGAAGGAATCGTCAAACTCCTCAAAAAAGGCGGCGTAGGCACGCAGCTCGCCAATGACCTCTGCGGGGAGCATTTTAAGCACGGTACGGTACGCCTCGGGGTCGGCGCGGTAAAGTGCTGAGCCGACGTATTCAAACATATTAAGGTACGCACTGTAACGCACGTAAGGATCGCTTGACGCGCTTGTGACCAAAAAAGCCACGAAATTTGCCTCATTTTCTCTTGCAATGCCACGTTGGTGCGCGAGCTCGTGCGCGGCGGTAAACGGAATGGTATAAGCGGGAAAATAGACGTTGATGTTCGCCTCGCCCGTGTAGTAGGAATAAACGCCCGTGATATGCGTGTAGGACATTGCCTTGCTTGCCATAACGGGCTTAACGCGACTGTACATTGACTGAATAAAGCTGTGCTCCGCGCTGACGATCTCATATGCCGCAAGGAGCCTTTGGTTCATTTCGCCCACTTCATAAGGCATCACGGAAAAGCCGTCCTCGCCAAACTGCACCTCTTTTGCCGCTTCCCCAACGGCTGCGGCAAGCGCCGTGGCGGTATAGGCAAGCTCCTCAGTGGTAACGGCGCTTGCCGTTATGCCAAGTCTTTTATCAAGTGTTTCGGTGTGGTGCCCCGTGCCGATCGCGAACACAAAGAGCGAAAAAAGCAAGCTGAAAACCGACACCACCGCACCGAGGAATTTGAACATTTCGCCCCACGTTTCGGCGTGGCGACGCCACGTATGAACGGCAATCACACCAACGATAAGGGGGACAAGATACAAAAGGATCTCCGCAAGCGAAAAAGGGATCCACACGGTAAGGGTGGCAAGGGTTAAGCGGAGGAACGCGCCGACGGTTTCATTGATAAAGGCGGCAAAGGCAGGGCTGATGACCGCCACGATATAGATAAGAAGCGAAAATGCCGCAATGCCGTAAAGCACCCACGCAAAGTGCGGCATTTTGTATTTCGGGCGCTCGTTTTCCTCAACAGCAGCAGGATTCACAGTATTCTCTTGCAACTTGGAGTCCCTCCTTTCCGAATTCTTGCAGGATCAATTCCTTCATATCGGGGGCAAAATCGGCAAAAACACGTACCGTCCCCCCACCTTTTGTATCAAAAAAGGATAGCACGGCGGCGTGAAGCGCGTGCCGCGCGATGCGCTCGTCGGGCGTGCCGTAAAGGTCGTCACCGAGAATGGGCGTGCCAAGGTGCGCCATGTGGACACGCAACTGATGCGTGCGCCCCGTTTGCGGGTAAAGAGCAACCAAGGAAAGCTCGTTTGATGCCAAAAGCGGTACCACACGCGTGATAGAAAGGTCGCCCTCACCGATCTCGCACACCTCACGGAAAATAATGCTCTCCTCGCGGCGTCTGATGCCTGTTTTCAGTACCGTTTCGGCACTTATTGTGCCCTTTACGACCGCAAGATACACCTTTCCTATCTCTTTTTTTGCCATTTGTGCCGAAAGTGCGGCGGCAGAAAGCGCGTGTCTTGCCACCAGCACCGCGCCGCTTGTGTTGCGGTCAAGACGGTTGATAAAGCGAGGGCGAAAGGCAGGATCCTCCTTACCCAAACGCCAAAAAAGGGCGTTGGCGAGCGTGTCGGTAAAATGTCCGTGAGATTGGTGCGTCGGCATGAAGGGCGGCTTGTTTACGACAAGGTAATCGGGTGTTTCAAGCACGGTTTCCACCTCGCATGCAAAGGGGACGAGCTTTTCGCTCGGTTCGCTATCCTCAATGGCGAGTGTGAGTGTGTCACCCTCATGAAGCACTGCTCGTACCGTCACGCGCGTGCCGTTTAACACAATTCCCTGCTCGTCGCGCTTGAGCTTGGCGAGAAGTGCCGCGGAAACACCGTGATTTTTGACGAAATCCCGTACCGTTATGCCGTTTTCTTCGCTTTTGACTGTAAATTGCACGGTGTTTTCTCCTTGTGGTTAATTCACTTCCTCATATCTTGGCAGATCGACCACGGTGGGTGTATGTGCGACTGCCGGGAGTATTTTTTCAACAACATCACTTGTTTTAAGGCGCAAGCTTGCGGTATTCACAAGCGGATGACAACCGATATATTCGCCTTGGAGAACCTCTTTATCAATGACGAGGCGCACGGCGTTTCCCTTGTCGTGCATAAGCCCAAGCACGCTCGCCGAGCCCGGTGTGGTATGCAGCAGCTCCTCCATCTTCTCGGGGGTGCCAAACGACAGACGAGCCGTGCCGAGCTGTGCTGAAAGGTCCTTGGTCTTAAAGGGCTTATCGCCCGGCATCATCAAGAGGTAAAAATCCGTTCCCTGCCGATTTGAAAGGAACAAGTTCTTGCAAATAGTAGCGCCGAGCACGCGATCGATCTCGGCACAAACCTCCATGGTCATAGCGGGCTCATGATCAATGCGCTCATAAGAAACGCCAAGCGCGTCAAGAAAATCATACGCGCCAAGCTCCTTTTCACTGCGACTTTCAATATCAGCGGGGCGCCCCATCAGCAATTCCATGTTTGTTACCTTCCTTTTATTTTACTACTATAATGGTACTTGAAATGCGCCGATTTGTCAATGTTTTTTGTGTGAATTTATCAGGATTTTATCCTCTTGTCAACCGACTTCCTATTGACTCAAAAATTTTCACATGATATAATGATTATATAGGGGGTGAATATTCTTGAAAAAACACCTATTACCTCTCCTAAAAGGATTGCTTTTCTCATCGCTTGGTGCATGGGGGCTATTTGCAATTTTTGCAATTCCCGCCACTTTGATCGTCAGTTTGATGAACGGCAACACAACAATACCGATTTTTATCATCATGCTACTCGCTTATCCCATATCCTTTTATTTTTTGCATGTACGTAAAAGAGCTTTTCACAAAAACAGTATCGTAAGCAACGAATATCGTTTTATCAAGTCACTGTATGGTTATTTAAAGGGCGAGGGAAAATTCCTGCTTATCATTTACACCGTTTTTGCAATCATATATCTACTTTCCCAAAATGGCAACGGGCAAAATCCCGTTTGCTTCATTTTGCAAATGTATTTTCCTCTCACTCTTACTTGGAATCATAAAATTTTGCCTATTATTTTCAGTTGGCTTTTAACGACTCTATCCTCCTTTCTCCTTGTATCACTCGGTCAATACCGCGCTTGGCGATATTGGTATATTGATGCAGGCATCACACTCACCGATAAGGAGCTAAGCAACGCCCGCACGCGCCACAAAATCTATTTGAATCACGGTCAAAGAAACAATAAGCAAAACCGTCGTCTCAACGGTAACGATAAACCTTAAACAAAAAGAACTCTGCCGAAGCGGAGTTCTTTTTTTGTTTTAAGCTGTGCTAGTGGATCAGCCCTTGAAATACTTCACAGCGGACTCAAACAGCTTCATGTCATATTCGCCCACAACGTTACGGTAAAGGTTCTTACCAATACGCTCGCTGTGACCCATCTTACCGAGCACGCGACCGTCGGGAGAAATGATACCCTCGATTGCCGAGATCGAGCCGTTGGGGTTGAAGGCGGTATCCATGGAGGGGTTGCCCGCAAGATCGACGTACTGCGTAGCGATCTGACCGTTTGCGGCAAGCTCCTTCACCAGCTCATCCGAAGCAAGGAAGCGACCCTCGCCGTGCGAGATCGGCACAGTGTAGATATCACCAACGTTCGTTGCGGCAAGCCACGGCGACTTGTTGGTGGCAACGCGCGTGCGCACGAGCTTGGATTGGTGGCGACCGATGATGTTGTAGGTCAGCGTCGGGCAGCTTGCATCGGTATCAATGATCTTACCGTAGGGCACGAGTCCCAGCTTGATCAGTGCCTGGAAGCCGTTGCAGATACCGAGCATCAAGCCGTCGCGCGTGTCAAGGAGCTTCGTGACCTGCTCCTTAATTGCGGGGTTGCGGAAGAACGCGGTAATGAATTTAGCAGAGCCGTCGGGCTCGTCACCGCCCGAGAAGCCACCGGGAATAAAGACCATCTGGCTTTCTGCAAGCTTTGCGGCAACCGTTTCCACGCTCTTTGCCACGTTATCGGCAGTGAGGTTGCGGATCACCACGATCTCGGGGTCAGCCCCTGCTCTTTCCATCGCACGTGCGGAGTCATACTCACAGTTCGTGCCCGGGAACACGGGGATAAGAACCTTCGGGCGCGCGCACTTGACTGCGGGTGCGGCGGTGCTGCCCTTGGTGTAATTAAAGGTAGGTGCGCTATCCTCTTTTGCGGGAGCGCCGGTCGGATAAACACCCTCAAGCACGCCCTCGTTAATGGCGAGCAGCTCGTCGATCGTCGCCTTATCGCCTGCAAGGTCAACAACCTCCTCGGCGGTGGTTTCACCAAGCTTGAATGCGTAAGGATTCTCAACCTCCTCGGAAAGCTCTGCCACGATAAAGCCGTACATAGCGGCGGCGTGCCAATCGTCACAAAGCGAGGACTTGAAGCCGATCTTGTTACCAAAGGACATCTTCATCACTGCCTCGCCGATGCCGTTCTCAACAGCCCAAGCCGCCTTCACCTTGCCTGCCGCGGCAAGCAGGTGGAAGTAATCCCACGCCGCCTTTTGGCTGTCGGCGGTATCCTCTGTGGGTGCGAAGAGGTAAACGGGGTGACCTGCCTCCTTAAATTCGGGAGAAAGCACTTCGCCCGCCTTAATGGGTGCAATCGCGAAGGAAATGACCGTCGGGGGCACGTCCATATCAAGGAAGGTACCCGACATCGAGTCCTTACCACCGATAGCGGCGGCACCAAGCTCAAGCTGAGCATCCATTGCGCCGAGCAGAGCCGCAAAGGGCTTGCCCCAACGTGCGGGCTCGTTTCGAAGCTTCTCAAAGAACTCCTGAAGCGTCAGATACGCCAATTTATAATCCGCACCTGCGGCAACGATCTTTGCCATGGAGGTATAGACCGCGGCGCGTGCGCCTGTGTAAGTATCGATCGAGAGATGGTCGGGATCAAGACCCCAAGCCATTACGCTTGCCTGATCGGTCACCTGACCGGGCAGGACGGGCAGCACTGCCGCCATTGCCTGTGCGGGGGTTCTCTGCGTTTTGCCACCGAAGGGCATCAGAACAGAGCCTGCGCCGATCGAGCCGTCAAAGCGCTCGACAAGTCCGCGACGGGAGGCGGTCTTCAGATCTCCTGCCATCTCGCGAAGCGAGCCGTAAAGCGCCTTTGAAAGCGCGGAAAGGTCCTTTTTATCAACCAAAACCTTGGTGTGCTTGTCCGCACCGTTGGTATTGAGGAATTCACGGGAAAGGTCGGCAATCACGCTGCCATTCCAGCTCATGACCATACGTGCCTCTTCGGTCACGACCGCGACACGATACGCCTCAAGGTTTTCTGCCTCGGCATACGCGATGAACTGATCGGCATCCTCAGCGGCAACTACCACAGCCATGCGCTCCTGCGACTCGGAGATAGCAAGTTCGGTACCGTCAAGGCCCTCGTATTTCTTGCGAACAGCGTCAAGGTCGATCTTAAGGCCGTCGGCAAGCTCGCCGATGGCAACCGACACGCCGCCCGCACCAAAGTCGTTACAACGCTTAACCAGGCGCGTGACCTTGGGGTCGCGGAACAGACGCTGGATCTTACGCTCCTCGGGAGCGTTACCCTTTTGCACCTCGGACGCCATGGTCGTCAGCGACTTCATATTATGGCTCTTGGAGGAGCCCGTTGCGCCGCCGATACCGTCACGACCCGTACGACCGCCGAGCAGAACGATCACGTCGCCTGCGGCAGGGCGCTCACGGCGCACGTTATAAGCGGGTGCCGCGGCAACAACCGCGCCACACTCAAGGCGCTTGGCAATATAACCCTCGTGATAAACCTCTGCAACGTGACCCGTCGCAAGACCGATCTGGTTACCGTAGGAGGAATAGCCTGCGGCGGCGGTCTGCGCGAGCTTGCGCTGAGGAAGCTTGCCGGGGGTAGTTTCGGCAAGAGATTTGCGGGGATCACCGCCACCCGTCACGCGCATTGCCTGGTGCACGTATGCACGACCCGAAAGCGGGTCACGGATACAGCCGCCGATACAGGTAGCGGCACCGCCGAAGGGCTCGATCTCGGTGGGGTGGTTGTGCGTTTCGTTCTTGAACATGAGAAGCCAATCCTGCTCCTCGCCGTTGACGGTAGCCGTCACGTGAATGGAGCAAGCGTTGATCTCCTCGCTCTCGTCAAGCTCAGGGAGAAGTCCGCGCTTTTTGAGAACCTTTGCGCCGATCGTGGCAATGTCCATGAGGGTCTGGGGGCGCTTTGCCGCCTTCTCCTCACCGTAGACCTCCACGCGCGAAGCGAGATAGCGCTCGTACGCCGCGGCAACGGCGGGATCGTCGATCTTCACGTCGTCAATATGCGTCGAGAAGGTGGTATGACGGCAGTGGTCGGACCAATAGGTATCGACCACGCGGATCTCGGTAATGGTGGGATCGCGCTTCTCCTCGTCGCGGAAATACGCCTGCAGGAACTTGAGGTCGTCAAGGTCCATGGCGAGTCCAAGGGTATCAAGCAGATCGGCAAGTCCCTTTTCGTCAAGGGCGATAAAGCCCTCTACCGTTGCAACGGCGGTGGGGATTTCGTACTGGGCGGCGAGCGTTTCGGGCTTTTCGAGCGAAGCCTCGCGGCTCTCCACGGCGTTGATGACGTACTTTTTAATAGCGGCAATATCCTCATCCGTGAGCTTTCCGCCAAGCACGTAGACCTTCGCGGAGCGCACGGTCGGGCGGTCGCCCTGACTTTGCAGCTGAATGCACTGCGCGGCGGAATCGGCGCGCTGGTCAAACTGACCCGGCAGGGGCTCAACGGCAAATACGGTATCGTTCCCTGCGTCAAGCATATCGGTCACGATATCAAGCTGGGGCTCGGAGAAAATGGTGCTGACTGCCTTATCAAACAGTGCCTTTTCAATATTCTCCACGTCGTAGCGGTTAATGACGCGCACCGAGGTCAGTGCCTTGATGCCGACAAGATTTTTCAGCTCGCCGAAAAGACCGTTTGCCTCATGCGCGAGCTCATTCTTTTTCTCTACATATACTCTATAAACCATTGCTTATTTGTCCTCCGTCAATGCCATCATAGCACGCTTGCCAATATCGTGACGATAGAAAGCGCCGTAAAAATCAACGTCCTTTACGCGGTCGTAAGCGATCTTGATCGCTTCACCGAGCGTGTCTGCCGTAGCAGTCACACCAAGCACACGACCGCCGGATGTGACGGGCTTGCCGTCCTTCAGTGCCGCACCCGCGACGAACACGTGGGGACGTACCTCCTCGGTCATGGTGATCTCAAAGCCCTTATCATACTTCTGCGGATAACCGCCCGATGCCATAACGACACAGCAAGCGGCACCCTCGCTGAATTTCACCTCTACCTCAGCAAGGCGCTCCTCGGTCACCGCCTGCATGACGGTGAGAAGATCGCTCTCGAGCAGGGGCAGCACGACCTGCGTTTCGGGATCACCGAAGCGGCAGTTGTACTCAATGACGCGAGGACCCTTGGGCGTCAGCATCAAGCCGAAGTAAAGACAGCCCTTAAAGGTTCTGCCCTCGGCATTCATTGCCGCCATGGTGGGCAGGAAAATGGTCTTCATGCATTCATCCGCAATCGCCTTCGTGTAGTAGGGGTTGGGCGCGATGGTGCCCATACCGCCCGTGTTAAGACCCTCGTCGTTATCGTGGGCGCGCTTGTGGTCCATGGAGGATACCATCGGCACCATAGTCTTACCGTCGGTAAAGGCAAGCACGGATACCTCGGGGCCCGTGAGGAACTCCTCAATCACGATCTGATTGCCGCTCTTGCCAAACACCTTGTCCTCCATGATGGAGCGCACGGCATCGCAAGCCTCGGCGCGCGTGGTGGCGATAATAACGCCCTTACCGAGCGCAAGACCGTCCGCCTTTACAACGATCGGAATTTCTGCGGTTTCAAGATAGGCAAGTGCCGCGCTCGGGTCGTCAAAGACCTCATACGTAGCGGTGGGAATACCGTATTTCTTCATCAAATTCTTAGAGAAGACCTTGCTACCCTCAATGATCGCGGCGCGACTATCGGGGCCAAAGCAAGGCACGCCTGCGGCGGTCAGTGCATCAACCGCACCGAGCACCAACGGATCGCCGGGCGCGACGACGGCGTAATCAATTTTATTTTCCGTGGCAAACGCCACGATCTTGTCGATCTCGGTCGCGCCGATCGGCACGCAGGTCGCCTCACCCACCATACCGCCGTTACCGGGCAGGGCGAAGATCTCGGTGACCTTAGGGTTCTTTTTGATCGAATGGATGATGGCATGCTCTCTGCCGCCACCACCGACAACCATTATTTTCATAGTAAACTCCTTTAGCCTATCAATTAGTCGTTATAGATCGGGAATTTCTTGCAAAGTGCAGTCACCTCGGCGGTAATGCGGTCGCGGTTGCCCTCAAAATCGGTGGCAACGTCACGCATATAGCCGGCAATGAGGCGCATTTCCGCCTCGCCAAAGCCACGGGTCGTGACAGCCGGTGTACCCACGCGGATACCGCTGGTAACGAAGGGCTTCTCGGGGTCGTTCGGGATCGCGTTCTTGTTAACGGTGATATGCACCTCGTCAAGACGCTTTTCCATTTCCTTACCCGTAATGCCGAAGGGACGAAGGTCGATAAGCATCAGATGGTTATCGGTATCACCCGATACGATGCGGAAGCCAACCTCCTTCAGTGCCTCGCAAAGCACCTTGGCGTTGTTCTTCACGTTGGTCTGATATGCCTTGAACTCATCGGTCATTGCTTCACCCAGCGCCACTGCCTTAGCGGCGATGATGTGCATGAGAGGTCCGCCCTGCGTACCGGGGAAAACCGCCTTATCGATCTGCTTTGCAAGCTCCTCGCGGCAAAGGATCATACCGCCGCGCGGACCGCGCAGGGTCTTGTGCGTGGTGGTGGTCACCACGTCGGCGTAGGGGACGGGCGAGGGATGAAGGCCTGCGGCAACAAGACCGGCGATGTGCGCCATGTCAACCATGTAATAAGCGCCGACCTCCTTGGCAATTTCACCGATGCGCTTAAAATCAATGGTACGGGAATAAGCGCTTGCGCCCGCAATGATCAGCTTCGGCTTGCATTCAAGCGCGATGCGACGCATTTCGTCGTAATCGAGCATCTCGGTATCGTCCGACACGCTGTACGGTACGATATTGAAATATTTACCGGAAATATTCACGGGTGAGCCGTGGGAAAGGTGACCGCCGTGCGCAAGATTGAGACCCATCACGGTATCACCGGGATTGACCAGCGCGAAGAATGCCGCAAGGTTTGCGGACGCGCCGCAATGGGGCTGCACGTTCGCGTGCTCTGCGCCAAACAGCTTCTTTGCACGCTCACGGGCGATGTCCTCTACGATATCAACGTATTGGCAGCCGCCGTAATAGCGCTTGCCGGGAAAGCCCTCGGCATACTTATTGGTCAGCACCGTGCCCGCGGCAAGCAGCACTGCCTTGGAAACGATATTTTCGGAGGCGATCAGCTCAATATTCTCTCTTTGTCTGCCAAGCTCAAGCGTGCAGGCATCATATACCTCTTTGTCAAAATTGGCAAGCTCGTCAAAAAAGCTCATAGCAATTCTCCCTTCCAAATTAATGATGGAACAATCTCATACCGGTAAATGCCATAGCAATGCCGTATTTGTTGCAGCAATCAATTACCACGTCGTCGCGGATAGAGCCGCCGGGCTGTGCGATGTAGGAAACGCCGCTGCGCTTTGCGCGCTCAACGTTGTCGTCAAACGGGAAGAAGGCATCCGAGCCGCAAGCAACACCGCTGATGGTATCAAGATACGCTCTTTGCTCCTCGCGGGTGAAGGGGGCGGGCTGCTCGGTAAAGTACTTTTGCCAATTGCCGTCAGCGCACACGTCCTCCTCATTTTGGTTAATGTAACCGTCGATGACGTTATCACGGTCGGGTCTGCCAAGCGTTGCCTTAAAGGGCAAGGAGAGCACCTTCTCGTTTTGACGCAGGAACCACGTGTCTGCCTTGCCGCCTGCAAGACGCGTGCAGTGCACACGGGATTGCTGTCCGGCACCGACACCGATCGCCTGACCGTCGATGGCGTAACAAACCGAGTTCGACTGCGTGTATTTGAGGGTGATGAGCGCCACGATCAGATCGCGCACCGCACTCTCGGGCATATCCTTATTTTCGGTAACAATATTTTGAAGAAGCTCACGGTTGATCTCAAAATTGTTTCTTCCCTGCTCAAAGGTAATACCGAACACCTGCTTGTGCTCAATGGGAGCGGGCACGTAATCGGGATCGATCTCAACGATGTTGTAATTACCCTTCTTCTTGGTCTTGAGGATCTCAAGCGCCTCGGGCTCGTAGCCGGGGGCGATGATGCCGTCGGAAACCTCGCGCTTGATCATAAGGGCGGTGGTCACGTCACACACGTCGGAAAGCGCTACCCAGTCACCAAAGGAGCACATACGGTCAGTGCCGCGCGCGCGTGCGTAGGCACAGGCAAGAAGCGAATCGTCAAGTCCCTCGATATCGTCAACAAAGCAAGCCTTCTTGAGATTGTCGGAAAGCTTCACGCCAACAGCGGCGGAGGTGGGGCTGACGTGCTTGAAGGAGGTAACGGCGGGAAGTCCCAGCGCCTCCTTAAGCTCCTTTACCAATTGCCAAGAATTGAAGGCATCAAGGAAATTAATATAGCCGGGTCTGCCGCAAAGGATCTTGATCGGAAGCTCCGTGCCGTCATACATAAAAATTTTAGCGGGCTTCTGGTTGGGGTTACAGCCGTATTTCAATTCAAATTCTTTCATTTTTCCACAAAATCCTTTCACTCGTGCTTATTGATGATCATTTGCTCGACATCGCCCGTTTCAAGATCGGTATAGCGAACGAACAGCGAGATCTTGTTGTTCTCGTCAAGAGAGCTCCAGAGCTCGTTGACAAGCTCCTGTGCCGTGTCGGGAATGCTCACACGCTCGGGCTCGCCCTGGAAAGTGGGGATCACGGGATTGCCGTCACAAACGTAAGTGTGAAGGAAATGACCAAGACCTGCCGTTGCGGGATATTCGTAGAAAAATCTCGCGCAAGCATTGCCCTCGGGGTCAGCCGCCTTCAGGATCGACATCTTGTAGCTGCCGTCTGCCGCCTGCAAGCCCGAGATACGAGGCGTCCAGTTGGGGCGGTCATCCTCAAACTGACGGGTACGAAGTGCCGCCTCCCAGCTCTCGCCCTTTGCAAGATATTCCCAAATGGTATCGGTCTGGTCGCCGTTGGTGACGATGAGTCCCTTACCGATCTCACGAACAGGATGATAAATGATCAGATGAGGGTCTACCATCAAAGCGGGATCGTGTGCCTCTGTGCGAATGCCGTCAGGCTCTTCGCGAAACACTCTGTTGCGGCTATTGGTGCTTCTGCCCATGATAAAGTAAGCCGCTGCCGCCTTCTTACCGTCGGCGGTCACGCCAAGCACGATGCCGCGACCGGGATAGGTGTTGCCCTCCAAGCGCTCACGCATGGTTTTGATTTCATATACATTCATAATTACACCTCTTTGATTTTGACTTTGCCGTTCTCTACCGCAAGGCGACCGTCACAAAACAGTCTCACTGCCTCGGGTAGGATCTTCCATTCCGCCTGTTCCATAATGCGCTTTTGCAAAATTTCGGGCGTGTCGTCCTCGCGGACCTCGACCGCCTTTTGCAGCACGATGGGACCCGCGTCACATTCGGGAGTGACGATATGTACCGTCGCACCCGACACCTTCACGCCCTTGGCAAGCGCCGCCTCGTGAACGTGAAGCCCATAATAGCCCTTGCCGCAGAAGGAAGGAATGAGGGCGGGATGTACGTTTAAAATTCTGTTTGGAAATCTTTCAAAGACCTGCTCGTCAATAATGGTAAGGAAGCCCGCCAGCACCACAAGATCGGTGCCCGCCTCCTCAAGCACGTTGGCAAGTGCCAGAGAATACGCGGCGATGTCGCTATAATCCTTGCGCGCCAACACCTTGGCTTCTATGCCGTTATTTTTTGCGCGCTCAAGCGCATAAACACCGGGCTTGGAGGCAACGACCAAAGAGATCTTGCCGCTGCCGAGCTCTCCCCTTTTTTCTGCATCAATGAGTGCCTGCAGATTCGTGCCGCCGCCCGAAACGATCTTACCGATGAGGTAAGCATCCTCGCCGTTTGCGCGAAGGATCTCAATTGCCTTATCTGCCTCGGCGGCAGGCACAACGATGCTCATACCAACGCCCATGTTATAGGTGTTGAACATATCGCGCTCGGGAATGTTGCCCGTCTTTGCGATAAGATCAAAGATCGGCAGCACACGCACGGCGGATTTGTCAATGACAGCGCAAAGACCGTCGGGAATGCTACGCGGAATATTCTCGTAGAAGCCGCCGCCCGTGATGTGAGAAATACCCTTGACGTCTACCTCTTCAAGGAGTGCAAGCACGGACTTCACGTAGATCTTGGTGGGGGTAAGCAGGGTCTCGGCGATCGTCTTGCCGCCAAGCGCCTCACAGGGCACGTGGATCTCTGCGGGGTTTGCATCAATGTTAAACACCTTGCGGATGAGCGAGAAGCCGTTGGAGTGAATGCCCGAGGAAGCAAGCGCGATGACCACGTCACCCTCTGCCATTCTCTCATTCTTAAGGATCTTCTTTTTATCCACCACGCCGACGGCAAAGCCGCCGATGTCATAATCCTCAACAGGCATAAGGCCGGGGTGCTCCGCGGTCTCACCGCCGATCAGCGCCGCGCCCGACTGCACGCAGCCCTCGGCAACACCGCCGACGATCGCCGCGATCTTCTCGGGGAAGTTTTTGGCGCAAGCAATGTAATCAAGGAAGAACAGAGGCTTTGCACCAACACAAATAATGTCGTTGACGCACATAGCCACGGCATCAATACCGATGGTGTCGTGCTTGTCCATCAAAATGGCAAGCTTGACCTTGGTGCCACAGCCGTCAGTACCCGACACGAGCAC
>JAZOSR010000099.1:0-23889 GCA_045657225.1 Eubacteriales bacterium | reverse complement strand
CTTGCACACCGTTGCGAGGACGTGTGCAAGCGCGGCGCCATTACCTATGACGAGCACCACGTTGCACATATTGACAAAAGCAAATGCATTGAATGCGGCGCGTGCGCCAAGGTCTGTCCCTATTCTGCCATTGTCAACCGCAAGCGTCCCTGTCAAAACGCCTGCAAGGTCAAGGCGATCAAGATCAAGTCCGACAACGCCGCGTACATCGACAACAGCAAATGTATTTCCTGCGGCGCGTGCGTTTATCAATGCCCGTTTGGCGCCATTTCCGATAAATCCTTTATCCTTGATGCCATCAAGCTTCTCAAGCAAAACGAAACGCACCGCATTTATGCCGTGGTCGCCCCCTCCATTGCCAGCCAATTTAAATACGCGAAGCTGGGGCAGGTCATCACGGGGCTGAAAAAGCTCGGCTTTTACTCGGTGGTGGAGGCAGCGCTCGGCGCAGACATGGTGGCAAAGGCAGAATCGGCGGAGCTTGCCAACAAGGAATTCCTCATCAGCTCCTGCTGCCCCGCGTTTGTATCCTACGTCAAAAAGTCCTTCCCCGACCTTGTCCCCTTCGTTTCCGAAAATCTCTCCCCCATGGCAGTGGTTTCGGCATATCTCAAAAAAGAAATTCCCGACTGCAAGGTCATATTCGTCGGTCCCTGCACCGCGAAAAAGGCAGAGATCCAAAAAGAGAGTGTGCGCGACTTTGTGGACGTCGCCATTACCTTTGAGGAGCTGCAGGCACTCTTTGACAGCCGCGACATCGACATTACCACGCTTGAG
Source organism: Eubacteriales bacterium (assembly GCA_045657225.1). Lineage (GTDB taxonomy): Bacteria > Bacillota > Clostridia > Oscillospirales > CAG-272 > Firm-07. The sequence goes on along the minus strand of JAZOSR010000099.1, from coordinate 23,112 downwards.
GAAGGCGAGCTTGACAGCGCCTCCTATTTCGGGCGCATCTTTGCGCGCTGCGGCGGTCTTTCCGATGCCGTTGCGGAGGGCTTAAAGGAGCAAGGAATTACCGATTTTGAATTAAAGCCCGTCGCTTGCGACGGTATTGAGGCGTGCCGTGCGGCACTGCTGAAGAAAAGCAAGAACGCGCTTGACGCCAACTTCATTGAGGGAATGGCGTGCAACGGCGGCTGCGTTGGCGGCGCGGGATGCCTCACGCACGGTGAGCGCAACAAGATTGCGGTCGAGCAATACGGTCTGCTTGCCAACAACAAAAGTATTTCAGATGCTGTTCTCGCAATGGACGGCACCAAATAATCACCACAAGGAGAATAGTCATGGAAAGAAAGCTTGGTATCAATCTTGAATTTCAAAGAGGTGTGGACAATCTCGATGCCATCGGCATGCTGAAGGACGCGGGCTTCACCACGTTTTTTACAGGTCCCCTCAAAAACACGTGTGAGGTCAAGGACCGCGCCGTTGCGCTCGGCATGGATTTTGACTTTATTCACGCACCGTTTGGCGGCATTAACAATTTCCTTTTGCCGGGTGTTGCGTATCTGCCGCTTTATCACAGCATCATTGAGTGCATCGATCAGGCAGCCGCTGCCGAGGTAGACACCATCGTTATGCACGTATCCTCCGGCTGGTTCCCGCCCGAGCTTTGCGACGTGGCGCTCTCGCGCTTTGACGCAGTCGTCGATCACGCCGTCACAAAGGGTGTAAAGGTGGCGTTTGAAAACCTGCGAATGGTCGGCAACCTCGCCTACATCATGGACCGCTACAGCAAGATCCCCGAGGTCGGCTTCTGCTACGACAACGGACACGAGCATTGCTACACCGAGACCGTGCCCTTCCTTGACCTTTTCGGCAAGCGCACCCTGTGCACGCACATCCACGACAACCACGGCAGAAACCCCGAGGACCCCTGGGGCGATCCCGACATTCACATCGTTCCCTTTGACGGCAACTGCGATTATAAGCTTATGATGGATAAGCTCAACCAATACGGTTACCAAGGAACGCTGACCCTTGAGGTAGGCAAGAAGGCTCCTTACCAGGACATGTCCGCCGAGGCATGGCTTTCCATGTGCTACGAGCGCCTCAAGAAAATTTCTGAAATGTAATTTCCAAAAAGAAACGCCCGACAGCCGTTTTTTTCGGTTGTCGGGCATTTTTTATTAAAAATAGCGAAAACCTCTTGCATTTTTTTGCATTTTATCTTATAATCGTAATATGCGTTTTCGCAAAATCACAATGATTGGATAAATATAATGAAACGATCTACCATTCAAACCAAGGGAGACGTTGCCGCATTTTTCTTAATGGCGGTTCTCTCCGGATTTATGATCGGCGTTGGCGGCACCGCCTCGCTACTTGCAGCTGCCACCCTTGGTGCGTGGGGCAAACTGGTGGGCGCTTGCCTCTTTTCGCTTGGCATCTTTGCCATTATCACCTTTGGCATGAAGCTGTTTACCGGCATGGTTGCAAGCATCCCCGTGCTTCGCACCTCGGCACTGTGGCAGCTGCCGCTGTGCTTCCTCGGCAACGCCGTCGGCGTTGCAATCGTGGCACTGCTCGCTTCCCAATCCCCCATCGGTGAAACCGTGAGCACGGTAGGCAGCAATCTGATCCTTGCCAAGCTGAGCGCACAGGGCAGTCTCTTGAAATCCTTTTGCTCCGCTATCCTTTGCGGCTGGCTGATCACGCTTTCCGTGTGGGCACCTGCCTATGCCCCCAAGTGCGGTCTTAGCGCCTCATTCGGTGTGCTTATGCCCATTGTGGTCTTTGCATTTTGCGGTTTCGATCACTCGGTTGCCAACATGCTCTATTTCTACTTCCTCGGTGAGTGCTCGTGGCACATCATTGGCTACATACTTCTTAGCATTCTCGGCAACATTGTCGGCGGCGTTATATTACCTCTTGCGATCCTCTTTAAAGAAAAAGTAACACAAAATCATAAATAAAAGCGAAACAGCTTTCCCTTACCCTAAAAGGATAAAGGAAAGCGGTTGTTTATTTTGCTATTCTCGCTTGTTGCGCGATAATATTTTTTACTCGATCTCTTTCTTCTCAAAGGTAATGCTGTCAATGACCTCGCGCAGGCACTTTGCACTGTGCTGAAGGCGCTTGGTCTCCTCCTCGGTCAGCTGTGCGGGAACCTGAGCCTTGATACCGTCGTTGTCGATGATCGAAATGGTAGAAAGGCACACGTCGTCAACACCGTACTCACCGTGCATCATTGCGGAAACCGACAGAGCAGTATCTACGCCGCTGAAAATGCACTTGCAGATATGAACAGCGGAGATCGATACGGCATAGAAGGTCGCGCCCTTGCGCTTGATGACCTCGCCGCCGGACTTACGTACGTACTCCTCAACCGCGTTCTGGTCAATCTTGCCCTCCTCGGGACGGGTAATGCGCTGGTAATCCTCAACGTTAACGGTACAAACAGCAGCCTGGGAGAACGGAACGAAGGAAGAATCGCCGTGCTCGCCGAACACGTATGCGTGCACGTTCTGCTGGCTGATGCCGAAGTGATCGGAGAGCCAGTAACGAAGACGTGCGGTGTCAAGGCTGGTGCCCGAGCCGATGATGCGGCTTTCGGGAATGTTGGTTACCTTGTGGAATACGTAGGTCATAACGTCAACGGGGTTGCTGACGATAAGGTAGATGGCGTTGGGTGCGTACTTGGTAATTCTGGGTGCAATATCGCAAAGAATGTTTACGTTTACCTGCGCAAGATCAAGACGGGACATGCCGGGCTTACGTGCCATGCCGGAGGTGATGATTACGATGTCGGAATCAGCGGCATCGGGATAGTCGCCTGCGCGGATCTGCAGATCCTCGTTAAAGAACAGACCGCCCTGCGCGATGTCAAGCGCTTCGCCCTCTGCCTTTTCGGTCTTGATGTCGATAATAACGACTTCGGTTGCTACGCCCTGAACTGCCAAGGTGTACGCGATGGTAGCGCCAACGTTGCCTGCGCCGATAATTGTAACTTTTCTCATGATGAAATCCTTTCCTTTACGTTTTATATTTTCTTTTTTTATTTACTTGTGTGAGCAACCATCTCATAAACGGTTGCGATCTCCTCGCGGCGCTGTGCCGCAAGTGCCTCCATAGCAGCGATCTGCTCGGGAGTGAAATTGTCAAGGTCGCCGTGCTTCAGCTTATTCTTATACATACGGTCAGCGATCAGCGCGTAATTGATATCAAGCGTGGTGATCTTACCGTCGATCTCGCAGACAACAAGATTGCTCTTGCCCTCAAGCAGAAGCTCAACCGCACGCACACCCATAATGGTAGCAGTGTAACGGTCGCGAAGCATGGGGTTACCGCCGCGCACGATATGTGCAAGACGGGCAAACTTGGTTTCAACACCTGCAACAGCCTCGATCTTGGGAGCAAGTACCTCGCCGTACTTTTTACCGTCCGGCGTCAGCACACCCTCGCTAACAACGACAAGGAAGCTGCGCTTGCCTGCGTTTGCCAGATCCTTAATGCGATTGAGAAGCTCCTTCTCGTCAAAGGGCTGCTCGGGAATCACAGCCGCAACCGCACCCGAAGCAAGTGCCGTATTGAGCGCGATCTGTCCGCAATCACGACCCATGACCTCCACGACGTTGCAGCGCTTGTGAGATTCACAGGTGTCGCGCAGACAGTCGATCATGTGCATAGCAGTGTTCATGGCGGAGTCAAAGCCGATGGTATAATCGGTTGCGGTAATATCGTTATCGATCGTACAAGGAATACCTACCGTGGGAATGCCGCGGTTGGTAAGGTCCGTTGCACCACGGAAGGTGCCATCGCCGCCGAGCGCTACAATCGCGTCGATCTCATGCTTCTTGCAGGTCTCGATCGCCTTTTGCATACCCTCCTCGGTCTTAAATTCCACGCAACGGTCGGAGTAAAGCGCCGTACCGCCACGGGCAATGATGTTGGATACACTACGGGGAGTCAGCGCCACAACGTTATCACGGATAAGTCCCGAATAACCGCCAATGATACCAACGACCTCCACACCCTCATCGAGTGCCTTGCGCGCCACCGCACGAACAGCGGCGTTCATGCCGGGGGCATCGCCACCCGACGTCAGAATACCGATTTTACGATATTTTGCCATTTCTACTACCCTTTCTGCCGTGTTTTTTCAAAAAACGGCATAAAAACCATATTACTCTATTTATTGTAATATATTATAACAAAAAAGTCAAGCCATAGATTGATAAATTTTTCACGATTTCGCACTTTCTTTTCTCAAAAGCTCCAGCGCATCGAAAATTGCGTTGGTGGTTGCCACCTCGCGAATGTACGCGCGGTCACGGCGCGAAGAAAGCGAAAGCCTGCGACAAGCGGTGCCCGACTTGCTTGCGATGCCGATATAAACCGTACCGACAGGCTCCTTTTCGGTGCCGCCGCCGGGACCCGCATAGCCTGTTGTGGAGATCGCAAGATCAGTATCAAAGCGAAGGCGCGCGGCGCTTGCCATTTCCCTTGCCACCTGCTCGCTTACCACGCCGTACTCATCAATGACCTCGGCAGGCACGCCAAGCACGGCAATTTTTTCTCTTGTCTGATAGGTGACGGCACCGCCCGCCACCGCCTCCGACGCGCCCGACACGTCCGTTAAGCGCTTTGCGATAAGACCGCCCGTACAGGATTCCGCCGTCGCCACCGTCATTCCCCTCGCGATCAGCTCCGCCACCAGCGCCGCCTCGGGCGAGGGCACGTCAATGCCGTAAACGAATTTTCCGACAGGCGTTTCCATCAATTTTTCCACCATGACATCACAAAGCGCAAGCGCCTCGCGCTCGTCACACGCGCGCGCCGTCACACGGAGGCGCACCTCGCCGGGGGCACAATAGGGTGCAACGGTGGGGTTTTCATTATCAAGCAGCTCCTTGGGCAGAGCGCTTTCCACCGCCGACTCACCCATGCCGATGATGTGCAGATTGCGGCTGGCAAGCACCGCCTCACAGCGCGGCTGCAAAAACGGCTCTACCTGCTCCCTGAAAAGCGGCTCCAGCTCGCGAGGCGGTCCCGGTAGCATCACCACGGTCTTGCCCGCATCGTCAACGAGGGCAAGCGCGGGTGCCGTTCCGTAATCGTTCGGGAACACCACCGCGCCCTCCGGCATCATCGCCTGCTTTTTGTTGTTCTCGGTCATCACGCGCCCCGTGGCGGCAAAATAGCTCTCAATGCGCGAAAGCGAGGGGGCGTGGCAGTACATTTTCCTGCCAAACACCTTTGCGACGGTTTCCTTTGTCAGGTCGTCGTACGTCGGACCAAGTCCGCCCGACATCACCACTAAGTCGGCGCGAGAGAGTGCGGCGCGCACGTCCTCGGCAAGCCGCTCGGGATTGTCACCCACCACCGCCTGACGGTAAACGCCAATGCCCATTGCGGCAAGTCGCCTTGACAAATATGCCGCGTTGGTATTCACAATGTCGCCAATCAGTAGCTCTGTGCCAACGCACAAAATTTCTGCCTTTTGTAAGATAGTATGTTGCATGGGAGCACCTCTTTATGTATATTTGATCATTATGATTGTAACACAAAGCGAGCGTGCGTTCAACACTCTTTTTGAAAAACTTGAATTTTTGATGTAAGTGTGCTATGATATGATACGAAAGGTGGTGAGAGGTGTGCGTTGTATGCTTTGTCCGCACGCGTGCGGTATCGATCGAAAAAACGGCATGGGAAGGTGCCATGCGCCCGACACGATCACGGTCGCGCGCATCGCTCCGCATCTTTTTGAGGAGCCCGTCATCAGCGGCACGCGTGGGTCGGGAACCGTCTTTTTTGCGGGCTGCTCGCTTGCCTGTATTTTTTGCCAAAATAGGGCGATCAGCCGACGCGCCGTTGGCGAAGCACTCTCAGAGGGGGCGCTTGCCGACCGTTTGCTCGCACTCGCCGAAACGGGTGTGCATAACATCAATCTCGTCACCGCCACGCATTATACCGACAGTGTTGCGCGCGTGCTTGCGCGCATCAAGCCGCAGCTGAAAATTCCCGTGGTTTGGAACAGCAGTGGCTATGAAAGCCCCCTGACGCTACGACTTTTAGAGGGGTTAGTGGATATTTATCTACCCGATCTCAAATACCATTCAGAGGCGCTCGCCAAGGCGTATTCGGGCGTTTCGGATTACCCCGCGGTCGCAAGAACGGCGCTGCTTGAAATGTACCGCCAGGTCGGTGCCGTGGCGTTTAACGGTGACGGACTTCTTTCGCGCGGTGTCGTTGTGCGGCATCTTGTGCTCCCCGCGCACCGCGAGGATTCACTCGCCGTCCTTGACGATCTTGCCGCCACACTACCCGTTTCTGACATTCGCCTCTCGCTAATGCGGCAATACACCCCCGATTTTGCACCCGAGGACGCGCCCCGAAATTTAAAGCGGCGCTTGACGAGCTTTGAATACGACGCGGTCGTCAAAAAGGCACTCGCCCTCGGCTTTGACGGCTTTTTGCAGGAAAAGGGTGCCGCGGACAAAATATTTACACCCGATTTCACCGTATAATCTACCCCATTCACCCACATTCTAACAAAAAGGAGTGTGAGAGAAATGGCAACGGAAAACCGAAAAAGAAAAAACGATCCGCAAAAAAGCGGCGCGCCGCTTGGCAATATGCTCGGCAATTTTGTACCCGCCGACGCAGGCGAAGCGCGAAGCGATGCACCGCTTGGCAACTTTGAGGCATCAAACAAAAAGCAAGGACAGAACGAAGCTCAATAAGAAAAAAGGACGGAATTCCGTCCTTTTTCTTATTCCTTAAGTTCCTTGATCGCCTTGAGTATTTCCTCATCATTCTTGCGCTTGACCATATCAGGCAGTAACGCAAGATAAATATAGCCAATGACGTTAAAGAAAAAGCAAAACAAAAACACCGAGGTGGTTTTTTTGTAATGCCCCTTCATAATGGCAATGTCGGTCATTTTTGATGCCACGATCAAATTAATGCCCAACACAAGAACAATCCACACTACCATCAAAATAATAAAAACCGCCAACATTTCAATCCTCCTTATCAAAATGATTATTTGGTTTGACTTATTTTAGCATAAAAACATTTGTTTGTCAAGTTATTTTATCATTTTGATAATGATATGTCTTTTGGAGAAGGTTATAATATAGAGGAAAGGTGGTGGGACGACATGATTGCCGATAAAATCAAGCTTCTGCGCGAACGCCAAAATTTAACACAAACAGAGCTCGCCAAGCGATTGGGTGTTACCCGTTCGGGTGTCAACGCATGGGAAATGGGCATTTCTGTCCCCTCCACGCAGTATTTGGTGGAGCTTGCTCTGCTTTTTAAGGTTTCTACCGACTTTTTGCTTGACTTGCCTGCCACAGCTTCCGTTTCGGTCGAGGGGTTATCCGACCGAGAGATCGCGGCTGTTACCGAGATCATCAACTGCTACCGAGAAAAAAAGAATTTATATTAAAAAACGGAGAAGCGCGCTTCTCCGTTTTTTGTTATTTTTCAATCACAAATTGCTCATCCTCGGCAAGATTTACCACGGTGCAATCGTTCATGTAGGTGCACTCGGGCAGGACGATGAGTGCCACCAGCTCCGCGGCATTTGCGGGCAGAGGCGCGAGGTGCCATACGCACGCATTCATCTTCACCATTGTGTGCTTGGGCACGAGGAACGCCTTGGTGTGCTCGGGCAGGGGCTTACCTGCCGAGGGAGGCGCGACGTGCAGGATCATGTCATCGTTCAGGGGCATGATGATCTCACACGTGGTGGTATGATACTCAATTTGCGTGACGTGCATCACGTCGGGCTTCTTCACCAAGATCGGCGAAAATGCCACTTGATTACCCTGATATGCCGTTAAGCGGTCGGGGAAAAAGCGGTGCAGCTCTCCCGAGAGCGCATAGCCGTCGGGGTTTTCCATTTGATAATATGCGCCAAAGGGGGCAAACGCCTCCTTGGTGAGTGCTTCAACCTTTATTTTTCTCATATTAATGACTCCTTTCAAAGAGCTTTCATTTTTTATTATACGGCAACCGTTCCAAAAAATCAAGACCTTTTAAAGCGCCGTGCGTATCCGCAGCGACGGCAAAGCTCCTCTGCGGCACAGTGATTGGTAAAGCCATCGTAGATCGCACGCGCACGGGGCGTTGAGAGGATCTCGTCAAGCGGCACTTCAAACAAATTGCCGAGCGCAAGGGTGCCGTCAGCATCAAGACAGCAGGGCACCACGGTGCCGTCGCAAAGCACACCGACTTGATTTCGAAGCGCGTAACAAAAAAGCGGCTCGCCCTTTTCTTGCGCGGGTGCCGCGAGATCGGGCCAATCGAACTCCTCTCCCCACTCAAGAAACACCTTGGGCGCCAGGCGGTAGCCGCTCCATTTTTCCTCCCACGATGTAGGAAACGCCGAGCGAAGCGCCGCGAGCACCCCCTCGTTCTCACGCTCACCCTCACCGCCGAGATTCCAAAGCCGAAAGGCAACAATGCTACCGCACGCCGCCGCTCTTTTTCCAAAATCAATACAGTCTGTAAGATAATTTCCCGCCGCAAACGCCGCGTTGGCGGCGGGGGCGTGAAGAGAAATGCTGATCTTGTAGGGTGCGTGCTCGAGCAATGCCTCGCCACACTTGGCAAGCAGCGTGCCGTTGGTGGTAACGGTGGGCAAAAAGCCCTTTTCCCACGCACGTGCCATAAATTTTGGAAGCAACGGATGCAAAAGCGGCTCGCCCATTAGGTGGAAAAAGAGATATTTGACCTGCCCCGCAAGGCGGTCGGTCAGTGCCTCAAACTCCGCCTCGCTCATCTGTCGACGCACGCGCGACGTGCCGTGACAAAAGGCGCAAGCGAGATTGCATATATTTCCTATTTCAAGATATGCCTTTTCGAGCATGGAACCCCTCCCCTCCCTGTCGGCTTTAGTCGAAATTTTTCAAGTGATTTTTGAGAGCAAGGCATTGACAAACCCTCCCCCATCGTATATAATAATGAATGTTATCGCAGGCATAGTCTAGTGGTAAAACCCCTGCTTCCCAAGCAGGAGATGCGGGTTCGATTCCCGTTGCCTGCTCCAACACAAGCCCCCACATGGGGGCTTTTTTCGTTGGAGCAGGCAACGGGCACTGTCGAACCCGTCTCCGCGCACTGCTTTTCTGATATTTTTTAGCTTTTTTGAGCGCGGAATCGGGTTCGCATCTGCGCCGCAGAGCGCGTCAAGCTCGCTTGTAAGCGGCAAGGCGCAAGATATTCGCCGTCGGCGAAATTCCCGTTATTCCTTTCGCATTCGCGAAGCGAATATTGCCACCATAGGTGTCAAATTCTCGTTGGCAACCGCTAAGCGGTTGCAGCTCTCGCCACCGCCGAGGGCATACGCTTGCCGTGTAGTGCCTCTTTGTTATGGAAGAAATTCCCCTTGACTCCGTACTTTTCTATCTTTTACATTCTACCACACCTCACCATTAAAATCAAGAAAAAATATTTTTAGAATTTTTCTAAAAACTATTGACTTTTAAAAAAAGTTGTGTTATAATGGTGTCACAACAGGATAAGAAGCGGTATTGATGCCGCGTAATTTATGAATATTAAAGGAGATTTTTGTGATGAAAAAGTTTGTTTGCTCTGTTTGCGGTTACGTACATGAGGGTGATTCCGCCCCTGAAAGATGCCCCCAATGCAAGGTTCCTGCCGAGAAGTTCAACGAGGTAAAGGAAACCGAGCGCATGTGGGCTGCCGAGCACGTTGTCGGTGTGGCAAATGGCGCTCCCGCCGAGATCATTGAGGGTCTTCGCGCAAACTTTATGGGTGAGTGCACCGAGGTTGGCATGTATCTTGCCATGGCACGCGTTGCACACCGTGAGGGCTATCCCGAGATCGGTCTTTACTGGGAAAAGGCAGCATACGAGGAGGCAGAGCACGCCGCTAAGTTTGCCGAGCTGCTCGGCGAGGTCGTCACTGACTCCACCAAGAAGAACCTTGAAATGCGCGTAGAAGCCGAGAACGGCGCAACCGCTGGCAAGTTTGAGCTTGCCAAGATGGCAAAGCAGCTGAACCTTGACGCTATCCACGACACCGTTCACGAAATGGCACGCGACGAGGCTCGCCACGGCAAGGCATTTGAGGGACTGCTTAATAGATACTTCGGCTAATTGCTGCAACTTAACAAAAAAGCACGGGAGCTCCCGTGCTTTTTTGCTTTACAGTATTTTCTCCATACCGATCTTTTGCGGCACAAGCCCGCATTTTTCGTAAAAGCGAAGTGCCGATTCGTTGCAGGACCAGACGTTCAGTGTGAGGTTATAGCAGCCGCTTTCGCGCGCGAATGCGACGCAAAATTCATACAGCGCTTTCCCGATGTGTTGTCCGCGGCAGCACTCGTCCACGCAAAGGTCGTCTATGTAAAGCGTTTTGATATCGGTTAAGATATTGTTCGCTTTATGTTGCTGAAATTGACAAAAAGCGTACCCCGTGACCTCGTTTTTGTCATTTTCGGCAACGAAAACAGGGGTGCTTTCATTCTGCAGCAACGCCGCCAGCTCCTCGTCGGTATACTTTTTTGCGCCCGCCTTGAAAATATCGGGGCGCCCCTCGTGGTGCACGTCAAGCACCTGACAAAGTAGCTTGTTGAGCACGGGCATATCACCCGCATTTGCTCTGCGTATGTTCATGTTATGCTCCCCTCTCCTGCGTTCTTACCATTGCCTCAAGACAGGTAATATCCCCCTTAACGGTGCGGAAATAATAAACTCCCTCCCCTGCATCGGCGCGAAGAACGGTGACGGTATCGCCAAAATGCGCCTCTTGATAATAGGCAAGCGACATGCCCGTCACTTGCACCTTTTGCGGATCGGGCAGGAAATCGACCAGCATATCGGGGTATTTGGTGTTGTTCATGTGCATGTTATAGTCAAGATCGGAATATACGATCTCGCGCTTGCCGACCTCCCTTATTGGCAGCTCGCGCGGAATCTGAAAGCGAATGGGCATTTCGGTCGTGACCTGTGCCTCATCCCCGAAGGTGAGCGGAAAGTCCCCGACCTTCACGAGCGAGCGATCGGCAACGCGCACCAACGCCCAAAGCGAATGGCAGCGCGCGACTAATTTCTCCCCGCAAAAGACCTCAAAGCCGCGAGGAAAGGTAAAGCCGTGTCCCTCGCAGGTAAAGGTTTCCACGCGAAGCTCGTCGTACGTAGTGGCAGAAGCGAGCACGTCAAAGGCGATGCGGCTCAAAATAAAGCCGACGCCCTGCTCCTCGCGGATGCGGTCAAGCGTGTTGCCCGTCACCGCAAATTGCATATTGCTTGTTTCCTGCATCAAGGCAAGCAGTGCCGACGGACGCAAGGTGAGCGCCGTGTCGGTGTCGTGCCAGCGCACGGTATAGTGTTCGATATGTTTCATGTAATCCTCAAAAGCGGACTGTGACGTGCGTCACAGTCCGCTTATCGTTCATAAAATTATTTGTCAAGCGCACCGGTAGAGCCAAGCACGTTTCTGATCTTGTGCTGTACCATCTTCTTGACCTCGGAGCGTGCTACGGTGAGATAGCCGCGGGGGTCAAATACCTTGGGATCGTCGTTGAAGACGCGGCGAATGCCTGCGGTCATGGCAAGACGGATATCGGAGTCGATATTGATCTTACAAACTGCCATGCCTGCTGCCTGACGGAGCTGCTCCTCGGGAATGCCGACTGCGTCGGGCAACTGACCGCCGAGCTCGTTGATCTCCTTCACGTACTCCTGGGGAACGGAGGAAGCACCGTGCAACACGATCGGGAAACCGGGCAAGCGCTGCTCGATCTCAGCAAGAATGTCAAAGCGAAGAGGCGGGGGAACAAGAATGCCCTTCTCGTTGCGGGTGCACTGCTTTGCAGTGAACTTGTATGCGCCGTGAGAGGTACCGATAGAGATAGCAAGGGAGTCAACGCCCGTGCGAGCCACGAACTCCTCTACCTCCTCGGGACGGGTGTAGGAGGAATGCTCGGCAACAACGTCATCCTCAACGCCGGCGAGAACGCCAAGCTCACCCTCAACAACAACGCCGTGTGCGTGTGCGTACTCAACAACCTTCTTCGTCAGGGCAATGTTGTCCTCGAAGGAGTGGTGCGAGCCGTCGATCATAACGGAGGTAAAGCCGCCGTCAATGCAGGATTTGCAGATCTCAAAATCAGCGCCGTGGTCAAGGTGCAGAGCAAGGTCAACACCGCTGTCCTCGATTGCAGCCTTTGCAAGAGCGAGAAGGTATGCGTGCTTTGCATACTTGCGTGCGCCTGCGGATACCTGCAGTACGACGGGAGAGCGCTCCTCAGCCGCTGCCTCGGTGATTGCCTGAATGATTTCCATGTTGTTGATGTTAAAGGCGCCGACGGCGTATTTGCCCTCATATGCCTTTTTGAACATCTCTTTGGTTGTAACAAGAGCCATGTTTAGATCTCCTTTTCTTTTTAATATTTACCACTCATCATTTTATCTAAAATCACGCAAAAAATCAAGTGCTTTTGTGAAAAATTTAAAAAATAAAGGAAATTATCCGCTCACACTGCCATTTTCGCCCTTGCTTTGTGCCGTCACTGCCCCTCCTGCCGTTTGCATAGAGGTAGCGGGTGCGTGACTCACAGCCGCCGCGGCAGGCATGCCCGCTTGCTCGACAAGCGGCGCGTCCTGTACCCGTTGCGGCAATCTCGCGCTGTGCGGCAGAAGCCCGAGGCTGACGGCGATGGCGTTGTCGATCTCCCGCATCATCTCCTCGTCGAGATGCCCCATTTTTTCCTTCAGGCGTCGCTTATCCAATGTACGAACCTGCTCTAAAAGCACCACGGAGTCACGGGCAAGCCCCGCGCGTGTGGCGTAAACATCGATATGTGTCGGAAGCTTGGTCTTGCCCATGCGCGAGGTGATCGCCGCCGCGATCACGGTGGGGCTGTATTTATTCCCCACGTCGTTTTGTATAATGAGGACGGGTCGCATGCCCCCTTGCTCCGAGCCAACCACGGGACTGAGATCCGCGTAATAAATATCCCCTCTTTTTACAGGCTGTATCATATGATGCCCTCCATGTCCTTTGATATGGCTATTCTTTGCAAAAATTACGCCGTTTAATCATTTCTTTTAGAAATGCGGTTTTTTGAAGTGTCGCCCTTTTTTAGCAGTATATGTCACCCTTCGACAAAACGCATCGCCGCGGCAAAAAGAAATTCCGATTTTCTCTCCTTTTACTTGTAATCGCGCCTTTTTTATGTTATAATAAAGAGTATTTAAAAGAATCTTATGAAAGGAGTGCCGCCATGTCGCAAAAAGCGGAACGCACAGCCATACTCACTGCCACGGAAGCGGCACGCCGCCATCTTCTCTCGGCAAAGGATCTTTCGCGCATGGGACTTTCCCCCACCGCAGCGCCCGTCGGTCAGGAAATATTGCCAAACGGAGAAACCCTGTTTTACTATCGCCCCGACAAGCTAAAGGCAGCCGAACACCGTGCGGCACCCCCTCAAAAAAAGGCGCAGATCGCCCCCTTGCCTGCGGGTGAGCCGCAGCGCATCAGCGCCAGACGTGCCGAGTCGCTCGGCTATTTTTCAAAGGAAGCGCTCGCTCATATGTACTACGAGCCGACCGAGCCACCCGTTGCCTATTACATACGGCGCTCGGGCGAGCGCGTTGACGTTTACCGCCGTGCGACCTGTCGCCGCCTGCCCCTGCCCTGCATTTTGTGTGGCGATGCCGCGCGCTACCGCGCCAAAATGTGCCGCGCCTGCTACGACAGGGAGCTTGCCAAAAAGCGCGCGGAGGGTGATGCCCACCGCCAAAAGCGCTACGGCATGAAGCGGGAGGACGTTCTCTTTTTTGATATGGAAATGACAGGCGTTTACGAGCACGACGAGGTGCTTTCTATTTCGATCGCGAGCGGTGTGGGTGAAACGGTCTTTCACTCTCTTGTGCGCCCCGTGAAGAAAAAGAAATGGAAGCGCACGGAGGAGATCCACGGCATTACCCCCGAAATGGTGCAGGATGCCCCCACGTTTGAGGAGCTAAAGCCAACGCTTATCCCTATTTTTAAGCGCGCCAAGCGCCTGATTGCCTATGGCACCAACACCGATTTTATACATCTGCGCCGCCTTTGTAAAAACGCCGCCGAGAAAAAAGAAATGCAAAGCAAGCTCCTTGATTGCGCGGCGGAATTTTCAAGGTACGTCAAGGAGCACGAAATAGAGCTGACACACCTTTCCCTCTCCGACGCGATGGCGCATTTCGCGCTCACGTGGGACGGTGTTGCGCACAACTCCCTTGCAGACACTCACGCGTGTCGCTTGGTCTTTGAGCAACTTTTCCCCAATTTTTATGAAAGCGAGGCATGATAATGGATAGCTTTTTCGGACTTGATGAAGCCACATTGCACGAGGAAGGCATCGTGCTTTTAACCACCGTTTACGACGAGGTGCTTGCCTCGATCTACGAATCGCTCTTAAAGGAAAATAATATTCCCCACCTAAAAAAGGACCGCGGCAGCGGCACCGCGATGCGCGTATTGATGGGTGCATCCTCGCAGGGTATTGATTTTTACGTGCCCGACCGCTATCTTGAGGCGGCGAAGGAGCTGCTGTTTGCCCCTGTTGACACCGAGGAAAGCGAGGCGGAGGAATGAAGGAAATTTTACTTTGCAAATACGGCGAGATCGTCTTGAAGGGCGCAAATCGCCGCCAATTTGAGGATATGCTTGCCAAGGAAATGCGCTACCGCGCGGCATGCTTTGGCAAATTCCAGATCAAATATGCGCAAAGCACGCTGTATATTGAGCCGCAGGACGACAGTGCCGATCTTGACGGTATGTTTGAGGCGGCTTGCCGCGTGTTTGGCGTGGCGGGCGTGGTACGCGCCGCCGTTGCCGAAAAAAATATGGAAAGCATCCTTGCGATCGCAAAAAGCTATCTTCCCGCATTCCTTGCGGGCAAGCGCACGTTCAAGGTCGAGGCAAAGCGCTCGGACAAGGCGTTTCCCCTCTCCTCTCCCGAAATTTCAAGAGAAACGGGCGGCGCTGTCCTGTCGGCTTGCCCCTATCTTCGCGTTGACGTGCATCACCCCGACGTGACGGTGCGTGTGGAGGTGCGCGAAACCGCCGCCTACGTGCACGCAGGTCAGTTCAAGGGCGCGGGCGGTCTTCCCGTCGGCTCCGCAGGCAAGGGTCTGTTGCTCCTTTCGGGCGGCATTGACTCCCCTGTTGCGGGCTTTATGATGGCAAAGCGCGGTGTGCGCCTTGAATCGCTTTATTTTGAATCGATCCCCTATACCAGCGAGCAGGCACGCGAAAAGGTGCTGGAGCTTGCCGCGCGTGTCGCGCGTTGGTCTGGCAGTATGCAGGTGAACGTCATTTCGCTCACCGCGCTCCAAGAAACGCTTGTGAAGCAATGCGACGAGGAATACTTTACCCTGCTGCTCCGCCGCTTTATGATCCGCCTTGCCAACAAAGTCGCCGCCAAGGCGGGGTGTGAGTCCCTGATTACAGGCGAGAGCCTTGGGCAGGTCGCCTCGCAGACGATGCAGGCATTACACGTGACGAATATGCTCTCGGAATACCCCGTATTCCGTCCCTGCATCGGCATGGATAAGGAGGAGATCGTGCAGATCGCACGTCACATCGACACCTTTGAAACCTCCATTCTCCCCTTTGAGGACTGCTGCACCGTGTTTACCCCCCGTCACCCCAAGACAAAGCCCACCCCCGCCCAGCTTGAGGAGCAGGAGGCAAGGCTTGACATTGACGCACTGGTTGACGAGGCGTTTGAGTCACTCCAAACCTTTTACATTCGCGCAAAATTTTAAAAAGAAGGTATTACCATGACTAAAATCGATATTTTTTCGGGCTTTCTCGGCGCGGGCAAAACCACGCTGATCAAAAAGCTGATCGGTGAAGCCTACAAGGGCGAAAAGCTCGTTCTTATTGAGAATGAATTCGGCGAGATCGGCATTGACGGCGGATTTCTTGCCGATGCGGGCATTAACGTGACCGAAATGAACTCGGGCTGTATTTGCTGTAGCTTGGTGGGTGACTTCGGCAAGGCACTCCTTAAGGTGCTTGACGAATACGCGCCCGACCGCATCCTCATTGAGCCTTCGGGTGTCGGTAAGCTCTCCGACGTCATTCGCGCCGTAAAGGACGTGGGCGAGGATCGCCTTGCGCTTTCCTCCTTTGTCACGGTTGCCGATGCCGCCAAATGCCGTATGCATATGCGTAATTTCGGCGAATTCTTTAACGACCAGATCGAGCATGCGGGCGCGATCGTGCTCAGCCACACCGCCAAATTAAGCGAGGATAAGCTCACCGCCGCGGTGGAGGCTCTGCGCGCGCTCAACAGCACCGCCGTGATCGTCACGACCGACTGGGACAAGCTCTCGGGTGCGCAGCTGCGCGAAGCGATCGAGCAGCGCGACACGCTGACCGCCGATATGGACAAGCTAAAGGAGGCACACGAGCATCGCCATCATCACCATGATGGCGAGGAGTGCCACTGCCACGAGCATGAGCACGAGCACCACCACCATCACCACGACGGCGAGGAGTGCCATTGCCACGAGCATGAGCACGAGCATCACCACCATCATCACGACGGTGAGGAGTGCCATTGCCACGAGCATGAGCACGAGCATCACCATCATCATGATGGCGAGGAGTGCCATTGCCACGAGCATGAACACGAGCACCACCATCATCACCATGACGGCGAGGAGTGCCATTGCCACGAGCATGAGCACGAGCATCACCACCATCACCATGACGGCGAGGAGTGCCATTGCCACGAGCACGGGCACCACCATCATCACGCCGACGATGTGTTTGTCAGCTGTGGCGCGGAAACCGCCAAGCGCTTTGACAAAGACACCTTGAAGCACGCACTTGAAGCTCTTGCGCAAACCGAAAAATTCGGCACCGTCTTGCGCGCAAAAGGTATCGTTGCAGGCGAGGGTGAACACTTTATCCACTTCGACTACATTCCCGGTGAAGCCGACGTGCGCGAGGGCTCTGCCGCCATTATCGGTCGCCTCTGCGTGATTGGCGCGGACCTCAACCTCGAAGCACTTTCCGAGCTGTTTGGCGTTGCACTGCAATAAGGAGAGGTTATGGCACAAAATATTCCCGTTTATCTTTTTACCGGCTTCCTTGAAGCGGGCAAAACACAAATGATTCAAGATTCTCTTGAAGACCCCGAATTCAACGATGGCTGCAAGATTTTGCTGATCGTGTGTGAGGAGGGCATTGAGGAATACGACCCCTCTCGCTTTTGGGGGCAAAACGTGCGCCGCGTCACGATAGAAAACGAACAGGACCTCACGCAGGAGCTCCTTTCTCGCCTTGCAAAGGAGCATAAGATCGACCGCGTGATGATCGAGTATAACGGCATGTGGTCGCTTGGCACGCTTTACAATGCCCTGCCGCGCAGCTGGTTCGTATTCCAAGAGGTGCTTTTCATTGACGCCACCACGGCAATCTCCTATAACGCCAATATGCGCTCGCTGATGGTAGACAAGCTCCAAACCGCAGAGCTGGTGATCTTTAACCGCACAGAGAGTGCTGATCGTGAGGCGCTGCACAAGCTGGTGCGCGGCATCAGCCGCCGCGCGCGCATCGCCTTTGAGGTCGGGGACGAGCTTGAATACGACGAGATCGAGGACCCCCTGCCCTTTGACAAGGAAGCACCCGTCATTACGATCGCCGACGAGGATTATGCCCTGTTTTACCGCAATCTTGCCGACGATATGCCGAATTACCACCAAAAGACAGTGAAATTCAAGGGACTTGTTGCACGCGACACGGCGCTTGGCAAGCGCGCCATCGTCATCGGTCGCCACGTGATGACCTGCTGTGAGGACGACATCGCATACCAGGGCGTGGTGTGTAATTTCCCCCATGACGTAGGATTGCAAACAGGCGAATGGGCAATCGTGACCGCCAAGATCAAGGTAGAGCCGCACAAGCTCTACGGCAGCGAGGGCCCCGTGCTTTATGCGACCGATATGGCGATGACGTCAGCGCCGAAGCAGTCGGTAGCCACTTTTTACTGATAACACAAAAAAGCACCGCAAGAGGGCAACAATCCCCTCGCGGTGCTTTTATTATTGTGTTTTATTCTTCGCAGCAAAAATCCTTTACGACCTTAGCGGCGATGATAAGCCCCATCGCGGAGGGCACAAAGGAAATGCTGCCGGGGGCGTATCTGCCGTTATCGGCAACCACAGCGCCCTTTGGCTCCTCGGTGGAATACACGACCTTGATTTGCTTGATGCCCTCCTTACGGCACGCCACGCGCACGGCGCGCGCAAGCGGACACCCCTCGGTTTTGTGAATATCACTCACGCGAAAGGCGGTGGGATCGAGCTTGTTTCCCGCGCCCATTGCCGAAATGACAGGCACCCCCGCCGCCTTGGCGCGGCGATAAAGCTCCAATTTTGCCGCTACGGTATCCACGGCATCAACCACGTAATCAAAGGCAGTAAAATCAAAGCGATCTGCTGTTTCGGGCAAGAAAAACGTGTCATACGTCATCACCTTGACGTCGGGATCAATATCAAGGATCCGCGCGGCGGCGGCATCGACCTTTTTCAGTCCGACGGTGCTGTGGAGCGCAATGATCTGGCGGTTGATGTTACTTTCACTCACCACATCATTATCGCACAGCGTGAGCGCCCCTACGCCCGCGCGGGCAAGCGCCTCCGCCACGTAGCCGCCAACTCCGCCAACTCCAAAGATGGCGACGTGCGCGTGATTTAGTTTTTCCACTCCCGCCTCGCCAAGAAGCATGGCGGTTCTTTCGTGCTGTTTTTTCATATCTCACCCGATGCTTTGCTTATTTTTTGTAAGTAAGAATTCCCTTTTCCGAAAGCAGCTTCATAAAAAGTCCGCCCTGTACCGTGCGGTTGCGGACCAAATGCTGAAAAAGGGATCCACGGTGATCAGCGGAAATGCGGGTGCGCGAAGCTGCGTGATAAATTCTCCTTTGCGCTTTTATGGATAAAATCCATAAATAATATAACACGACGGCTGACTTTTGTCAACCGTCGTGTCCCGTTTTGTAAATTATTCTGCCTTGGCAGCCTTTTTCTTATCGATAAGGCGGTGCACAAGCTTGACGATCTCGACAAGCGGAATGATGCAGAAGCCAAGAGCCATAGCGATAAGATATTCCTGCCAACCGAGAGCAACCATGTCAAACAAATTGGCAATAGGATCAATCAATACGACCACTGAGGTCAGTATAAGCGAAAGGAGTCCTGCGCCCCACAGCCACTTGTTCTGACCCTTGAGAGTGAAGATCGAGCCACGCAGCGAGCGCATGTTAAAGGAGTGGAACACCTCACACATGGAAAGCGTTAAAAACGCCATCGTAGTGCCAAGAACTGCGGTATCATAGTGACCGGCCGCAATAGCATCATGATGGAACAGCTCCGCGATAGGATAATGTCCCACGAAATAGGAAATCAACGTGATGAGGGTAACCAACACACCCTGATAAACGACCGCAGCACCAAGTCCTCCTGCAAAAATACCCTCTCTACTGTCACGCGGCGCACGCTTCATCACGTCTGCCTCGGGCTTTTCCATGCCAAGCGCGAGCGCGGGGAAACAGTCGGTGATCAGGTTGATCCACAAAAGCTGTACGGGCTGAAAGATCGTAAAGCCGATCAAGGTTGCAAAGAAGATGGAAAGCACCTCGGAGAGGTTAGAGGCAAGCAGGAACTGAATTGCCTTGCGGATATTGTCGTAAATGCGGCGTCCCTCGCCCGCGGCGGAGACGATGGTCGCAAAGTTGTCGTCGGCAAGGATCATGTCGGCAACGTTTTTCGTCACGTCCGTACCCGTAATGCCCATGCCAACACCGATATCGGCGTTCTTGATGGAGGGCGCGTCGTTAACGCCGTCACCCGTCATAGCGGTAACCTTGCCCTTCTTGCGCCAAGCATTGACGATTCTGGTCTTATGCTCGGGCTGTACACGTGCGTATACACTGTACTTTTCAACCTCAGTATCGAAATCCTCATCGGAGATCTTATCAAGATCAGCACCCGTGATCGCCTGTGCGGCGCTCTCGATAATGCCAAGCTGCATCGCGATCGCCACGGCGGTGTCCTTGTGGTCACCCGTGATCATGATGGCGCGAATACCTGCGGAGCGGCACTCGTCGATTGCGGGCTTAACCTCGGGGCGGACAGGGTCGATCATACCAACAAGACCAACGTAGCAAAGGTCACACTCCACTGCCTCGGACTCGTAAACCTCGGGCAGCGCGGAAAGGTCCTTCTTGGCGGCGGCAAGCACGCGGAGCGCCTGGTCTGCCATCTTCTTGTTGGAGGCGAGAATATCGGCACGCACCTCGTCGGTCATCGCGACGACCTCGCCGTTCACAAGTGCAGTCGTGCAGCGCTTAAGAACCTCGTCGGGCGCGCCCTTAGTGAACTGTACGAGCGAGCCGTCAGCCGCCTGATGCACCGTGGACATCATCTTACGCATAGAATCAAAGGGAACCTCACCGACACGAACGAGAATATGCTTCTGCTCGTTTTTGCTCATGCCAACCTTTTCTGCGTAGTTGACAAGCGCGCACTCGGTGGGCTCGCCGATCGCGGTGCCCGCGTCGGTATCAAACTCCGCGTCGGAGCAAAGCGACATCGCGTTTGCAAGCAGCTTTTCGTCAGAACCGACGAAATCAACCACCGTCATCTTGTTTTGCGTGAGAGTACCCGTCTTATCCGAGCAGATGATCTGCGTACAGCCGAGCGTTTCAACAGCGGTCAGCTTACGGATAATGGCGTTGCGCTTCGACATGTTCGTCACACCGATCGAAAGCACGATGGTCACAACGGTGGCAAGACCCTCGGGAATTGCCGCAACAGCCAGCGAAATTGCCAGCATGAAGGAGTTAAGGATTGGATCGAATCCGATCGTACCCGTGGTAACATAAGCACGAATAAGTTGCACACCGAAGATCACTACACAAATGCCGATAACGAGGTAGGTGAGAATTTTGGAAAGGCCCGCAAGCTTGATCTGCAAGGGGGTCTTACCCTCCTGCGCGTTTGCAAGCGCGTCTGCGATCTTGCCCATTTCGGTATCCATGCCCGTGGCAACGACCACTGCCTTGCCGCGGCCGTACACGACGGTAGAGCCCATAAATACCATGTTTTTGCGGTCACCGAGCGTAACGTCGCCGTTCTCGCCCGCCTTCAGCGCCTCCTCCTGCTTGGTAACAGGCACGGATTCACCCGTGAGCGCCGCCTCCTCAATCTTCATCGAGGCACATTCAATGATACGCGCGTCAGCAGGAACTGCGTCACCTGCCTCAAGCACGATAATATCACCAACGACAAGGTCTTCGCTGTGAACGGTGATCTGCTTGCCGTCACGAATGACCTTGGAGGTAGCGGCGGCAATCTCCTGCAATGCTTCTATCGCTTTTTCTGCCTTGCTCTCCTGGAACACGCCAAGAACAGCATTGATAATAACGACTGCCAAAATAATGACGACGTCTGCGGGAAATTCAAATCCGTGTTGCAAACCGTTGTAGATCTCCACACCCGCAGAAATGGCTGCAGCGACAAGCAAAATAATCGTCATCGGCTCGGCGAGCTGCTTTAAAAAGCGCTTTAAAAGCGACTCCTTCTTGCCCTCGGCAAGCTTGTTCTTGCCGTTTTCCGCAAGACGTCTGGCGGCTTCCTGCTCGGAAAGACCCGCCTCAGAGGTCTTGACTTCATCAAGAACGACTTTGGTTTCTTCAAGATAATGCTTCATAATGCTCCTTTCCTCCGCTATGGGATAAAAAAACACGGGGCGTGCCGAAGCTGACGCCCCGTGAGTCTTGTCAATGAAGATAAGCCAAGCCAAAACGGCCCGTGTTGTTGACTTATCGCACCGAGGTGCCGACTACTCCCTCACGGAATACGCACACATTATATCACAGTAGGAAAATTCTGTCAAGGCTTTTTTATGATAAATGATAAAACCCTTTTTACCCGTTTATTATTCCCTCTGTCGCTCCCCTTTTATTCTTTTCTTGCGGCACGACCTTCTCAGAGCCTTCTTATCAAGAAAAGCTTCGGCAAAAAACGAAAAAAGTCGTCGAAAAACGATTGATTTTTACTTTTTTTCATGTTACAATATCATTATAAAGCATCCAAATCCCACACGAAAAGGAGAAAGAGATATGTTTGGCAGAAAAAAGAAAAAAGCCGAAGAGGCACGCAAGCAAGAGGAGGCACGGCTTGCCGATGAGGCAAGAATTGCCGAGGAAATGAAAAAAGCAGAAGAGATGAGAAAGGCCGAGGAAGCAAAAAAGGCTGAAAAAGCCGCTAAAGCTGCCGAAGAAGCCGCCAAAGCCGAGGAAACGGCAAAAAAAGCTGAAAAAGCCACATCCGCAAAGAAAGCAACACCCGCAAAAAAGGCACCCGTCAAAAAGGCAGAGCCTGTGGAGGATGCCGCCGAGGAAAGCTCGGATGAGGAGATCGGCGAGGATGCCGCACGCGCGGGAGGCAAATTCGAGATCAAGCGCGCAAACGACGGCAGTT
This sequence comes from Eubacteriales bacterium, assembly GCA_045657225.1. GTDB lineage: Bacteria > Bacillota > Clostridia > Oscillospirales > CAG-272 > Firm-07. The sequence goes on along the minus strand of JAZOSR010000099.1, from coordinate 565 downwards.
ACGTTTTTAACGTACGCGCAGGCAACACGCAGATCATTGCGAAGTCGCAAACCTATTCCTCAATGGCCTCTTGCAAGAACGGCATTGAAAGCGTTGGCAAAAACGCACCCGTGGCAAACATAGAGGACCAGACCCTCAAGACCATTAACGTGGAAAGGCTCCCCAAGTTCCAGATCTATCTTGACAAGGCGGGCAAATACCGCTTCAACCTGCTTGCCACCAACGGCAACAACATCCTTTCCTGCACGCAGGGCTACAACCATAAGTCGAGCTGCAAAAACGGCATCAAGAGCGTTGTGAATAACGCGCAGGCACCCGTTGAGATCATCAAGCCCGAAAAGAAATGATGGGCTGTTACAGTTCGCGCAGACCAAAAATGCACTTTTAAGGCATAGCAAACAAACCGCTTTCCTTTATCCTTTCCGGGGTAAAAGAGAGCGGTTTCGCTTTTTTGAGTGGTTTTAGGTAGAAATTCGCACGCGAATTTCATTTTGTGCATTTTTTAATCGCGCTCTCGGCGCTCGACGAAAATAAAGGAGAAATACCCTGTTTTTTGCTTGCAAAA
>JAZOSR010000098.1:0-19173 GCA_045657225.1 Eubacteriales bacterium | reverse complement strand
CTATGTGGGAGGAATATATGATGGAGGACGCAGAGGTCTGCGTCGTTGCCTTCGGTATTGCCTCTCGTGTGGCGAAGAACGCCGTGGCAGAAGCACGCAAGCAGGGCGTTAAGGTCGGTCTTATCCGTCCCATCACGCTTTGGCCCTTCCCCTCTAAGGCACTGCGCGCCGCCGCCGATCAGGTGAAGTCCTCTATCTCGGTCGAGCTCAGCATGGGTCAGATGATCGAGGACGTGAAGCTCGCGACCGAAAGCAAGCGTCCTGTTATGCTTTGCAACCGCGCAGGCGGTATGATCCCCACACCCGATGAGGTGCTTGCTGCCATTCATAAGGCAGAGAAAGGAGAGTTCTGATTATGGCAACCGTATTTGAAAAACCGAAGTCGCTCACCGACGCGCCTTTTCACTACTGTCCCGGCTGCCCTCACGGTATTATCCACCGTCTGGTAGCCGAGGCGATCGACGAGCTTGGCATTGAGGGTAAGACCATCGGTGTCGCTCCTGTCGGATGCGCTGTTATGGCGTATGATTATTTCAGCTGTGATATGATCGAGGCACCCCACGGCAGAGCACCTGCCGTTGCCACGGGCATCAAGCGCAGCCGCCCCGAAAACGTTGTGTTTACCTATCAGGGTGACGGTGACCTTGCCTCCATCGGCATGGCGGAAACCGTTCACTCCGCCGCAAGAAACGAGAACATCACCGTAATTTTCGTCAATAACGCCATTTACGGCATGACGGGCGGTCAGATGGCACCCACCAGCCTTCCCGGTCAGGTCACGCAGACCTCGCCCTACGGCCGTGACGTCAAGCACTGCGGCTGGCCCATTAAGGTCAGCGAAATGCTCGCTACGCTCGAGGGTCCCGAGTACATCACCCGCGTTGCGGTCAACAACGTCAAGAACGTGAGAAACGCCAAGAAGGCGATCAAGAAGGCGTTTGAAAACCAGATCGCAGGTAAGGGCTTCTCGCTTGTTGAGGTGCTTTCCGCTTGTCCTACCAACTGGGGTATGACGCCGAAGCAAGCGCTTGAATGGATCGAGAGCGATATGCTCCCGTACTATCCTCTCGGCGTATTTAAGGACAGATCCGAAAAGGAGGATGCCGCAAAATGAAAACCACTGAAATTTTGATTGCCGGCTTCGGCGGACAGGGCATTTTGTTTGCGGGCAAGTTCCTTGCCTACAAGGGACTTCTTGAGGAGAATCAGGTATCTTGGCTTCCGTCTTACGGTCCCGAGATGCGTGGCGGCACGGCAAACTGCAACGTTATTCTTTCCGACGAGCCCGTCGGCTCGCCGATCATCACCGATCCCGGGGTTCTCATTGCAATGAACCTCCCCTCGCTTCAAAAGTACGTCGATACCGTCGTGCCCGGCGGTCAGATCTACATCGACTCCTCCCTCATTGACGCAAAGGTCGAGAGAAAGGACGTTGAGGTCTTCTACATTCCCGCGACGCAAATGGCAAAGGAGGCAGGGTTTGCCACGCTTGCCAACATGATCATCGTCGGTCACCTGCTTGAAAATCACCCCGAGCTTTCCTTTGAGGGCGCCGAGAGAGTGGTTGAAAGCCTCGTTCCCCCGAAGAAGGCGGCACTCAAGGAGCTCAATATGAAGGCTCTTTCTCTCGGTAAGGATTATAATAAATAATTGTAAGGAGAAACTATCATGGCTAATAAGCAGCTTGATTGGGCAAACCTCGGCTTCGGCTACGTGCAGACCGAAAAGAGATTTGTTGCCAACTATAAAAACGGCGCGTGGGAGGAAGGTTACCTGACCGAGGACGCAAACGTGGTTCTTAATGAATGCGCGGGTGTGTTCCAGTACGCGCAGACCGTTTTTGAGGGTCTGAAGGCATACCGCACCGAGGATGGCAGGATCGTCACGTTCCGCCCCGACCTCAACGCCAAGCGCCTTGCAGATAGCGCAAGACGCCTTGAAATGCCCGCTTACCCCGAGGATAAGTTTATTGAGGCAGTGGAGGCAGTCGTTGCGGCAAACGCCGATTTCGTGCCCCCCTACGGCTCGGGTGCCACCATGTATCTGCGCCCCTACCTGTTCGGAACGAACCCCGTTATCGGCGTAAAGCCCGCCACCGAGTATCAGCTCCGCATTTTTGCAACCCCCGTTGGTCCTTACTTCAAGGGCGGCGTGAAGCCTCTGACGCTTCGCGTGTGCGACCTTGACCGTGCCGCTCCCCGCGGAACGGGTCACATCAAGGCAGGCCTTAACTACGCCATGAGCTTGCACGCGATCGTTGACGCGCACAACGAGGGCTATGACGAGAATATGTACCTCGACTCCGCCACCAGAACCAAGGTGGAGGAAACGGGCGGCGCAAACTTCCTGTTTGTGACCAAGGACGGCAAGCTTGTTACCCCCAAATCCGATACCATTCTGCCCTCTATTACCCGTCGCTCGCTTTGCTACGTGGCAAAGGAGTACCTCGGCATGGAGGTTGAGGAGCGCGAGGTATTGCTCAGCGAGGTCAAGGATTTTGCCGAGTGCGGTCTTTGCGGCACGGCGGCAGTTATTTCGCCCGTTGGCAAGGTCGTTGACCACGGCAAGGAGATCTGCTTCCCCAGCGGCATGACCGAGATGGGTCCCGTTACCAAGAAGCTGTACGATACCCTCACCGGCATCCAGATGGGCAGAATCGAAGCGCCCGAGGGCTGGATCCGCGAGATCAAGGTAAAATAATTGAAGTCATCGACGAACCAAAATATGCACCCGTTGTTGCAAAAACGCGACAACGGGTGCGTTTTTTTGTACTTTTTGCGCATTTTTTTGACCATAAGCCGCTTGAAGAGGTGAAAAAGATGCTTTAGCCATCATTTGGACCTTTTGCCATTCAGGGGACGGCAAGGGGCAGTAGCCGCGCTGCCATTTGCGGGTCGTGGATGGCAGGCGATTCGTGAACGTTATGCTTGCGAAGTAAGCTAACGCGCTCGGTGGCGCCGAGGGGGGAGTCATCTACAAGGTAAACGCGCACCGCTTGCAAATCGCAGACGAGATAAAAAGGCGCCCTCTCTCCCTCCCTCCCTCTCTCTGTAGGGGCTGCGGCTGTGCAGGTGATTGAAGTGGGGGCTTTGTTACCCTTTTTGGTTGTGAAGCCATGCCGCATGGGGGGTTCCGTTCGCGCGAGCGAGATAAGCACGATGAGTGACTGCGGTGGATTGCGCCCCAAAATGCCGATTTTGGCAAAAATAAGAGAAAAAAAACAGGCTGTAAATATTAACAAAATGTAAAATTTTCAGAGGGAACGGGGCCGTTTGTTAAGTTTCTTGTTGTGCAATTTGTGCGTTTTTGCAGGCGAAAACGGGTGCGAAATATGTGCAATGTGTGGAAAAGCGATTTTTACTTGTCATTTTACGTAACTTTTTTTATTGTTTTTATTGTTTTTTTTGCCATTATATGATATAATGCTACCATAAGACGTGCCCGTAAAATATTATTTAATAGGAACGATTTGAGATCCTGCCTCGGCAAGGATCTATATTTTCCTCCCGAATGTAGTGTTTACTACAACCAAAAAGCGAGCGGATATGAGAAAGGAGTGGCGGGCGTGAAGCACGAGGCGCAAATTAAAGAGCTTTTGATCAGCAACGCCATTCATCTGATTGCGCAGGGTGGCTTTGAAAAGGCAACGACCAAAGAGATTACCCATAGCGGCCAGTGTTGTGCTGGCGTTAAAATGAACGAGATCTACATTTACCGTTTGTTCGGCAGCAAGGAAAAGCTGTACGAGGCGGCGTTCCTTTGCCTTGAAAACGAGCTGATGCACGCCTTTCGCAACGGCGTTGCCGCCGTCGGTGGCTTTGATTGCGACGTGAAGGAGCGGCTGTGTTCCTTCTTCCTCCTCGCGTGGCGCTTTATTTTAGGGGACGAGGACCGTTGCCGCTGCTACGTCAGATATTACTACTCCTCTTACTTCAAGGGTGCGGTGCTCGAGGTGCACAAGAAGCTTTTTGAGGGCATCGTATCTGAAATGGCGCCGATCTTTCGGGAAAACGTTGACGCATATTCCGTTTTGCACAGCGTTTTTACGGCAATATTTGATTTTTCCGTTCGCGTGTATAACGGCGAGCTGAGTGACGACGAAACAAACAGACCGCATATCTTTAACGTGCTGTACGGCATGATGGCGGCGTATTTCAAGGAAGCGGCAAGCGTGTCGTGACCTACGGAGAGGATTCATGAAGAAGAATAAAACGAGCATCATCATTGTCGCCCTGCTGATGCTGGGCGTTATGGCGATTATCCTGATCACCTTTTTGGCAAAGGCGAAGGAGGACTTCCCCAATGACATTTTTGTGGATGAGGGTGGTCAGATAGAAAAAATTTGGGAGATCAAGGATCTGTACTTAGCGCCTACCCAAAGCAAGGAATACAGTGTAAATCTGTTTTGCGCCGCCTCCGGTGTTTATAACATTACCCTTGATTATGAAGAGGTCAAGGACGGTAGAATGAAGGCGTTTGTGGATGTCACGGTGAAAAGCAACGGCGTGACGATCTACGAGGGCAAGCTTGCCGAGCTGCTGAAGGATGACGTGCAGCTTCAATTTGAAGAGAAGCTCCGCTCTAAAAAAGAGGAGCCGGTCGTGATCAGTATTTCTTACGCAATGTCAGGTAACGTTGGTAACGAAGCGCAAGGGGTGTATTCTGAGTTTGATATTCATTTTAAAATCAAGAAGAAGTAATATAAATCAATAATTTTAAGAGGAGCTTGTATGGAAAAAACGCAGATTTTGAAAAAAACTGCCAAGGTCGCGCTTGACATTCTTGTGTATGTCTTTATTGCGGTGTGCCTTCTTGCGGTGATCTTAACCGTCACCAGCAAGAGAAGCGGCGACGATAGCGTGACGGTCTTTGGCAGACAAATGCGCACAGTCCTTTCCCCCTCCATGGAGAAATGCCCCGATACAGATGTTAGTGCATTTGAGATCAAGGACATTCCCGTCAAATCGATGGTCTTTATTGAAACGGTGCCTGAGGATGAGGCGCTGGCAAAGCAGTGGTATGCTGACCTGAAGATCGGCGACGTGCTTACCTTTAAGTACGTATACGTCAATCAAGTGGTCATCACCCACCGTATTACCGGTATTCGCCAAAACCCCGACGGTGGCTTTACGATCCGTTTGACGGGTGACAACAAGGCGTCCGACGCGGAAACGCTTGAGCAGACCATCAACACGTCGGAGAAAAACTCTCCCAATTACATTGTCGGCAAGGTAACGGGTCAAAGCTATTTACTCGGCGTGGTGACCAGTGCGTTGAAATCCCCCGTTGGCTTGGTTCTGATCGTGATTCTGCCTTCACTGGCGATTGCCATTTGGGAGATCTTAAAGATCATCAGAATGTTTGATGCGGAGAAGCGCAAAAAAGCGCGCGAGACCATCAAATCTCAGCAAAGCGAGCTGGATGAGCTCAGGCAGCGCTTGGCAGCGCTTGAGCTGAAAAACGACAGCGCCGCTCCCGTACAAGCCGATCACACGGCGCCCCCCAACAATGATACAAGCGGCGATGTGCCTAATGTATAAATATTTTAGACCAAAGGAGTTACAGTATGGAGATTTTATTCATGGTATTTATGGTGGTCGTCACAGCCATGGCACTGTTTGCCATTATGGTAGTGTTCAGAGACATCGTAAATGAGATCATCCTTTCCCGCAAGGAAAGAGAGAAGGCTACCAAGGAGATTCTCGAGCAGGCAGAGCGTATCGTTGCCGCGCAAAGAGCGTTGGAGCCCGCGCCCGTTGCAGCTGTTGCCGAGCCCGCGCCCATTGTTGAGGAGCCCGTCGTCGAGGAGCCTGTCGTTGAGGAGCCCGTCGTCGAGGAGCCCGTTGTTGAGGAGCCTGCCGTTGAGGAGCCTGCCGCTGAGGAAGCTCCCGCAGAGGAGGACGACGAGGGCAAGATCAGCTTCTCGAAGGGACAGCAGCAGACGCTGGAGGAAAAATACCTTGCACTTACCTCCGAGCAAAAGGGCTGGTACGATGAGATCATCAAGTATGCTTCCGTTGTGGAGGGCAGCAAGCGCTTCAAGAACATTCGCTATGAGGAATATAAGGTTGGAAAAAATCGCCTTGTCCGTATGTTGATCAAGCGTGGTGTGATTCAGTGTGAATTCATTCTTCATAACAGCGATTTCAAAAACTACATTAATGAAAATAAGATCTCCGTTAAGCAGTCCGCAACGACGATGCTTGTGGAAAGTGCCGCAACTGTTGACGCTGTGAAGAGCAGTATCGACATCGTGGTGGCTGCCATCGCAGAGGAGAAGGAATATAAGAAGAAGCTGATGAGAGAAAAGCGCAAGGCTGCAAGAGCAGCAAGCAGTGCAGCCGCGGAAAAGACCGAGGAGTCTGCAGACGCCTAATTAATATAGGTAGAAAAAAGCTTCTTTCACAGCCCGCAAGGGGCGGCTTGGCACAGCTTTACAGTGCCACGTAAAAATGATGTTCGTCGCGGTGACACCGCGCCTACATAAAATCTGAAGAAGGAGGGAAGATTGTGACAGCCAAAAGAAGGAGTATACTGTTGGCGGTTTTGACATTGGTGCTTTGCTTGGCGCTGATAGCCGGCGGTACGTATGCACTTTTTTCCGACAGCGTAACAATGAAAAACCATTTGCAAGCGGGAACGTTGGATATCACACTGAAGCGCACGAAATTGACGGGCTTGTCCTTGGACAACAAAACGGGCTTTCTTGTGCCGGTGAACGATAACTCGGTTGTGGACTTTTCGGAGCCTACTGACAGAAATGTGTTTGACATTACAAATGAAACGCTGATCGTGCCCGGCAGCTTGTACGTGGCGGAAATGACCATTTCCAACGAAACGAACGAGTTTAGAAAAAGTGACGTAGCGTTTGGTTATTGGGTTGAGATTGTGTTGGATACAAAAAATGAGGATGGTACAAGCATTTCTGATGAAGAGCTTGCCAAGCTTGTTTTGGATGACCAGCTTGAGATCACGTTGGAATCCGCTTCCGGACACAAGGACAAAGCCTATCTCAGTAAGGGAAGGATCGTTATTGCCGAGGATTCTCCCGTTGTTCTTGTCAAAAAGGCAACAGACTCCAACAGAAAATGGTCTGACACGTTTACGGTAACGGTTGAATTCCGCGACCTTGATTACAGCGTTAACAACGCAGCTAAGGGTCAAGGTGTGAAGTTTGACATTATCGTCCACGCGGTACAGATCACTACCGACCCGACAGTTACCCCCTAACGCAGCTGCTTACAGCTGGACACAGACGCATACCAATGAGGCTTGGGTTTGCGTTTGATCAAATTCAAGCTTCAAAAAAACAATTTAATTGAAGGAGAACAACAAAATGAAAAAGACCGCATTGATTTCCTCGATTATGACTATCGTGCTTTGCGTTAGCCTTATCGCAGGATCGACCTTTGCATTGTTCACCAGCCAGACCGACGTTGACATCGCCGTTGATGCAGGTCGCGTGAACATCACTGCAGGACTGGTTATCACCGAGCTTTGGTCCGTTAAGCCCTTTGACGAGGTTTCGGATACCGATATCGTAGACAAGACCTTCAACGAGTATGACGAGAACGGTAAGCTTTACCACTACGTTAAGAGAGACGGCAAGACCTTCGCTAACGGTGGCACTGCTGAGCTTTCCGACAGACAAAACGATGACGGCTCCATTACCACGAACGGTGTCATCACTCTCACGAACATGACTCCCGGTGACAAGATCGTCTTCAAGCTGACCGGCCTTAACGACAGTGACGTAGCAGTTCAGTACCGCTACAAGATCGAGTGCATTGAGGGCTTTGACCTCATGAGCGGCTTCGTTTCCACCGTTGAGGGCGTTAAGTACGCTGCTATGGCAGCATACACCTCTGAGTGGAATCCCCTTTTGGTTGGTGAGAACATCACCGAGAACAACGCAGAGGGCATTCAGATCGCACTTGAGCTTCCCGTTTCCGCAGGCAACGAGTTCCAGGAGCTTGACGCAAAGATCAAGGTCAGCGTAGAGGCTGTTCAGAACAATGCTGACGTAAGCGAAACCGACACTACCGAGGTTAAGTACATTACCACCGTTAAGGATTCCGCAGAGCTTCTTGCAAAGCTTGCTGCTGACGAGATCCTGCACATCTTCGTTCGCGAGGACATTACGGAGAAGGTAGTTATTACCTCCAATCTTACCAACAAGACCATTGATGCAAACGGCAACAATGTTAACCTTCAGTTTGGTAAGGCAGACGCTCCCATTGTGCTTGACAATGTAGTGGTGATGAATCTTAAGGACAATGCTGATAATGTTGAGGGTATCACGCTTGGTGCTTACACCTCCGGTGACCTTACCATTGTTGATTCCGTGCTGAACAGCGGCGCGTCCTATTCCGCCAGCGCACACGGTGCGATCGCAGGTAACGGTACTCCCACTAGCCTCGATCTTACGCTTGAGCGTTGTGAGCTTATCTCCAGCGCCGGCGATAAGTACGGCCTTTACATGACCAACGCGAAGAACGTTACCGTCAGAGATACGAAGTTCACGGGCTTTGGCTCTTGGGCTATCCTCATCAACGGCACGACCGACGGTAATATTGTTATCAGCGGCTGCACGTTCACCGATTGCGCAGGTATCTTCAAGACCGCCGTTACCGGTGTTAAGGACTGGCAGACCGGTTCTTTGAACGGCAACTTCACCTTCGCAAACAACAAGATGTACAACTGCACCATGAAGGACAACACCTTTATGCAGGTGAAGACTCTGTACGGCTCCGTTACCTTCTCCAACAACACGCATAACGACATTGTTATCACTGTTGAGGATATGAAGTGCGACTATCTTACCAATAAATACAACGCTCAATAAAAATTGCACAAACGCTTTAAATTTTAGCGCATAACCCCAAAAAATAACGGCAAAGGAGGTAACTATGAGTCGTTATAGATTTAATAAAAAAACATTAATTATAGCGGCAATGGCGATCCTTCTTTGCCTCGTGTCTCTTACGGGCGCAACGTTCGCGCTGTTCACCTCAACAACGGGAGATGGCAAGATCGGCATTAACGCAACGTCGGGTAGCCTTAAGGTCGATCTTGTTGATGCATCCGATAACCCCAGCTCACTGGTTGGTGACACTTTGGACTTCGTCACCACATTAGCACAGGATAAAATCCTGTTTGAGCCTGGCGCGACCTTCTATACAGAGGGCTTCCGCGTAAAGAATAACGGCAACATTCCACTTAACTTCATTATATATATAAGCGAAGACAAAGAGACTGACGCCGACTTTTTTGATGCGTTCGACGTTTGGATCACAGACGATCCAAGCAGAAAGATCACGGAGCTGTCGAAGTTCGACGGACGTCTTGAGGTTGGGGAAAGCAGCAAGGTCTACTATCTTGTGTTCCACATGAAGGAAACTGCGGACAATAAATATAAAAACAGAACCTTCACGGGCGTGGGCGTAACAGTTTGCGCGGTGCAGGGTAACGTTAATATCGATTAAAGGAGAAGATCATGTCAAACGAAACAGCGAAAAAGGTCCTTGGTATCGTGTCCAAGGTGCTGACGTGGATCCTCATAGCCGCTACGGTCTTTATGATGATCTTCACTATATTTTCGACACTCACCTTTGACAAAAACGATCGAAATCTTTTCGGTATTAGGTTTTACATCGTTTTGACTGACTCCATGAGCCCGTCGGAAAACAACAAGGACGACAAGATACATTTTAACGCGGGTGACATCGTTCTGATCAAGAACGTAGATGACCCTACGGCTCTGCAGCCCGGCGACGTGATCGCGTTCGTTTCGCAAAACGAAGTCAGCTTTGGCCAAACGGTCACGCATATGATCCGTGAGCGCAGAACCACGACCGATGGAAAATTGATCGGTTACGTGACTTACGGTACGAATACGGGAACAAACGATCAAACCATCGTTCAGCCCGAATACGTGCTCGGTCAGTATACAGGCAAGCTCCCCGGCGTGGGCAACTTCTTCGCGTTTTTGAAATCAACTCCCGGTTATATCGTGTGCATTCTGGTTCCGTTTTTACTGCTGATCCTTTATCAAGGCGTCAACACTGTCCGACTGTTCAAGCGTTATAAGCGCGAGCAGATGGAGGAAATGGAAGAGGAACGCGCCAAGATCGACGAGGAGCGCAAGCTATCTCTGGAAATGATGCGAGAGCTGCAAGCTTTGCGTGAGCAGCTTGCCGCACAGCAATCCGGAGCGCAGGTCGCTCCTGTGAATGAAACAGAATCAAAGACAGATGCAAGCGAGGGAACTCGCGCAGCACCTGCTCAGAATGACTCTGAAGAAAAACAAGTCTAACCAAAGATCCTTCGCAAAGTGAGGATCAACTCCAAGAGAGGGTTTATTATGAAAAAATCTAATTCTACTAAGAAAGCATTGCTTACAAGCGTTCTTTCGCTTTTCCTTTGCGTTGCAATGCTTGCCGGCTCCACCTTTGCGTGGTTCACGGACAGTGTTTCGTCCAAAAACAACATCATCACCGCTGGCAACCTTGATATCGAGCTCTATTGGAGCGTTGATGGCAAGGATTGGAAAAAGGTTGATGAAAACACCAACATTTTCAAGGAAAACACCCTTTGGGAGCCCGGTCACACCGAGGTCGTATACCTCAAGGTCGTGAACGAGGGTTCTCTCGCACTGAAGTATCAGCTTGGTGTTAACATCGTAGAGGAGATCGAGGGTGTTAACAAGGCAGGCGAAAAATTCAAGCTTTCCGATTACATCGAATTCGGCGTCAAAGAGACTGCCGAGGCGCTTTCCTACGCCACGAGAGAGGATGCTCTTGACGCAATTGACAGCTTCAAGAAGATTTCTGTGAGCTACTCCAAGAGCAGCGCGCTTTACGCTAAAAACAATGCGGAAAAGCTTGCTACCGAGGAGTACGCAACTCTTGTTGTGACCATGCCCGAGGACGTTTCCAACGACGCAAATCACAACGGCGTGAACATTCCCTCGATCCGACTTGGTATCACCCTGTTTGCAACCCAGCTTGCAGCAGAGGAGGATTCCTTCGGTAAGGACTACGACGAATTCGCATGGCATCCCGAAATGAAGGTCTACACTGCGAACGAGCTGCAGTCCGCGCTGGATAACACCGACGGTGCAGCCGTTGTCCTGATGGAAGACGTTACTGCAAACGTTGTTGTTACCAAGAACGCTAAGATCGACCTGAACGGCAAGACGTTGACCGGTTCTATCGAGACCAATGGCGCAAAGGTCGTTGTTGAGAACGGTAAGCTTGTCAATAGCGATAAGAAGGTCAGTGCTATCCAGGCATGGAGCGGCGACCTGACCCTGAACAATGTCGAGATCACCTCTGCCCGTCACGCTGTCCGTGTTGAAGGTCCTGTAAAGGTCACCATCAACGACGGTTACTACAAGGCAGCCGGCTCTAAGAGCACGACTCAGCACGCACTGAACGTTTCCGGCGGCGGTGAGGTTGTTATCAATGGCGGTACCTTCATTGGCCCCAAGGGCACTGCTTCCGATAGCGGTTCTGCTGTCAACGTACAGTCCGGCTCCACTGTCACGATCTACGGCGGTTCCTTCTCCGGCGGCAAGCTGAAAACGCTCTCCTCCGGTGGCACGTTGACCGTATATGGCGGTACCTTCGACCAGAATCCTTCTGTTTACGTTGCCGAGAACCACACTGTTACCGATAACGGTGATGGCACTTGGACTGTAGGCATGACCAAGTCCGACCTGAAGAATTCCATTGCTGACGCAGTTGCGGATGCAATCGCGAACGGCGAAACTAAGGTTGAGATCGATGCCTATGGTGCAGACATCGGTGGTCTGGAGTATGGTCTGAATACTTCTTTGGTTCCTGCAGGCACGACTGTTACCATTAAGAACGCTGTGATCTCCGGTCAAAGCTATGGCAATGCGGTAGCCGGAACTGTCGTGTTTGAAAACTGCGTTTTTGACAACAAAACTGGTGCTTATTCTATCCACTTTGATGCCGGTAACGGTAATGTAGTCTTTAAGAACTGCACTTTGACCGGCTGGTGTTCTTACGGCAGCGCAATTCAGAGCGTTGAGATGTACGGCTGTACGATCAAGCACAATGGTATTTACGGTCAACAGCGCTTCTATCAGCCCGCTGTCTTGGAGGACTGCGTTATTGAGTCCACCGTGACCGTGGATGCTGTCAGCAACTGCGATCTGGTTGTAAACAACTGCACTGTTGATGACGGCTCTTATATCACCGATGTGATTTATGTTGATGATGGATTCACCAGCATCACCATCGACGGCAAGAAGACTGTCTATACTCAGGAAGCTTTCAATGCAGCAGAGAAAGCAAATGCTACCATTTATCTGATCGGCAATGACTCTGGTGTTGTGTGTGATCTGAAGAACAATCAGGCAAACGGTCTGACCATCATTGGTCTGGGCGATGATGTCAAGATGGCTAACACCACCAACTTTGCCGGTAACGGTAAGTTGGGCGGAATTGTGTACGCGATCAACCTGGAGAACATAACCATTACCAATACTGTATACACGCAGGACAAGGGTGGAAATGCAACCTTCACCAACGTGTACTTTAAGGCAGGCGTCAGAAGAGCATATGGCTCCGGCGTTGTGTTCAACAACTGCACCTTCGGCTCCAACTCCGATGGATATGCTCTGCACTTTGAGTCCGACGGTAGCTCCACCAACGCCATTCAACTGAACGGCTGTAAGTTCGAGGGCGGTAAGGTCCACTTGGGCAAGGGCAGAACCTATGCATTCACGGGCTGCGATTTCGTTGCCGGTACCGACTTCCAGGTTTGGAGCGGTGTTACCCTCGATGGCTGCACCGTTGACGGCGTTGCGATCACCGCTGAAAACATTGCTACTTTCTTCCCCGCCTTGAACCTTGCAAACGTTACCCTTGACGGCGCTACTGTTACTAAGAACTAATTTTCCAAGTCCACCCAACCCCTTCGGGGGTTGGGCGGCAATAAAAGGGCATAAGGCGAGCTTGTGTTTTTTTATTGCCGAAGTAAATCTATCATACAGCAAGGAGGAAAAGCTTTGAATACACAACAAAAGAATGCTGACAAGCTGACAGACAAAGCCTTTTCTCGCTTGTGGATCACCGCCATTGTTGGCATCTTGATTTGTATAGCTTGTCTTTGCTCCACGACCTGGGCGTGGTTCAGCGCCGATCAATCTGCGGAAGGCAGCACTCTGCAAAGCGGAAGATTTGATCTTGATATTTCTATTACAAAAGAGCCAAGCTCGACCGAAAATGAAACGATAGAGCAAAGATCCACTGTCATTGAAATTACTGATCTTGCAAATGGAAAAATGTCTTGCACACTCGAAAAAGGAAAGTACACCATCGTTTTGAAAATGACACAGGATACGACAGTGACAAGGGGCTTTTGCACGATCACCGTTGGGGATAAGGTATACTGCACCGATTCTATCAACGCAAACGGCACGGCCCCCTTTACCTTTACGCTTGATGTGGCAGCGGACGACACCACGATTATTTTCTCTCCTGCGTGGGGATTGCCCGCACAGGCATCGGTTGAGCACAGAGGTGCGCTTCTCGTCGGCGCTGTGTCCGACAACAAAAGTTGAAAAAATAGTAAAAGCGGTCTGCCTGTATCGGGCAGACCGCTTTACTATGAGTGGCAACGTTTTAAGGGGAGCGTTGCCGTTTTTATTGGCGTGTTGAGGTTAGCCGAGGTCGGGCTTGTCGGTAAAGGTGACGGTCAGGGTGTCCGTTCCGTCCGACTCAAACACAAGGATCTCGTTTTCGCCCTGCTTCAGAATAGGGGCGGGGACGTATAGGGTCTTTTGCGGTCCTGCGTCGTTAAAATACCGTCCGAGGTTAAAGCCGTTTATTTTCACAAAGCCCTTGTGGAAGCCGTCAAGGCGCAGGAAGGTGTCACACGGCGTGTCGGTGAGGGTCAGCTTGCCGCGCAGAAAGGTGGGCCCTTGATAGCTCGTTGCCTTGGCGGGTGAAAATTTCAGATTTTCAAGCTCCCCTTCCATTGGCAGAGAATAAATATCCCAGCCGAATTGGTGCTGTCTGCTCAAATATCCCAAGCGAACTGCCCCCACACCCTTGCGATCGCGGAGCTTGTCGCCGTAATTGACGCGCCCCATATTTTCGACCAGTAGGTCAAGCACGGCGTTTTCATTTTTCTTTAGTCTTACGGGGATGCGCTCCTGCTGCTCGGGCGATTCCCAACGAGTATAGATGCCGGCAGGTGTCTTGTCAAGGAAGATGTGCGCCCTGTCGTGGAGCTTGTCTATGGTAAGCTTGCCCTCGTCGATCGGACCTTTTAGCGTAGTGCGATACAGCACGTATCCGTAGCTTTGCCCCAGATCCTCCATAAACAGGGGCGCGGCGCTATGCACGGGTGTGGCAAGGCGGTCGAGATTTTCGAGGAGATCGGCGCATTCGGTCAGGGTAATACTGCCGTATGCGGCTTTTTTTGTTTCGGTAGCGGTGAGGGCAGGCAGCTCGCCGTTATACTTGGCGATCAGGTCACGTATGGCGTAGTAGGTGGGTGTGCGGTCGCCCGCCTCACTCAGCGGGGCACAGTAATCGTAGCTTGTGACGGTGGCGGCATAGGTTTTGTCGTAATTAGCACCGTTCATAAAGCCAAAGTTGGTGCCACCGTGGAACATATAAAAATTAAAGGAGGCGTTGATGCGGAAAAAGCCTTCAAGGTCCGCCACGATCTCCTCGGCGGTCTTTGTGTGGTGCGCTTCAAACCAGTGGTCAAACCAGCCGCACCAATATTCGCCGCACATCAGCGGCTGGTTGGGGCGAAATTCCTCAAGCACAGCCAAGCACTCCTCGGGCCTTGAACCGAAGTTTGCCACTGCCAAATACTCGTCAAGCGTGCCGCCCGAAAGCAGCGAGAGGCGAGGACCGTCCGAGGTGAAGTAAAGGCAGTCCATTCCCGCCTCGCGATAAAGCTCTGCGATGGCGTGAAGATACTCCTTGTCGTTGCCGTAGCTGCCGTATTCGTTTTCGATCTGTAGCATGATCACGTTGCCGCCAAGGGAGAAAAGGTGCGGGCGCACGATCTTCAAAAGCTCCTTATAGTAGCGCTCTAATTTTGAGAAAAAGGTTTTGTCATAGCAGCGCAGGGGCATTTTTTCGTAGGTGAGAAGCCACGCGGGAAGGCCGCCGAGCTCCCATTCCGCGCAAATATAGGGACCGGGGCGTATGATCACGTCAAGCCCCAGCTCGGCGGCTGTTTTAATGTAAAGGGAGAGGTCAAGATCGCCCGAAAAATCAAACACGCCCTCACGGGGCTCGTGCAGATTCCACGGGGTATAGGTCTCGACCGTGTTAAAGCCGCACTCCTTAAGCTTAAGGAGTCTGTCGTGCCAATATGCACGGGGAATGCGGAAGTAGTGCATGGCGCCTGAAAGAACAACGTGCGGCTTGCCGTTTCTTAAAAAGTTTTTTCCTTTATAGGTGAAAGTTCCCATAAGATCTCCTAGGGCAAATAATTTATGTAATGAAGTAATTATAGCATATGCTTTTCGCTTTTTCAATAGTGAAAATCGAAGGGATAAAAAGCAATTGTGCAGTTAATATCCTTGCGGGCGGCAAAGATGAGGGCTTTGACGAGAATATGTACCTCGACTCCGCCACCAGAACCAAGGTGGAGGAAACGAGCGGCGCAAACTTCCTCTTTGTCACCAAGGACGGCAAGGTCTATGACCACGGCAAGGAGATCTGCTTCCCCAGCGGCATGACCGAAATGGGTCCCGTTACCAAGAAGCTGTACGATACCCTCACCGGCATTCAGATGGGCAGAATCGAAGCGCCCGAGGGCTGGATCCGCGAGATCAAGGTAAAATAAACCAATATGAACAAAAAGCACTTACGAAAGCGAAATCGCGATCGTAAGTGCTTTTTGTGTTGCCATGAGCACGCGAATGGATAGCCCATAGAGGCGCTGACGGATATTAGCCGAATAAATTTATTTTGCCAAAAAAATTCTCGTTGGGGAAATGTGTCTCTCGCCATGCTTCATCGTATTTATATCTGTATTTCGAGCGACTCCATGACCTCTCGTAGAAGGAGCCTATGCTCATATGAAATCTTCTTACAAAACGATAGTTCGCATAATACAAGGTGAAGAAGGAGAGCACCTCGCCAAATTTATTGTATTCGTCTAAAAGATATAGCTTGTGCGTATATTTAAAATCGGTTACGTATAAATGTGTCTCCAATAACGCAATTTGTTTATCACCAAGATAAACAGAAACATAATGAAAAGAGCCGTTCGAGAGGGGATAGCAGTGAAGAATTTCCCCATTATTTAAAGCAATCACATAAAAGCTTTTGAAAAATCCGTGCTTGGAAAAAACGATATGTCCATACGGGGCATTATTTTTATACAGACGAAAGGCACGTGTAAGATTTGCTACGCCAAACAGATGACGAAAAGGGATATAATTGACCCAATTGGACATGCTGTAGATTCCCATAATGCTGTCGTTTTTATTGGAAAGGGTTATTTTTTGAAAGCGACTGAAGCGACCGCAATTTCCTTGAAAATAAAAACCGTCACCGTCTATGTTATAAGCTTGCTTGATATTGGATGCAGTTTGAGAAATTGTAACAATCATATCTTCACCGTCCTTGTTTTGAGTATATCATAAAAGGATCGGTTTGTCAATGGAAGAAAGGAGAGCGCTTGCCGATCTTCGGGTGGTGAATGCGAACCTGCGTTTGCTTCGCAAACCATGTTCGCCTCCGAGGTGACAGGACGGCGGCAAGCCGCCTGATTCGATCACAAGGTGCAAAGCACCTTGTAGGAAGAAGCGCCTTGGTGGTTGAGAACCACCATCGCATAGCGCACGGCGTTCTTCCAACCTGCGCCGCCTGCGGCTGCGCAATTCTCACCGTCACCTCGACCAACACGCAAAAAAGGCCGCCCTTTTGGGGGGGACAGGGTATTCGCGCGATGCGCGAAGATTCACACACCCTGCGCCTGGCAAATGCCTTGCACGCAAGGCGCTTGCCGATCTTCGGGTGGTGAATGCGAACCTGCGTTTGCTTCGCAAACCATGTTCGCCTCCGCACCACCGCGGCGCAAAAAGAAAAACCACCGCAAGGGTGGTTTTTCTTTTTGTGGTCGAGGTGACAGGATTCGAACCTGCGACTTCTACGTCCCGAACGTAGCGCTCTACCAAGCTGAGCCACACCTCGATATTTGATTTTATTTGATTGAAAAAACAAGGCGAATTTTTGCTGCTTGCAAATTTTAACTCTATTAAAATCGGCAAGCTGCCACAAAAAGTGCAAATAATAGTTTAGCACGGATTTTTCGTTTTGTCAAGGGGTTTATTGCAAAAAATACGCAAAAAGAGCGCGCAAAGTAGCTGGGGCGGGGACGTGTTCCCTGAAAATCTGCCTCGGTGCCGGAAAGGGGTGGCGCTTTGCCGCAAGCTATTGACATCAAGTTGACTTTGTGATATAATTACACTGATTATTTATGCGGTCTTGCCGCATCGTGTAACAAAGCATCAGTGTGACCGTGCGCTACGGCGACGGCTATTTTAAGAGGAGAAAAGATATGAAGGTTGTCATATTGGCAGGCGGATTCGGCACACGCATCAGCGAGGAATCCCATCTGCGCCCAAAACCCATGATCGAGATCGGCGGCATGCCGATTTTGTGGCACATCATGAAGTATTATTCCTCATTTGGATACAACGAGTTTATCATTTGCGCAGGCTACAAGCAAAGCGTGATCAAGGAATGGTTTGCGGATTACTATATCAACCACAGCGACGTGACCTTTGATTTTACCACCAAGGAAAAGATCATTGTGCACCGCACGACCTCCGAGCCTTGGCGCGTGACGGTCGTTGATACGGGTCTTAACACCATGACGGGCGGACGCCTTAAGCGCATTCGCCGCTTCCTCGGTAACGAGCCCTTTATGATGACCTACGGTGACGGCGTTTCCGACATTGATCTTGACAAGCTTGTGGCGTTCCATCAGTCGCACGGCAAGCTTGCGACCATGACCGCCGTGCATCCCGATTCGCGCTTCGGCGTGCTTGATATTCAAAACAACCAAGTAAAATCCTTCCGCGAAAAGAGCGAGGCAGACGTTGGCTGGATCAACGGCGGCTTCATGATCCTTTCGCCCGAGGTGCTTGATTATATCGACGGTGACGACACCATTTTTGAGCGCACGCCCCTTGAGCGTCTGACGGACGCGGGCGAGCTGATGGCGTTCCGCCACAGCGGCTTTTGGCAGTGCATGGATACGGCGCGCGATAAGCAGCGTCTTGAGGCACGCTGGGAGAGCGGAAACGCGCCCTGGCGCCGTTGGGAGGACTGATGTCAGTGCTTGATTTTTACCGTGGAAAGCGCGTGTTCGTCACGGGCCACACGGGCTTTAAGGGCGCGTGGCTCTGCCGTATTTTGCGGCGCGCAGGCGCTATTGTAACGGGGTACTCGTTGGAGCCCCCGACCGATCCCTCCTTGTTCTCACTGCTTGACGAGGGAGAGGGCATGACCTCGGTGATCGGGGATATACGTGATATGGCATCGCTTCGCGCCGCCTTTCAAAGTGCGGCGCCCGAGGTGGTGCTGCATCTTGCCGCCCAGCCCATTGTGCGCGAAAGCTATCGCGCGCCCGCGTACACGTACGAAACGAACGTGATGGGCACGGTCAATATTCTTGAATGCGTGCGCGAAAGCGGCACGGTGCGCTCGGTCTTAAACGTTACGACCGACAAGGTCTACCTCAACCGCGAGCGCGAGGAGGGCTACCGCGAGGACGAGCCGCTTGACGGCTACGACCCCTACTCCAACAGCAAATCCTGCTCCGAGCTCGTCACGCACTCCTACAAGTGCTCCTTTCTTGACGCGCGCGGCATTGCCGTTTCGACGGCGCGCGCGGGTAACGTCATTGGCGGCGGCGATTTTGCCGCTGACCGCATTGTGCCCGACTGTGTGCGCGCGGCGCTCGCGGGCGGGGAGATCGTGGTGCGCAATCCCCATTCCACGCGACCCTATCAGCACGTGCTGGAGCCCCTGTTCGCGTATTTGATGATCGCGGCGGCACAGTACGAGGATCCCACCCTTGCTGGCTACTACAACGTCGGCCCCGACGACGTGGATTGCTACACCACGGGCGATCTTGTTGATCTTTTTGTCAAAACGT
>JAZOSR010000097.1:0-13457 GCA_045657225.1 Eubacteriales bacterium | reverse complement strand
CTTGCAGCTAACTACGCAGGCACCGAGAACAGCGTGCAGAACACGCTTGTTGAGCTGATCGCTGTGATTAAGGAGAACCTTTCGGTTCGCCGCTTCGTGATCGTTGAGGGTGTCACCTCTACCTACATTCACGGCTTCGGTACCACCGGTGTTATCGTGAAGTTTGAGGCTGCTGCCGACGTGGTTGCAAAGGATGGCTTTGCTGAGTTTGCAAAGAACATCGCTCTGCAGATCGCTGCAGGCAATCCTCCCCAGTACGTGAACATTGAGGACGTTCCCGCCGAGGCTGTTGCCGAGGAGAAGGCAGTTCTCATTGCTCAGATGAAGAACGATCCCAAGAACGCTAACAAGCCCGACCAGATCCTTGAGAAGATCGTTTCCGGTCGTCTTGGCAAGTTCTACGAGCGCGTTTGCCTTGTTGAGCAGGCTTACGTTAAGGAGGACAGCATGACTGTCGGCGCTTACACCAAGTCCGTAGCCAAGGAACTTGGCGGCGACATCAAGATCGCTTCCTTCGTGCTCTTCGAGAAGGGCGAGGGCATTGAAAAGAAAGAGGAGAACTTTGCAGAGGAAATCGCAAAGCTCACCGGCCAGGCGTAATTTATACGTCAATAAAAAAGGGCGCACCGCACGGTGCGCCTTTTTTTATGATTAAAATTATAGAATGTCCGCCCGCTGTCATTCTTGAGCGATGCTGACCAAGGGTCAGCCGCGAAGCGGAGTCGAACTGCGAAGCAGCACCGAGCGAAGCGATGGTGGAATCTTGGGCGAGGAACTTTAAAAGAAAAAACACAACAGCGAAGAGTAGGACAAGTGCGTCATCGCGAATGTACGTATAAAAATACCAAAATATCTTTACAAAATCATAATTGTGTGTTAAAATAAATGTTGTCACACAATTTAATCACTCACTATTTGATGTCGTGTATTTTTGCTTTTTGTGAAAATGCAAGAACTTTTTCTATATGCTTTTCGTGGTTGAAAAAATTGTGTTGTAGCAATACGAGTCACGCACTTTTTGCGAAGGGAGAAAAAATGAAAAATTATTGCCAAGTGTGTGGAAAACCATGCGAAGGATATGTTCTTTGCAAAGACTGTTTTGAAGAAATGCAAAGAGGAAATCTTGAAAAATGTAAAAATTGTGGAAGATGGTATAGAATAGGTGATATTTGCCAATGTTTCAAAATCGATTTGGAAGAAAAAGATAACACTGAAGAATCATCCCCGGAAGCTTGCAAAAATGATGAAAGTAATGAAGAAGAATCCAAGGGATGTTTGAGTGCTTTTTTGGTTTCTTTTTTTTGTGTTATTTTCCTTTTGATATTATTTTCCATACTTGCATCAGAGCCATGGGAGGATAATGATAAATCAAGTTCATCTAATAATAGTCCACACAGTGATAATAAGACCAATATCGTTACACAAATAACAAAAGATCCGCCGGACGTATCTTTTAAAGATTCTCAAAATATTACTGATTTGAAAAATATTTGTATTTTGGTTGAAGCTAACGATGACTATAAAGAAGTGATAGTTGAGATTTGTTTATATGATAAAAACGGGACTGTTATTGTTAAAAAAACACTTACCGAAACCAATTTAAAAAAGGGAAACACATATGAATTGACGTATAATATGTCTTGGTCCGAAGCGTTAAAATGCGAAAAGGGATCATGCCAATTGATATCATATAAATAAGGAAAACGGCGACTTGTATTTTAAGTCGCCGTTTTTGTACATTCAAGATATGAAAAGATCGCCTCCAGCTCCTCGCTGTTTTCGGTCACGGGAATGGGCGGGCAATCGGGGAAGGTGAGGAAGGAGGCAAGCGTTTGCCCTGTGGGGCAGGTGATCGCGGCTTTGGTGATCTCGTATTCCGTCGGGATGCGTAGGGCGTACTGCTCCGCAGTAACGGTGCCCTCAATGACGTTGGCCTCCGCGGTGTAAACGTCAAGGCGCCCCTGTGAAAATTTCAGGTGCGAGAGGTGGTAGACAGGCGAGCGCCATTCCTTGTCCTCGCCGCGTCTGACGGGGTCTTTCGAGAGATCAAAGCCGCCGAGATAAAATTCACCGAGTGTTTTATCCACCAAGTAGCCTTGCTCGTGAAAGGAAAGCAGCTTTTCGAATTCCTCACTGCGTGCTTCGCGCACGGCATTAAAGGCGAGCAGGTGGTCAAGGAGCTTGTCAAACTCCTTATCCGACACGTGTGACGAGCGCGAGAGGACAAGTAGCACAAGGCTTACCACCAGCGGCGCAAAGATCCAAAAATTGATGAAAAAGATCACAAGCGAAATGATGACCGCCGCGAAAGCGAGAATATCAAAAAGCGAAACGGCGGTGCCGTTTAAATATATTTCCGCAATAGAGTTTGTTTTTTTCATGGTAACCACTTTCTTTTGAATTGAGAGTAGTATATCACAAAAGGGCGCGTGTGGCAAGTGGTGGAGAAAAACTTTTTTCAATATTAATATTTTTCAAAAATCCCCCTTTACAAAAGAGCAAAAATAGAGTAAAATATATAGGAATAGAATTTCATTATGAGAGGTGTTTTATGGCAACCCCGAAGTATAAAAGAGTGCTGCTCAAGTTATCGGGCGAGGCACTGACAAAAAAGGACAAGGGAATTCTTGATTTTGATTTTATTACCGAGGTTTCAGCCGTGCTGAAGCGCTGTGTTGACGCGGGCGTTGAGATTGGCGTTATTGTTGGCGCAGGTAACATCTGGCGTGGCAGACAGGGCGGCGGCATGGACCGCAAGCAGGCTGACCATATGGGCATGCTTGCCACCGCGATTAACGCGCTGGCTCTGCAGGATGGCTTCCGCCAGGCAGGTCTTGATGCCGTGGTAATGAGTGCCGTTGAAATGCGCGCCTTTGCCGAAACCTTTACCATTGATACCGCCAATGCGGCACTTGCCAAGGGCAAGGTTGTGGTGTTTGCGTGCGGCCTTGGTCAGCCCTTTTTCTCGACGGACACTGCCGCCGTGCTTCGTGCCGCTGAGATCAGCGCCGATGCCGTCTTGATGGCAAAGAACATTGACGGCGTTTACACCGCCGACCCGAAGGTCGATCCTACTGCCGTTCGTTACGACAGTGTGACCTATAAGGAGGTGCTTGACAAGGAGCTCAAGGCACTTGACCTTTCCGCCACCACCTTCTGCATGGAAAACGACATTCGTTGCTATGCCTTTGCTCTCAACGATCCCGAAAATATTTATCGCGTTGTGATGGGTGAGCATATCGGCACCGAGCTGCACCGTTAATTTTTATCTATTTACATACAAACATAAAGAAAGAGAGAACTGTTATGAAACTGAACACGACTGAATTTGAAGGCAAGATGAAAAAAGCGATCTCTGTGCTGAATAGCAACTTTGATACGATACGCGCAGGTCAGGCAAACTCTGCCGTCCTCAATCGCGTGAGCTTCGAATATTACGGCTCTCCCACGCCCCTGCCCACGATGGCAGATATCCGTCAGGCAGACGCGCGCACGCTTGTAATCAAGCCCTACGACGCATCTACTCTTAAGGCGATGGAAAAGGCAATTCTTGCTTCCGACGTCGGCATCACGCCGAACAACGACGGTCAAGTCATTCGTCTAACCTTCCCGCAGCTCACCGAGGAGCGCAGAAAGGATCTTTCCAAACAGGTGCAGAAAATGGGCGAAGAGGCAAAGGTAGCCGTGCGTAACGTGCGCCGTGATGCAAACGATCTTTGCAAAAAGATGGAAAAGGATGGCGAAATGACCGAGGACGAGAGAAAGTCATCCGAAAAATCGGTACAGGATATGACCGATAAGTTTATCAAGGAGATCGACGCCGCCGTTGCCGCAAAGCAGGCTGACGTTATGGCGATCTGATTATACCACAACAACGGGCGGGAAGGACGCGACGGTTCTCTCCGCCCGATGCTTTAGAAAGGTGAGGCTTTGATGAAAAAAGACAATATTCTGCCCGAGCAGCTGCCACGGCACATTGCCTTTATCATGGACGGAAACGGCAGATGGGCACGAAAGCGCGCTATGCCGCGTGAATACGGACATCGCTTTGGTGTAAAGGCGTTTCGCAATATCATTGATCTTTGCTCTAAAATGGATTTCTTGGAGGCGATCACCTTTTACGCCTTTTCCACCGAAAATTGGAAGCGCCCCGAAAAGGAAGTAAATGCCATTATGAAATTAATGGACGAATACCTTGAGGAATGCGATAAAAAGCTGAATGATTATGCGTTTCGTATCTGTTTCCTTGGCGACAAGTCGGTTTTTGACGAAAAAAGACGGCTTCGTATGCTCTCAATTGAGGAGCGCACCGCCAATCGCGCGCGGATTTTAAATATTGCTCTCAATTATGGCGGGCGCGACGAGCTGGTGCACGCGTGCAACCGCCTGATTGCCGAGAAGCGCACGAACGTGACCGAGGCGGATATTTCAAACGCACTTTATACCGCCGCAAGTCCCGAGCTTGATATGATCGTACGCACGGGCGGCGATCTTCGCATTTCCAATTTCTTGCTTTGGCAAGCGGCGTATGCCGAGCTTTATTTCACGGACGTGCTTTGGCCCGATTTTGACGAAAAGGAGCTTCACAAAGCCATTCTTGAATTTTCGACGAGAAAGCGTCGCTTCGGTGGCGTTGACAACAAGGGTAAATAAGGAGATTTTTTAAAAATGAGAACACGTATCATCACGGCAGTCGTTGCCATTGTTTGTATTTTCCCGTTTTTCTGGTTTTCTGATCCCGTGGCGGCGACAAGCCCCCTCAATTACATTTTCCCCGCGTTTATTGCTTTGACGACCTTTGTGTCGGTATGGGAGCTTCTTCACTGCGTGAAGCTTGACAAAAACTATTTTGTCAGTCTTCCGCTTTACGTGGCAGCGCTCGTGTTTCCCGTGCTTGCGCGTGTGATGCGCGGTGATATGGAGCTTTTCAAGCAGATCGCACTCCTTGTGATGCTGGCGCTTGTTATTTATCTCTTTGCCGTAATTGTTTTTCAGTTTGGCAAGATCAATTCGGGTCGCGTGGCGCTTGTCTTTATGATCGCGTTTTACGTGATCGGCGCTTTTTCCGCCATCATTATTTTGCGTGATCAGGGAACGGTCGGTAGATTCTTGTTCCTCATTCCGTTTATTTTCAGCTGGGTGACCGATACCTTTGCCTATTTTTGCGGCAGACTCTTCGGCAAGCGCAAGCTGATCCCCGAGGTCAGCCCCAAGAAGACTATGGAGGGTGCGATCGGCGGCTTTGTATTTTGCGCCGTCACTGCCATTGTTTACGGTCTTATCGTCGGCAACGCCTTTGACGTTACCCCCAACTACTGGGTGCTTGGCTTTGGCGGTGCGGTGATCGGCATTGTGTCGCAGATCGGCGACCTTATCATGTCCGCCATCAAGCGCGAGGAGGGTGTAAAGGACTATGGCAAAATGCTCCCCGGTCACGGCGGTCTGCTTGACCGCTTTGACTCCAGCATTGCCGTTACGGTCGTTGTGCTGATCCTTAACACCTATTTCCCGATTTTTGTAGCATGATGAGCGAAAAGAAAATGTTCCCGAAGACCATGATCCTCGGCTCCACGGGCTCGGTGGGTGAGCAGGCGGTGGACGTGGCACTCGCGCACGGCATTACCGTCACGGCACTTTGCGCCAACCGCAATTGGCGGCGCGTGGAGGAGCAGGCAAGAGCACTTTCGGTGAAGGCAGTGGCCATGACCGACGAGGGGGCGGCAAGGGAACTGAAGACTGCGCTTGCCGATACCGATATTTCGGTTTATGGTGGTGAGAACGGCGTGCTTGAAATGATCGAGCAAACGCCTGCGGAATTTGCCGTCAACTCCATTCTCGGTGAGGCGGGGCTTCGCCCCACGCTTTCGGTGCTTGCCTCGGGCAAGAATTTAGCACTCGCCAACAAGGAGTCCTTGGTGGTGGCGGGCGAGCTCGTCATGGCGAAGGCAAAGGAAAAAAATCTCGCCATCACACCCGTTGACAGCGAGCATTCCGCTATCTTTCAAGCGCTTCGCGCAGGGCATTCCTCGGAAATCAAGCGCTTGTGGTTGACCGCATCCGGAGGACCGTTCTTTGGTAAAAAAAGAACAGAACTTAAAGATATTACAGTAGACGACACCTTGGCGCACCCCACGTGGCAGATGGGCGCCAAGATCACGGTCGATTCCGCCACGCTGATGAACAAGGGCTTTGAGGTGATCGAGGCGGCGCACCTGTTTGGCGTTTCGCCCGACCGCATCAAGGTCGTTGTACACCGCGAAAGTATAATTCACTCTATGGTGGAATACATTGATAACAGTATCATTGCGCAAATGTCGGTGCCCGATATGCGCCTTTGCGTGCAGTATGCGCTGACCGCGCCCCACCGCACGGAGGCGGTGATCCCACCGCTTGATCTGATCAAGATGGGTACGCTTACCTTCAAGGAGCCCGACGGAGAAACATTTCCGCTTTTGCCCCTTGCGGCAAAGGCATTTGCAATGGGCGGCGGTATGCCCGCGGTCCTCAATGCGGCAAACGAGGTGGCAGTGGCGGCGTTTCTTGCGCGTGAGATTTCCTTCCTTGGTATTTTTGACACAGTTATCCGTGTAGTGGAGGATATGCCGCACGCGGCGCGCGCGCTCTCACTTGAGGAGCTGCTTGCCGCAGACGCCGAAGCAAGAGAAAGGGCAAAGCGGTTGCTTTCTCGTTAAATTTGAAAGGAGATCATTGGTGACCTTTTTGTATATTTTACTTGCCATTTTCGCGTTTGGCGTGATGATCGCCATTCACGAATTGGGGCATTTTTTGATGGCGCGCGCCTTTGGCGTGGGCATTTATGAATTTTCCATCGGTATGGGACCGAAGCTGTTTTCCAAAAACGGCAAAAAGAGCTTTGAGGTAACAAAACGCGGTGAGCTTGACGTTTACGAGGACGAAACGGGCGAGCCGAGCGTAAAAACCGAGGTCCTTACTACCAAATATTCCTTGCGCCTGTTGCCGATCGGCGGTTACGTTAGCATGGTGGGCGAGGACGAGGCGGATGAATCGCCCGATTCCTTTACCAATAAAAAGGTGTGGCAGAGAATACTCATCACCATAGCGGGACCCTTAACCAACGTCATTCTTGGCTTTTTGCTGATGATCATTGTTGTCATTTCCACGCAAAATCTTGCCTCCACGACTGTTTATGACTTTGCCGAGGGGGCGACCTCCTCGCAGTATGGCTTGCAGGCAGGTGACGTGATCACACACGTGAACGGTGTGCGTACAAGAACGGGCAACGAGGTGCTTTACGAGATCAACAACAACGGCTACGCGCCGCTGACCCTTACCGTGCTTCGAGACGGCGAGGAGGTTGTGCTGCCCGGCGTGATTTTCCCCGGTACCGTTGAGCAGGGCGTGGCATTCGGACAAATGGATTTTATAGTTTATGCCGAGCACAAGACGGTTGGAAACGTCTTAAAGCACTCGTTTTTCCGCTCGGTTTCCACGGTCAAAATGGTCTTTGATCAGCTTGGCGATATGCTAACGGGTAGATACGGCATCAATGCGGTATCAGGACCTGTGGGTGCCACCGAGGTCATGGTGAGCGTGGCAAAAAGCAGTATCGTTGACTTTTTGTATCTTGTGGTTGTTATCAGCATCAATCTTGGTATTTTCAATTTGCTCCCGATTCCCGCGCTTGATGGCGGAAGGCTGCTCTTTTTGCTTGTTGAGGCAGTGCTTGGGCGACCCGTTAATAAAAACGTAGAAGGATATATCCACTTTGTCGGCATGATGCTGCTCTTGCTTTTCATGGCGTTTATCATGTGCAAGGACATTGCGGGATTATTTGCATAACATGGAGATAAAAAGAAGAATTAGCAGTGCGGTCAAGGTGGGCGGTGTGACGATCGGCGGCAACGCGCCGATCTCAATACAGTCAATGACCAACACCGACACGCATGATTTTGAGGCGACAAAGGCGCAGATCAAGGCACTTGCCGCCGCGGGCTGTGATATTGTACGCCTGACCGTGCCCGATATGGAAGCGGTAAAGGTGCTTGCACGCCTTAAGAACGAGTTGCTTGGCGTGCCGTTGGTGGCGGATATTCATTTTAACCACCGACTTGCCGTGGCGTGTGCCGAGGTGGGGGTTGATAAAATTCGCATTAACCCCGGAAACATCGGTGACGATGCGGCGGTGCGTGAGGTCGTTGACGCTTGCCGCCGTCACCGTGTGCCGATCCGTATCGGCGTTAACGGCGGCTCTCTTGAAAAGCATATTCTCGAAAAGCACGGCGCGCCTACCCCCGAGGCGCTCTCGGAAAGCGCGCTTTATCACGCGAATTTGCTCGAAAAATACGATTTTACCGATACAGTCATTTCAATTAAAGCTTCCGACGTGCCGACCATGATCGGTGCCGTGCGCCTGCTTGCCGAGCGTTGTACATACCCCCTCCACCTCGGTGTGACCGAAGCGGGGGCAGGGGAGAGAGCGCGCATGAAAAGCGCTATTGGTATCGGCTCGCTTCTCACCGATGGCATCGGTGACACGGTGCGCGTGTCGCTTACCTCCGATCCCGTTGACGAGATCGAGGCGGCGAGAAACATTTTAAGCGCCGTTGGTGCCGCAGGGCACACGGGTCTTAATATCGTCAGCTGTCCCACGTGCGGCAGAACCAAAATTGACCTGATTGACCTTGTTGCGCGCTTTGAAGCGGCGGCAAAAAAAGAGGGCTTGATGGACCTGCCCCTGCGTGTTGCCCTGATGGGGTGTGTAGTGAACGGACCGGGTGAAGCGCGCGAGGCCGACATCGGTATTTGCGGTGGCAAGGGCGAGGCGCTCCTCATCAAGCGCGGGGAAATTGTTGAAAAGATCAAAGAGGATCAGGTGATCGAGAGATTGATTGCCGAGATCAAGAAAATAAAAGAAGGATAAAGGGCGGAATTTTTCCACCCTTCTTAAACGGATATGGCGGAAAAGAATCTACTTGAAGTTTTTTATAAATATACGCCCGACGCGCCGATCGCCTCCTTTATGCAAAAGGCAAGCGGTATTACCATACGTGCCGATAAGGAAAAGCGTATGCTGGAGGTGGGAGCTAATTTCCCCGAGATCGTGCCGAAATCGCTCCTTTACCGTGCAGAGGCTGAGATCGCGGCTGTTTATGAGTTGAATTACGTGCGCATTTTGCCGCATTACAGCGGTGAGCTGTTTGGCGAAACCTATTTGCCCGAAATTTTGGCAGAGGCACAGCGTTCTTGCCTTGTGGCACGCGGCTTTTTCAGATCCTATCGCGCTTATCTTGACGATAATACGGTAGTTATTGAAATGCCGTATCTTGACGAGGCACTTGCTCTTATGGAAAACGGCAAGACGCCCGACGGCATCGCTGGCATTATTTTCAGCGAATTCGGTCTTCGCTATCAGGTAGAAATCAGACACTCCGCGGAGCTTGCCGCAAATTACAGATACGGTGGCGGCTCGGAGGAGCTTGCTATGCTTGATCGACAACTGCGCGAGAGCAGCGCCAATTACGAGCGTACTCTCACCGAGCGTCCGACAATGGAGCGCGCCGCACCTGCACAGCCTGAGGTGCAGGGCACGCGCGTGATGTCCTTGCTCGGCGATGTGGGGGAGGCTGTTGTTGAAAATAATATTTGTGCGGTAGGCGGTGCGCGCTTTGATATTTCCGAGCCACAGGTGGTTTTCGGCAAGGCTTTTGAGATAAGACCCGTGCCGATCGCGCATTTGCAAATTCCCACAAGAAACGTTATTGTGGTAGGCGAGGTCTTCGGTTATACCGAGGATACCACACGCGACGGCTCGAAATTTAATATTACCTTTGGTGTGACTGACGGTAACTCGTCGATCATGGTAAAAAAATTCGGCATGAACGCCGAGGATAAGGGGACGCTTGCGGGAGCCATCAAGGGCGGCGGTGCCGTAGCACTTCGCGGCTACACCAAGCACGACGTACACCGCGAGGTACAGGACGTGGACCTTACCTTTTACTATACCGATCTTTTACTGATCAAAAAGATCACACGTCAAGACAATGCCCCCAAAAAACGCGTGGAGCTGCATTTGCATACCACCATGTCGGCAATGGACGCGCTGATCCCGCCCGAAGATGTCGTCAAGCAGGCAAACAAGTGGGGACACCCTGCTGTCGCCATTACCGATCACGGTAACGTACAAGCCTATCAGGAGGCAATGCTGGTTGCCGAAAAGCTGGGGCAAAAGGTGATTTGGGGCATGGAGGCATATTTCGTCAATGACCGCGCGAGTGCCCTTTTTGGGAATTACAAGGGTGGCTTTGAGGACGAATTTGTCGTTTTTGATATTGAGACCACGGGACTTTCCAATCGCACCTGCGGTATTACCGAGATCGGTGCCGTGAAGATCAAAAACGGCGAGGTGCTTGAGCGCTACAACACCTTTGTCAATCCCGAAATGCCGATTCCCGAGGAGATCACCAAGCTCACAGGCATTGATGACGAGATGGTAAAGGACGCGCGTGTCGCACGCGAGGTTTTGCCCGAATTTCTTGAATTTATCGGCGATCGCTTGCTGATTGCGCACAATGCCGACTTTGACGTTGGCTTTATTCGCGTGGCGGCGCAAAACGCAGGGCTTGAATTTGGCAATTCTTATCTTGATACATTGGCGCTTTCGCGTTTTCTGAATACCGATCTCAAAAATCATAAGCTTGATACGCTTGCCGCGCACTATCATTTGGGGGATTTCAATCACCACCGCGCGTGTGACGATGCCGAGATGCTTGCTATGATTTTCAAAGAGATGATAGAGCAGATGAAAACGGCGGAAATGCGTAATTTCGCCGATCTGCAAAACGATATGAGCGCGGCGGCAGATCCCTTGCGCCTCACGCCCTATCACCAGATCCTGCTTGTCAAGAACAAAACAGGTCTTAAAAATCTTTATAAGCTTGTTTCCTTTGGCTATCTTGATTATTACCGCAAGGTGCCGCGTGTACCAAAGACCGTGCTTGAAAAGCACAGAGAGGGGCTGATTGTCGGCTCTGCCTGCGTGTCGGGCGAGCTGATGCGCGCGATCCTTGACAACAAGCCCGAGAGTGAGATTGAGGAAATTGCCAAATTCTACGATTTCCTTGAAATTCAGCCGATCTGTAACAATCAATTTTTGATAAATGAGGGCAAGATCGCCAACGAGGAAGGACTGCGTGACCTTGATCGCCGCATTGTGGCACTTGGCGAAAAGCTGAATATTCCCGTGGTGGCGACCTGTGACGCACACGTGATGAACCCCGAGGACGCGATCTTCCGTGAGGTGCTTACCAGCATTAAAAAATTTGAGGACGGCAACACGCCGCTTTATTACCGTACCACCGAGGAGATGCTTGAGGAATTTGCCTATCTTGGTGAGGAGAAGGCGTATGAGGTGGTCGTGACGAACACCAATTTGATTGCCGATATGGTGGAAAGCGACATCCGCCCCTTCCCGAAGGGCACGTTTACGCCTCACATGGACGGCGCGGAGGAGGATCTCCAACGTATTTGCTACGATCGCGCAAAATCCATGTACGGCGATCCCTTGCCCGAGATCGTCAGCAAGCGCCTTGACAAGGAGCTGACCTCAATTATCAAAAACGGCTTTGCCGTGCTTTACATGATCGCGCAAAAGCTGGTGTATTACAGCGAAAGCCAAGGCTATCTTGTTGGCTCGCGCGGCTCGGTTGGCTCGTCCTTTGTTGCTTCCATGGCGGGTATTTCGGAGGTTAACCCTCTGCCGCCCCACTATTGGTGCCCCAAGTGCCAACACAATGAATTTGACGTGCCGAGCGGCATTGGCTCGGGCTTTGACCTTCCCGACAAGAATTGTCCCGTTTGCGGCACCAAGATGAATAACGACGGTCATGATATTCCGTTTGAAACCTTCCTTGGCTTCTACGGCGATAAATCGCCCGATATTGACCTTAACTTCTCGGGCGAGGTGCAGGGTCGCGTCCATAAATACACCGAGGAGCTGTTCGGTGCGGAAAATGTGTTCCGCGCGGGAACGATCGGCGGTATTGCGGATAAAACCGCGTTTGGCTTTGTGCTTAAGTACATGGAGGAAAAGGGAATTTCCTTGCCGCGTGCTGAAATGAACCGCCTTGCCGCGCGCTGTGTCGGCGTGAAGCGCTCGACGGGTCAGCATCCCGGTGGCATCGTGGTTGTGCCGAAGGAATATGAAATTTACGATTTCTGCCCCGTACAGCACCCCGCGGACGACCCGAACTCGGACATCGTAACCACGCACTTTACCTTTGAATATCTGCACGATACGCTCCTGAAGCTCGACGAGCTCGGACACGATATTCCGACCAAATATAAGTGGATCGAGCGTTTCTCCGACACGTCGGTAATGGACGTGCCGATGAACGATCGCAGTGTTTACGACCTTTTCTTGTCAACCAAGCCGCTTGGCATTTCCCCCGAGGATATTGATGCCAATCTCGGCACGTACGGTCTGCCCGAGTTTGGTACGAGATTCGTCATGAAGATGGTGGAGGAGGCAAAGCCGCGCTCCTTTGCCGATCTTTTGCAGATATCAGGTCTTTCGCACGGCACGGACGTGTGGGTCGGCAACGCGCAGGACCTCATTAAAGAGGGAATTTGCGATATTTCACACGTAATCGGATGTCGTGATAATATTATGAACGACCTCATTCGTTACGGACTTGAAAACGCGCTTGCCTTTAAGATCATGGAGGCGGTGCGTAAGGGTAAGGGCCTCACCCCCGAATGGGAGGAGGCAATGAAGGCACAAGAGGTGCCCGATTGGTATATCGGCTCGTGTAAAAAGATCAAATATATGTTCCCGAAGGCACACGCCGCCGCATACGTTATGTCTGCCATTCGTCTTGGCTGGTACAAGGTACATATGCCCATCGCCTTTTATGCCGCTATGTTTACCGTAGCACCCGGCGGCTTTGATGCCGAGATCGTGATGGGCGGCAAGGCGCACGTTGTTGCCACCATTAAGGATATTGAGGCGCGCGGTAAGGAGGCTTCTCCCAAGGAGCAAGCATCGATCTCAACGCTTCAGCTGATCAACGAATGCCTTGCAAGAGGTATCCGCTTCCTCGCCGTTGACCTTGAAAAGTCCGATTCCCGTGCGTTTTTGCCCGAAAACGGCGCTATTCGCATGCCTTTTTCGGCACTTGCGGGTGTTGGTGAAAACGCCGCGGATAACATTGTCAAGGCACGCAACGAGGAGCCCTTCTTCTCGGTGGAGGATCTGCAGATCCGCGCGGGTCTTAACAAAAGCGTGATTGAAACCTTGCGTGGCGCAGGGGTTCTTAAGAACATTAACGAAACCGATCAGCTTTCTTTCTTCTGATTTAGAACGCGAAAGCACAAATCGACATATTTTGTAGTAAAGAGGGGAATGCCTTGGTACTGCAAAAGAAAGCAGCGATCCCACTTTGGGGGGATCGGGGCGGTTTTATCGAGAATTTCTTCTC
>JAZOSR010000096.1:0-8924 GCA_045657225.1 Eubacteriales bacterium | reverse complement strand
GCGTTTTTTCATCGGGCACAAAGCTATCAAAAATAGGATAAATTTCCCTTGCGCTGAAGGTTTTGTAATGTATCTCGTCCTGCACCGTAAAGACAAGCGACGGTACGCGGAAGAGCCACAGGCTGAAACGAAGCCCCACGCGGTAAGGGTATTTCAGTGCCCACGCGTGAAAGTGCGGGCGGCAAAGGAAGGTGACAAGGAGCGCCGTCAGCACGAAATTAAGCGGCACCGTGCCGCGCTTTTTCTCGCGCAGAAGATTGGTGGAAAGGAGTCCGCGCACCACGTCGGGGCAGTGCTTTTTGAACCAACGAAGGATCAGCGGATTAAAGGATTCGACACAGTAGGGACCCTCGTATTCGTCAAGAATTGCCATAGCGGCGGGGCAAAGCGAGGTGTCGCCCGTTTCGCCCTTCAATTCAATGAGAAGCGGCACACGACCCGCCACGACCGCGAGGACCTCACGAAAGGTGGGGATCTTTTCCTCGGTGCCGTCAAGGCGCATTTCCCCGATCTGCGCGGCGGTAAGCTTGGTGAGCGTGAGATCCTCGCCACACATACGCTTAAGGTCGTAATCGTGAAAAACAAAGACCTCTCCGTCCGAGGAAAGCTGTAAATCAAGCTCAATGCCAAACCCCGCCTCGGCGGCAAGACGGAATGCCGTGAGGGAATTTTCGGGCACGCCCTGCCCCCAAAGCCCGCGATGGGCGTAGGGGCGCATAAAGGGCTTTGCGCACTTTTTAGAAAGGCTCGGCGCAATTAAAAAGAGCCAAATGCCAAGAAGCGCCGCAAGCGACCCACCAACAGCAAGCAGTACGATCTGCCACACTGCCATTAGTTCTCACCTCCGATGCCATCAAGCACGGTCGCGCGTGCGTCGGGCTTTGCGTCACCGTGGCGCACGAAGAACATCGTAAAGAACGCAAGCGCCACGAAAATGGCGGCATACGGGAAGAGGGTGCGGAAATTGATGTCAAGGAAGACACCCGACAAGATGGGCGTGATCACCTGCGCCGCCATGCTGGCGGTATAGTAATAGCCCGTGTATTTGCCGACGTTTGAGCCGCGCGAGAGCTCCACCACCATGGGGTAGGAATTGACGTTGATGGTCGCCCAGCCAATGCCCGCAAGGGCAAACAAAAGAGGCATGAGAAGCTGCTTGACAAGATCGGGGCTATCAGCGCCAAGGAAGGAGGCAAAGAAGAAGGAAGCGCAAAGAATGACAACGCCGCCAAGGATCATCTTCTTTCTGCCAAGCTTCGAGGACAACATGCCAACGGGCAGATAAGCGGCGATCGCCGCGCCCTGCGCGATGAGAAGCGTGGTGTTGTAATCGACGTTAAGGACGGTGCTCGCGTACACCGAATATTTGCTCGTCACGGCATTGTAGCCCATGAACCAGAACACAACGGAGGCAAGAATGAGAAGGAGCGAAATGCGCTCGCCCTTGGAAAGGCGGCGCTCGCCGCCGACGTTTTCCTCCTCGCTCGGCGCGTCAAGCCCGAGCGCGGCGCTCGTTTCCTCCATCTCGTGCGCCCATTTGACCTCGCGCACGCGCCAAAGGAACACGGCAAGACCAACCATCATAATGCCCGCCACGATCGAGAAGAAGACGGTGTAGTTCATCAACGCGTTTTTCGCGCCGCCCGTGCCAAGCACGGTGCCGAGCAACAGCACCAAAATGCCGCCTGCCGTACCCATCAGATTGATGACGGCGTTCGCCTTGGAGCGCAAGGGCTTGACCGTAACGTCGGGCATGAGCGCCACGGCAGGCGAGCGGAAGCTGCCCATTGCCACCAACGTGAAGAAAAGCAGGACCATGAAGATAATGAGCGGCGTCACGTGATTATCGGTTGCAATAGCGGCGTAGCCCTGCCTTGCGGGCACAACGATATTGGTATAATCGGGGTTGGTGATCGTTTTACCGTTCTCGTCCTTTACCTCAAGCGGGATCGACACGAACTCCTCGCGACCAATGAGCGTGGAAAGCTTCACCTTACCCGTCAGCAGCTCCTCCGAGCGGAAGTCGCTCACCTCGGGGTCGGCATCGTAAATAGCGCCAAGCGCCTCGCGGTATGCCGCCTCGTCCTCGGTCTGTGTCGATGCGCTCACCGCCTCGATATTACGGAGCTGTGCACTGTCGGCAATCGACAGGGAAACAAGCAGCACCGCCGCCACCACCGCGCCGATCACGATAAAGGGCGTGCGGCGACCGTGCTTTGAATGGAGCTTGTCGGAAAGCGCGCCAAACAGCGGCAGTAAAAAGAGCGCAAAAACGTTATCAAGCGCCATAATGGCACCCGAGATCGACTGCGCAAGACCGAATTTGTCGGTCAGGATCTTGGGGATAATGGTGTCGTACGCCTGCCAGAAGGCGGAGATGAGGAAAAAGGCAAAGCCGACAAATATCGTGCGCTTATAATTCAGTTTCATGCTTGTGTCACCTCTTCATTTATTTGTTTCTCGCGGCGTAGCAGCTCCGCCACACGGAGCGCCGCCACCTGCGTTTTGCCGTCGGGCACGGCGCCAGCCATCACTTCCTCTACCAACGCATCAAGCGGCATACGGAAGACCTCTAAAAATTCGTCCTCGTCGGTTTGCTGCTCGGTAAAGGTCAGTTCTCGCGCCAGATACATGCGAATGCGCTCGTCCATCAGGGCGGGCGATCCGTAAAAATCGCCAAGATAGATCAGCTCACCTGCCACGGCACCCGTTTCCTCCCGCAGCTCGCGCAACGCCGCGCGGCGCGGGTCCTCCTCGGGGGAATTCAGCTTGCCCGCGGGGATCTCCACGATCACCTCGTGAAAGGGGTAGCGGTATTGCCGTTCAAGGATTACCTCGCCCTCGTCGGTGAGGGGCAAAATGCACACCGCACCCACGTGTGTCACGTACTCGCGCACGGCAGGAGCGCCGTTTGGCAGCTCCACGTCGTCACGCCGCACGTGCAGCACCTTGCCGTCAAAAATATTCTCGGTTTTCAGCGTTCGTTCTTCCAGCCTCATTCTTTTTGCCCTTCTTTTCAAAATCATTTTATATTATACCCTATTTTTTTAGTTTTGTAAACAGATAATTTCCAAAAATCACCGCTCCCCGCGCAACATATCGACCGCGTCCTACCTGTAGGGACAGGCGTCCTCGACTGTCCGTATCCACGATATATTTGCGGCAACGCAATCAACCGTAGGTGGCCGTTGACCTCGGCTTTGCCGAGCGCGTTAGTTTGCTTCGCAAACATAACAAGTCCCCGACGCCCCGCGATCCACGCCCCACACAACCAATGAACGAATAAGACCGCGCCCTGACGGAGCGCGGTCTTATTCTTCCCCTAACATATGCTCGACCATTGACGGCTCGTAGCCGTAGCGCACGAGCGAGGCAACAAGGCGCTCACGCTCGCGCCCGTCCAAGGGTCGGGGCTTTTTTTGCAGCAGCGCGGCAAGCCGCGCCTCCTCACTCTCAAGGGCGAGCGCGCGCTCTGCCTCGGCAAGCGCCGCCCTGCCGTAGCCCTTTGCCCGCAGATCGGCAAGAATTCGGCGGTTGCCCCACCGCTTTGCCAAGCCCTTTCGCACCTCTGCCTCGGCACCGCGCACCTCGTCAAGATACCCAAGGCGGGCAAGCTCGCCTGCCGCCTGTTTTGCCACATCCTGCGCAATACCGCGGCGAATAAGCTTTGCGGCAAGCGCCGCGCGCGAGGCGCCTGCGGCGCCAAGGCAACGCATACCTCGCTCAATCGCCTGTGAAACCTGTGCCTCGCGCAAAAGGCGGGCATACGTATCCTCATCAAGCGCGCCCACGCGCGGCATTCGTTCAAGCCGCGCCGACAAGATCGCCAAGCGCTCGGTACGGCGCACGTCGCCCTCACCGATCTCAACCGTTAAGAGAAGGCGCGCGCCGCCCGCGGCGGCGCGCATCTCCTTTAAAAAAATCACATCAGTTATCATCGTCAAGCTTCAGAGCGCGCAGATCGAACTCCTCGTCCTCATCGTCCACCTCAAAGGTGTCCTCCTGCACGTCGATCTTATCCTGCATGGCGCGGATCTTGCCCTCGATCTCCTCAAAGAGCGCGACGTTCGATTCCAGCAGCTTGCGCACGTTGTCCTTGCCCTGCCCAAGGCGCTCGCCGTTGTAGGAGAACCAAGAGCCGCTCTTTTGAATAACGTCAAGCGCAAGACCGATATCCACAAGCTCGCCCGCGCGGGAAATGCCCTTGCCGTAGAGAATATCAAACTCCGCCACGCGGAAGGGGGGCGCCACCTTGTTCTTCACGATCTTACATTTCACGTGGTTGCCGTAAATGTCGTTACCGTTCTTCAGCTGCTCGGTCTTGCGCACGTCAATACGCACCGATGCGTAGAATTTGAGCGCGCGACCGCCCGTGGTCGTTTCGGGGTTACCGTACATCACGCCCACCTTTTCACGCAGCTGATTGATGAAAATGACCACCGCATTTGACTTGGAAATGACGGCGGAGAGCTTGCGCATTGCCTGCGACATCAGGCGTGCCTGCACGCCGACCTGGGACTGACCCATATCACCCTCGATCTCCTGACGGGGCACGAGCGCCGCCACCGAGTCGATGACCACCACGTCAACCGCGCCCGAGCGCACCAGCGCCTCGGTAATATCAAGCGCGTCCTCGCCGCAATCGGGCTGGGAAACGAGGAGGTTGTCAATATCAACGCCAAGCGCCTTGGCGTAAACGGGGTCGAGCGCGTGCTCGGCATCAATAAACGCCGCCTGACCGCCCGTCTTTTGCACCTCGGCGGCAATGTGGAGCGCCACCGTGGTCTTACCCGAGGACTCGGGACCAAAAATTTCAATAATACGTCCGCGCGGCACACCGCCAATACCGAGCGCCATGTCAAGCGAAAGCGAGCCCGTGTGCACTGCCTGGACCTCCATGTGGGTATTTTCGCCCAGCTTCATCACCGTGCCTGCGCCAAAATCGCGCTCCAGCTGCTTAATGGCGGTTTCAAGCGCCTTTTTTCTCTCATTTTGATCAGCACCCATGGGTGCGCCCGTCGCCTTTTTAGAGGAGGTAGCCTTCATGATATTTATCCTGCCTTTCGTTTGTGTCAATCGTTCCAGCGCGGCCCTGCCGCTTCATTGACACCATTATACACCACCTCCCCCCGCTTGTCAAGAGGTTTTAGAGATATTTTTTCCAAAAGCGGAAATATTTTTTTATTGGCTGTTTTCCGTTCTTGACTCAATAAAATTATTTTTCCGCGTTTAGAACAACTATCAAAGGCTTCCCCTTGAGGGGAGCTCCCGACAACGTCGGGTGATGAGGTGTCGCCAAGGGCGTCCACGATCTACAAACGGCAATGAAACAATCCCTCCACCACTACCGTGGTCCCCCTCCACAGAAGAATGCTTTGCATTCTTCAAAAAGAAGCCGTGGCTTCTTTATTTTACGACGAGGGAGGCTTTGGTGCTGCTCCGACCTACAAATGGCGGCGCAACCATTCCCTACCCCCGCGAGATCCTTCGCTCCGCTCGAGGATGACACCGCGGGGAACGCAAACAACCGTAGGGGGCATTCACGAATGCCCCGCAATCCACGATTTACAAACGGCTACTCGCAGGCTCCCTCCACCACTACCGTGGTCCCCCTCCCTCCCGGAGGGAGGCTATCCACGCCCCACATACGGCTATAAAAACGGGCGATTCGTGAATCGCCCCTACGGGAAACAGATTCGTTATCCCTTTATAAATTGTGAACGGCAACATAGTTGCCGCCACCTCATCCGTCGCAAGGCGGTCACCCTCGCAATGTTTGCGAAAGCAAACTTGCACGCTCGCCGTCAGGCGAGGGGAATCCCCATGAGGGGAAGGCTTTTTGTCCCCCGACCTTCAAACGTCCGGGCACCAAAGCCGCCTTACAAAAAGCAAAACCTCCCAACCCGCAAAGGGGTTGGGAGGTCTTTTAAATTGTGAAATCAATTGGGATTACAACTGATTAGTTGCCGCCCAAGCCGCCCAACAGATCGTTAAGGTCGACGTCGCCGCCGAGAACGATATTGGAGTCGCCTTGATCAATGGCATCCTGAATATCCTCACCGGAAGTAACGATTCTGTTGCCGTTAGCATCAACGAACACAGCCGTTTTAAAGCCATAACGGATGGGGGACTTTACGTTCTTATCGGTAATAGTGAAGGTATTACCATTGCCGTAGATGTTGAGGTTCAAGCGGTCCTTGATCGCCTTGTCGGAATGCTTGGTGCTGTCAAGGTCGCCAATGTAGTTGTGTACCCAGAACGCGCGAGTTGCACCGGTCAACGTACTGTTGGTAATGGTAACGTTGTTCATATCATAGCCGGAGTTGAACACACGAACTGCGCAATAAGCAGCCGTCAAGGTGGAGTCGGTTACGTTCAGGGTAACCTCGCCCCAGTTGTTGAGATGCACGCAGAAGTTCATGTCGGTGCCGCCCATGTTTTCAATGTCCGCATTGTCAATGTTCAACACACCGCCAGCAGTGACGTTGAAGATGGTGGACATAGCGCTCCAGCCCTGGTTCTCGGTAGCCTCCATCTCGATGATACCATTCATGACGGTCAGGTTGCCCTTAACCAGGAACATTTCCTGATTACCGGTGCCGGTGAAGGTACCGGTAATTCGGTAATTACCCAGATCAATAACGACAGACTGACCATTGGCAATGGTTACGGTCTTGTTGAGTTCAACATTTTTAATCAACACCACTATTTCCTGTGCGGAAACTGCGCCGGTCTTCCATGTCTTGGGGCCCTCGCAAGCAGCGATAGCTTCCTCAATGGTAGCGTAACCAACGTTCTGCGTGTACCACTTCTTACTAGCGGGGTGACGCTCGGTGACGTAAGCAACAGCGTCAACTATAGTATACATGCCTGTCTCTGTATTGTACTGAAGAGCCTTTCTGAAATGAGCCTCAACCTCGAAGATCCAGTACTGATGGAGAACATCAGCGTTGAAGGAGCCGCCGTTAACAACGATCTTACGCTCATTCTGCCCCTTAGCATTGAAGATCCAGGGAGAACCGTTGGAACGAGTGCCGATCGCATCAAGCACGAAACTACCGCCATTAATAGTCACAGTGCGGTTACCGTTTGTATAAACCATAGAATCAGCGGAGTTATCCATGTGGTAAGAGCCGTTTTCAATGGTCAGATAACCTGTAGTACCTGCCTTCCAGAACATGTACGCAATGTTGATACCATTTTCAGGAACGTCAATAGTACCGTTACCCGTTACGGTAAGGCCTGCGCCATCAGCCACGCGTACGATGGCAACGAGATCCTTGTGGCTCTTGCCGGTGTAGTTAAGCGTAATCTTCTTGCCATTCATATTCAAGGTAATGTTCTTTCCTTCAACATTGAACATAACCTTGTAATCTCCGGCAGTCTGAATATCATCATTGGTCAGAGTAAGGTCAGAAAGCAACTTAACGGTATCGCCGGTCTTTGCAGCTGCAAGTGCATCTGCAAGCGTATCATAGCCAACGTTACCAACCATAGCAACGTACTTGTTAATGCCATAGTTTCCGTTAACGTTCTCAAGAACGTATCCGTCAGGGAAGTTAGCGGTGAGAACTTGGCTACCGCTCTCAAGTGCAGCGGCTGCGATAGAAACGGTTACGGGATATTCGCTAGAACCTGCGGTTACGAAGAGATAAATGTCTCCATAAATATCAGCTTCAGCACCTACGGTAAGAGTACCGGTGTTAGCGTTCGTGTTGGGATCCTGCATCCAGATGGACTTGTTAACACCGATGATTTCACCACCGTTTACGGTGAGAATGTTCTGAGCCTCGGTGCCGTTAAGGAACTGACGAATTGCGCGATAACGAGACTCAACAGTACCGCCATTGATAACAGTCTCAGCATAGGTGCCCTTGCCGTTAGTGAGGTTGTCAATTGCGTAAGCCATATCGGTTCCGCCAAGGTGCTTAATAGTACCGCCGTTAACGATAAGCTTACCGCGCTGGTTGGAAATAACGCTAGAGTAGGCGTTCCAATCGCGGTCAAATTTGGATTTAAGAGTGATCTTACCTCCACCAACGGTATCGTTGATGGTAAGCTCTGCGCCGGGCTGAAGGTTGATAAGACCGAAGCTGCCGGTAGAGTTGTTGTCGGTACCGGTGATGGTCTTGCCGTTCAGGTCAAGAGTAATGGACTTGTTAACGATAATCGTTTCGCTAGCGGCAATATCACGAATCAGAGTGATGGTGTCGCCGTTCTTAGCGTTATCGATAGCGCCCTGCAGGGTCTTGAAGCCGGCATCACCGATCATTGCAACGATGTATTGAACGTCATCAATACCGGTCACAGTTGCGTCTGCCGGGAAGACAGATGCCTTCACAGAATCACCTGCAACAATGATCTGGCTGTTGCCCGAAACAGCAACCGTAGCACCGGCTGCGTCAGAACCAACGGTGATTGCACCGTAGTTCTCGGTGGAGGATGCATCCTTGTTGGTGATCACGGTATCAATGATCGCAACCTTTGCATTTGCAGCGGAAACGTTCACAACCGCAAGGCCGTTGAGTTTGGAGCTCTTGATGGTTACAACTGCACCTGCAGCGGAACTTGCAAGGTTGACAGCATAGTTAGCCGCGGTAGCGGTTACGTTATCAATGGTAACGTTCGTAGCGCCCTGAATGATGTTGATCGCACGCTCGCCGCTTGCATTGATGGTCAGGTTCTTGATGGTAACACCGTTAGCGCCCGAAACGTTGATTGCACGAGCTGCGGTGGAGGTCAAAGTCTTGCCGTTACCGTCAAGGGTGATCGCCTTGTCGATAGTGATGATCTGGGAAGCGGTAATATCACGGACCAGCTTGATGGTTTGACCAGCCTTTGCTGCCTTAATAGCTGCTTCTAGAGTCTCGAAGCCAGCATCGCCAATGGTAGCTACGATGTAGCCCACATCCTCAACGCCTTCG
>JAZOSR010000095.1:0-9987 GCA_045657225.1 Eubacteriales bacterium | reverse complement strand
CTTGAGGACCTCATGAACCTTGAGGAAGCGCCTTACGTTAACATCGGCAAGGAGCGGCGCGTGCCGATCTTCCGTTGCCGTATGATCCACTCGGAAGTCGGATCGTAGCCATGTCGTTCTGTGAGCCAAGGAGTTGGTTTTCCTAATTGTCTTCCTAAGACCGCTTGGCCTCCGACTTCCTGCTTGAGGACCTCATGAACCTTGAGGAAGCGCCTTACGTTAACATCGGCAAGGAGCGGCGCGTGCCGATCTTCCGTTGCCGTATGATCCACTCGGGTCTTGGCGAGGACGTTTATTCCGACGCGCACCTCAATGCCATCGCGCACGCAGGCATCAACACCATTTTGCTCTTCACACGCGGTGTCAACCGCGCCTCCACGCGCTTCATTGACTTCAACGACCTCATTGCCCGCGCCGAGAAATACGGTCTTAATACCTATGCGTACAGCTATATGCGCAGCCGTATGCACCCCGACGAGGAGGGCGCGGAGAAATTTTACGACGACCTCTACGGCAATCTCTTCCGCAAATGCCCGGGCCTTAAGGGCGTGACCTTTGTCGGCGAGAGCATTGGCATTCCCTCAAGGGATCCGCGTACCTCTGGCCTCATGCGCCACGTCAGAACCTATCCCGACGGTACCAAGGCAACCAAGCCGAACCCCAGCAATTTCCCCTGTAACGACTACCCCGATTGGCTGAACCTCATCAAAAAAATCATTCGCCGTGAGCGCCCCGATGCCGATCTCGTCTTCTGGAGCTACAACTGGGCAAGCAAGCCCGAGGATATCCGCGTCGAGCTGATTGACAATATGCCAAAGGACATCAGCTGGCTTGCGACCTTTGCCGTCAGTCACCGCTTCACGGTCGACGGCGTGCGCGCCGCCACCAACGACTATTCCCTGTGCTACGAGGGTCCCTCCGACTATTTCGTCAGCGAAGCCAAGGCGGCAAAGCGAAACGGCATTCCGCTTTACTCCATGACCAACGCGGGAGGGCTGACGTGGGACGTTGGCACCGTACCCTTT
Source organism: Eubacteriales bacterium (assembly GCA_045657225.1). Lineage (GTDB taxonomy): Bacteria > Bacillota > Clostridia > Oscillospirales > CAG-272 > Firm-07. The sequence goes on along the minus strand of JAZOSR010000095.1, from coordinate 8,962 downwards.
GAGCCGCTCCCCTACCGATGGCTCGAGCGCTTCCAAAAAATGCGCGAATGTCACGAAAAATACGGTCTTGTCGGCTCAATGGATAGCCATCACTACGGCTTTTATCCCTCCTTTATCTCGGAGCTTGCAAAGGCTTATTTCACCGAGGAGAAGCCCGACGGCGAAGCGATCATTGAGAAGCTGCTCGTGCGCGATTGGGGCAAGGAAAATCTTGCCGAGGTAAAGCGCGGCATGAAGCTGCTCAGCGAAGCGATCAAATACGCGCTGTCAACCGCTCCCGACCAATACGGACCCATGCGCATCGGTCCCTCCTATCCCTTCTTACTTTTCAACGACCACAAGCTCGTCATTCCCTACACGGAGGGCGCGCATTTCGGTAACAACTACATCTGCAAGCCGAATTACAGCTATCCCTTACACCAAGAGGGCAAAAAGGAAACCTTTGAGGGCGAGATCCGCCTTTACAAAAAGGCGTATGAGCTCTTCCTTGAGGGTGCCGAGATCCTCAAATCCGTCCTGCCGCGCGTTGCGGAGCATAAGCGCGACGAGGCACAGCGTGTAGCGGGCATTGGCGAATTTATGGGCAGAGCCTGCTACACCACGCACCTTGTGAAGCGCTGGTATTTATGCAAGCAGGCGTTGCTTGCCGAGGGTGCCGACTTCCCGCCGATCCTTGAGGAGCTGCGCGAAATCGCGGCGCTTGAGATCGAAAACGTAAAGGCAACGATACCGCTTGCCGACTTTGACTCGCGCCTTGGCTTTGAGCCCTCGCTTGAATATTACTGTGACGTTGAGCACCTTGAGTGGAAGCTGAAAATGATGGACAAGATGCTGACCGTTGACATTCCCGAGCTTGCGGAAAACGGCTGTGTAAAGAACGCCACGCTCATGGATTACCCCCGTACCGTGTGGCAAAATATGACCGACCCCACTTAATAAAAGAGGTGTCATGCTTGACATGACCAAAGGTCCGTAAATAATTAAAACGGGGCTGCCTCAAAAAGAAATTTGAGGCAGACCAACTACCGAAAGGAACCCACCTATGAGCGAACTGAATTATGCCTTCAAGCGGCGACTTGCCGAGGTACACAAGGAAAACCGCCGTATCGATAAGCCTCTTGGTGAAAACCAGATCGAGATAACGGATAAATGGACGATCGTCGTCCCCGCCGACAGCGAATTTTTGCAAAGGGTCGGGCGCGATCTGCAGGACTATTTCTTCGTATCGATGAACGTGGAGGTCGGCTATACCACCACAAAAAGCACCACACGTACCATCGAATATATCATTGACGACAAAATCAAAAAGGACGGTGCCTACCGCGTTGAGGTCAGCAAAACGAAGATCAAGCTTGTGGGCCGGGACGAGCGCGCCGCGGCGCAGGCAAGCTACCTGCTTGAGGATTTAATGAACCTTGAGGAAGCGCCTTACGTCAAGATCGGCAAGGAGCGCCGTGCGCCCATCTTCCGTTGCCGCATGGTCCATTCGGGTGTCGCGCTCGACGATTTCCCCGACGAGCACTTAAGCGCCATCGCGCACGCGGGCATCAACACCATTCTTTTGTTCGTGCGCAGCGTAAACCGAAGCGCCACCCATATCGTTGACTTTAACGACATCATTCGCCGTGCCGCCAAGTACGGCGTTGATGTCTATGCATACAGCTACATGCAAAGCCGCCTGCACCCCGCTGACGAGGGCGCGGAGGAATTTTACGACGGTCTTTACGGCAATCTCTTCCGCAAGTGCAAAGGGCTCAAGGGCATCATCTTCGTCGGCGAGAGCATCGGCTTCCCGTCGCGCGACCCGCGCACCTCGGGCCTCTTGCGCCACGTCACCACCTATCCCGACGGCACCAAGGCAACCAAGCCGAATCCCAGCAACTATCCGTGTAACGACTACCCCGATTGGCTGAACCTCGTCAAGAGGATCATTCGCCGCGAGCGCCCCGATGCCGATATCGTCTTCTGGAGCTACAACTGGGCAAGCAAGCCCGAGGATATTCGCGTCGAGCTCATTGACAATATGCCAAAGGACATCAGCTGGCTTGCGACCTTTGCCGTCACCCACCGCTTCACGGTCGAAGGCGTGCGTGCCAGCACCAACGACTATTCCCTTTGCTACGCGGGTCCCTCCGACTATTTTGTCAGCGAAGCCAAGGCGGCAAAGCGAAATGACATTCCGCTTTACTCGATGACCAACGCGGGAGGGCTGACGTGGGACGTCGGCACCGTGCCCTTTGAGCCGCTCCCCTACCAATGGCTTGCGCGCTTTGAAAAAATGCGCGAGGCACACGAAAAATACGGTCTTGTCGGCTCAATGGACTCCCATCACTACGGCTTTTACCCCTCCTTTATCTCGGAGCTCGCAAAGGCTTATTTCACCGAGGAAAAGCCCGACGGCGAGGCGATCATCGAAGGTCTGCTCACGCGCGATTGGGGCAAGGAAAATCTTGCCGAGGTAAAGCGCGGCATGAGGCTGCTCAGCGAAGCGGTCAAATATTCGGTTTCAACCACCCCCGACCAATACGGACCGATGCGTATCGGTCCCTCCTACCCGCTCGTGCTCTTCAATGACCACACGCTGATCATTCCCTACACCAAGGGCGCGCATTTCGGCGAGAACTACATCTGCAAGCCGAATTATAGCTATCCTCTCCACCAAGAGGGCAAAAAGGAAACCTTCGAGGGCGAGATCCGTCTTTACAAAAAGGCAGCCGACCTCTTCCTTGAGGGCGCGGAGTGCCTGAAGGCAGTCCTTGACAACGTTGCGCCCCAAAAGCGCGACGAGGCAAGGCGTGTGGCGGGCATCGGCGAATTTATGGGAAGAGCGTGCCTGACGACCCACCACGTCAAGCGCTGGTATCTCTTAAAGCAGGCATTGCTTGCCGAGGGCGCAGATTTTGCTCCCATTCTCAAGGAGCTGCGCGAGATCGCGGCGCTTGAGATCGAAAACGTGAAGGCAACAATACCGCTTGCCGACTTTGACTCCCGTCTTGGCTTTGAGCCCTCGATGGAATATTACTGCGACGTTGCACACCTTGAGTGGAAGCTCAAGCATATGAACCGCATTCTCGCCGACGATATTCCCGAGCTTGAGCGCGACGGATGCGTCAAAAACGCCATCCGCATGGATTACCCCCGTACCGTATGGCAGCACATGGCTGAAACAACGTGGCACCCCGAGTCATAAGCAACCACTATCCCAACACAAGAATACATTTTTAGCATTCCAAACAGGAGAAAAACAATGGCAGAGCTGAATTACGAATTCAAAAAGCGCCTTAATGAGGTACACAAGAAAAATCGCCGCGTCGAAAAGCCGCTTGGCGAAAATCAGATCGAGGTAAGTGACAAATGGACGATCGTCGTGCCCGCCGACAGCGAATTTTTGCAAAGGGTTGGGCGCGATCTGCAGGATTATTTCTTCGTATCGATGAACGTTGAGGTGGGCTACACCACCAAGGGCGGCATGACCCGCACCATCGAATACGTCATCGACGAAACGCTGAAAAAGGACGGTGCTTACGCCGTTGACGTATCAAAAACAAAGATCAAGCTTGTGGGCCGGGACGAGCGCGCCGCCGCGCAGGCAAGCTACCTGCTTGAAGATTTAATGAACCTTGAGGAAGCTCCTTACGTGGCACTCGGCAAGGAAAAGCGCGCGCCGATCTTCCGTTGCCGCATGGTCCATTCGGGCGTTGGCGAGGATATGTACCCCGACGAGCACTTAAACGCCATTGCGCACGCGGGCATCAACACCATTTTGGTCTTCACCCGTGACGTCAACCGCGCCTCCACGCATTTTCTTGACTTTAACGACGTCATCAGACGCGCTGAAAAATACGGGCTTGACGCCTATGCGTACAGCTATATGCGCAGCAAGATGCACCCTGCCGACGAGGGGGCTGAGGAGTTTTACGACAATCTTTACGGCAACCTGTTCCGCAAGTGCCCCGGCTTCAAGGGCGTGGTGTTCGTGGGTGAGAGCGTCGGCATCCCCTCGCGTGATCCCCGCACCTCGGGGCTGATGCGCGGCGCGGGCGGCACCAATATCGGTCCTGACGGCAAGCCCGCCAAGCTCCCGAACCCCAGTAACTTCCCCTGCAACGACTACCCCGAATGGCTTGATCTCGTCAAAAGGATCATTCGCCGCGAGCGCCCCGACACCGACATCATCTTTTGGACGTATAACTGGGGCTGGGTGCCCGAGGGGCTGCGCACCGAGCTGATCGCCAACCTCCCCACCGACATCAGCCTGCAGGCAACCTTTGAAATGTTTGAGGGCTCGCTTGCCCTGAACCCCAAATACGGCATGACCTCCACCGACGTCATGTACCGTGACGGTGTGCCCTGCTGCACCGCCGACTACACGCTCTTCTTTGAAGGCCCCGGCAAATACTTCCTCAGCGAAGCAAAGGCGGCAAAGAAGCGCGGCATTCCGCTTTACTCCATGACCAATGCGGGGGGGCTTACGTGGGACGTGGGTCTTGTGCCCTATGACCCGATGCCCTATCAGTGGTTAAAGCGCTATGCGGCAATGCGCGAGTGTCACGACAAATACGGTCTTGTCGGCTCGATGGACTCCCACCACTACGGCTTCTGGCCCTCCTTTATCTCCGACCTTGCAAAGGCATATTTCACCGAGGAAAAGCCCGACGGCGAGGCGATCATCGAGAAGCTCCTCGCGCGCGATTGGGGCAAGGAGAACGTAAAGGCGGCAAGCGAGGCATTCCGCACGATCAGCGAGGGCATTACCTACATGGTATCCTCTGATCAGTACGGTGCGCAGCGCTGCGGTCCCACCTATCCCTTTACCCTGTTCCGCAACGAAAAGGTCATCATTCCTTATAGCCCGTGGGCACACTTCGGCAACAACTATATTTGCTACGTGCCCCGCAACGTAGACCTGAAAGCCCCCTACCGCTATGAAAAGGTGATGGGCGAGATGCGCCTTTACAAAAAGAGCGCGGATATGCTCCTTGAGGGCGCCAAGGTACTGAAGGCATTGCTCCCCACCCTTTCGGGTGAAAAGCACGACGAGGCAAAGCGCGTCACGGGCATTGTCGAATTTATGGCACGCACCTTCCTTACCGTTCACTACTTCAAGCGCTGGATGGTCTGCAAATACTATATGCGCACCGACGAAAACGCCGATTTCAAGGCACTCTCGGCAGAGCTTCGCGAGATCGCACTTGCCGAGATCGAAAACGTCAAGGCGAGCATACCGCTGGTCGAGTTTGACTCGCGCCTTGGCTTTGAGCCCTCGGTTGAGTATTACTGCGACCGCGCGCACCTTGAATGGAAGCTCGCGCACATGCAAAAAATGCTTGACGTGGATATCCCTGAGGTGGAAGCAAGAGGTCGCGTCGTGATTGACGAGGTAGAGGCAGAAAAGGCGGCAGCCGCCGCTGTCCCCTCCACGCCCACCAACGGCAAAAAGGAATATCCCGGGGCCTAAGCATTTCGCACAAGTGATCCATTGCACAATTCCCCGATAAAAAGGACGAAGGATATTTTATCCTTCGTCCTTTTTCAGTATCGAAAGCGCAAATTCGCAGCCCATAAAAAACGCCTTCTTGCGAAACAGCGCCTCCATATCGTATACTGCCTCCACATGGCGCTCCATCGCGCGCTCCTGTTCCTCACTTAGCAGTGCCCTTACCCTTTCGTGCAGTTCTCCCGCCTTTTTGATCAGCTCACGCTCCTCCTTTGTTTCAATCGCGGCGCATTCGCCCGAAAAATAATCGTTCCATAGCTTTTCAAGTGTTTGTTTCATATTTTTGCCTTTCTTTGTAGTTTATAAATGAACTAAATATATTATAGTTCACATGCGAACTAAAGTCAACCCCTTTTAGTTCATTTGTGCTATAATTTTAAAAAAGGAAAAGGTGAAAAGCATGAGTGTATATCAAAGATTAAGGGATCTTAGAGAAGACGCTGATAAAAGTCAAGAAGAAATTGCAAAAATTATAGGCACCAGTCAATCCTACTACGCGCAGTATGAAAATGGAAAAAGAGCTATTCCGTTTGAGCGCATGGTTGCTTTGGCAGAATACTACAATGTTTCTCTTGACTATCTTGCAGGATTTATTGACAAACCGAGAAAACTAAAATAAGGTATATTATAAAACGGACAAACGATTTAACCGCGCTCTAAAGAATGACTCTAATTCAAAAAGAAAAGGACAGAGAATGTAACCATTCTCTGTCCTTTGTTTAATTAAAAATACAGTACCAAGGCTCCCTTGTGTAAAGGGAGCTGGCGCGAAGCGACTGAGGGATTGTTTTTAACAAAAATCTACTATTACAATCCCTCCGTCACGGCAACGCCGTGCCACCTCCCTTTACACAAGGGAGGCATAGTATCACACCACGACCTACAAGGTTATTTCCCGGTCACCAACGCCGCCTCGGCGATGATCTCGTCGTTGATCTCGCGCATGACGGCGGTATCCACCTTTTGCACGCGGCGGTCGTAGGTGACAAAACCGTTGATCTCCTCCTCCACGTCCGACACCTGCGTGTAAATCGCGCCGCAAAGTCCCTTGGCGATCAGGGGCTTTAATTTTTTGAGGTAAAGGGTGCGGAGTGCCTCGGCAAGTGCCTCCCTTGACCTGAATTTTTTATAGCCAAATTCCTTCTCCTCGTCAAACACGTGACCCTCAGTCTTCATCGAATAGCCGCCGAACTCACTCAGCACCACGGGGCGCGGATCCTTCGGCACGCGAAGGGGCGTATAATAGGTGTGCAGGCTCTTCAGGTCGGTTTTATCTGCGCCCTGATCGTGCCAGCCACTGACCGAATCGATGATACGTGTGGGGTCCTTTTCGCGCACGTAAGCTGTCCACATTGCCGAATCAAACTGCCCCCACCCCTCGTTAAAGGGCACCCAAAGCACGATCGACGGGACGTTGTAAAGCTGCCCTATCGTTTCGTCAACCATCACGGCAAACTCCTCGCGCCCACGCGCGTCCTCGCGCGCAAAATACGCGTAATCGCTGTCCTTGTGGTGAAAGCCAAGGAACGGAAACGCCGCCACGTGGGTGAATTTATAGTCCCCGCCGCCGTTGACGAAATCCTGCCACACGGCAATGCCAATGCGGTCACAGTGATAGTACCAGCGCATCGGCTCGATCTTGATGTGCTTGCGCAGGGTGTTGAAGCCCATGTCCTTCATTAACTGAATTTCCTCTGCCATCGCCTCATCCGAGGGGGGCGTCAGCATACCGTCCGACCAATAGCCTTGGTCAAGCACGCCGTTGAAGAAATAGGGATTGCCGTTAAGAGAAAGGCGCACCTTACCCGTCTTATCAATCGTTCTGCCAAGCCACCTCACGCCAAAATAGGAGCTGATCTGATCGCCTGCGGCATTGGAAAGCGTCATTGTATAAAGGAAAGGATCCTCGGGCGACCAAAGCTTAAAATCGTGCGTTAAAACGATCTTATCGCGAAAGCTCTCACGCATGATCTCGCTCTCACCCTCAAACACAGCGATCTCGATCTCACTCTCGCTCCTCGCCTCGACAAGAACCTCCTTGCCGCCCTCTCGGGGTGTCACACGCAGGTCCTCGATCGCGTCCTTTGGCATAAATTCAAGCCACACGGTCTGCCAGATGCCGCTTTGCGCCGTGTACCAAATGCCGCCGCGCTTGTCGCTTTGCTTACCGCGCGCGCCGCTGTTGCGCGTCGCCTCGTCGGTCACGGTAACCTCAATTGTGTTTTCACCCTCGCGGCAAAGGGCAGTCACGTCAAAGCAAAACGCCGTAAAGCCGCCAACGTGCGTGCCTGCAAGCGCGCCGTTCAAAAACACCTCGCATGCGCTGTCAACCGCATCAAAATGCAAGAGGACCTTGCCCTCAAAAAACGCCTTATCAAGCATCACGGTGCGGGAATAGTGCAGCTTTTCGCCCGCTTCGAGCACAAAGCCCTCCATGATACCGCTATTGACGGTTTCGGGTGAAAAGGGCACCAAAATCTCGCCCTCAAAGGCGCGTGTGCCGTCAATTTTCTCCTTATAAAACGCCCATTGACCGTTCAGGCAAACAATTCCCTCTCGTGCCGCCTGCGGGCGCGGATGCTCCGCGTGCGGCATTTCTCCGATCTTATAATCCGTATTTAAACGCATTTTTTATCCTCCAGCTTCGTCCTTCTTGATGCGCTTGTCAAGCAGTGGGATCAGCGCAAACATCAAAGCCGCCGCAATCGCCGCCGCAAGAAAAATTTCGGGCGCGGGGATATACTCGGTCGTCATAATATCAGCACCCGGGTCGGTGAGCCTTACGTTCACCGCTTTATTAATACCGTTACCGATCATCGGGCCCACCACCATGGGGATCAGCACCGCAAAGAGCATACGCACGCCCTGCAGCTTACCAACGTCCCTCTCGGGTGTGTGATCGCGCACCAGAGCGCCGCACAGTGCCGACACGAAGATATAGCCCGTGATCATCAAAAGACCTGCCGCGCCGAAGGCGAGGAGCAGTACCGTCTTTCCGCCAAAGCGGCAAAGGTACATAGCGCCAAGTCCCACGGCAAACACACCCGCCGCCGCGTAAAGCAAACGGGTTTTGGGCAATCGGTCAGAAATTCTCGCAAGCCAAAGATTGACCCCCGCGCCAATCACGATCGCACCGCCGAACACAATACTGTATTCAAGGGTTGTAAAGCCAAGATAGGTCTTCATATAAATGATCAAATAAGGCATAAATATCTGGCACGCCACACCGTACACACACATGAGAAGAAGCGTGAGGTACAGCGAGGGATTTCCACTCACCACACGGGGGCGAAATCCGTAAAAAATATCCTTCAGAGAGCCGTTTTTGACAAGTGCCTCGCTATCCTTTACCATAAAAATGCCAAGCACGCCGCAAATCGAGATCACCGCGCCAAGCAAAAGGAAGAGCAGTCGATAACCGATACTCTCCACAAGCATACCAAAGCCGCCCGCTACGATCAGCAT
>JAZOSR010000094.1:0-6480 GCA_045657225.1 Eubacteriales bacterium | reverse complement strand
CGGCCCGTGACGGGACAATGAGATACTACTACAAATGCTCCGGCAGAAAAAAGCACCATAGCTGTCCCAAGGCGTGCATCAAGAAGGCCGACTTGGAAGAGTTGGTGCTGAACACGACGTTATTGTTGCTGAACAAGCCCGAAAACCTGTCTGTAATCGCCGACGAGGTCATAGCCGTCCATCAGAAGCGTGCCAGAGAACAAGCCGTCCTGACCCTTCTACGCGATCAGAGAAGCAAGGCGCAAAAGGCGTTGGACAATCTCATGAAAGCTCTGGAAGCCGGAATCTTCACCGCGACCACCAAGGATCGAATCACTGAGCTGGAATTGCAGATCGACGAGCTGAACGGACGGATCCTGTCCGAGGAGTGCAAGGAGGCCAATCTGCTCACCAAGGAGGATGTTGAAACGTTTCTACTCGATGCGCTGAAAGCTGAGCCGCAACTTTTGATAGACACCCTCGTGGACAAGATCATCCTGTTCGACGATAAAATCGAGATTTACTATAAATACACGCAAAATAATAATCCCGACGACCTCACTAAAGAGATCCGTCGGGATTTCTGTTTGCCTGCCGGGAAGGTTCTGTCCGTTACGTGCCGGCACTTGATCTATTCTGCCGACTTCGGGACATAAAGAAAAACCAGCCAAACCGTGTGGTTCGACTGGTTCTACTATGGTGGAGACAGTTGGAATCGAACCAATGACCTCATGCATGTCAAGCATGCGCTCTAACCAGCTGAGCTATGCCTCCGTGTGATGACCTGACTATTATATCACAGGGCAAAGCAAAAAGCAAGAGGTTTTTTGAAATTTTTGAAAAAAACTTACAGCCCGAGCAGGCGCGCGGCATTTTCCCGAAAGATCATTGCCTTTCTCTCGTCGTTAATCGGCGCGTTTTCAAGAAAGGCAACCTCGCGGGCGGCATCGCTCCACGGGGTATCGGAGGCGAAAAGCAGGCGCGTGGGGTCGTGTTCTGCGAGAATTTTGTAAAGCAGGTCGCGCTCCTCCTCGCGCAAGGAGCAAAGCGAGGTGTCAAGATAAATATCGGTGCCGACAAGGTGCTTTATCGTTTCCTTTGCCATGTGGAAGCCGCCCATGTGCGCGGCAATGAGGGTAAGACGAGGGTGCTTTTTCTTGACGGCGGCGAACATTTCGGGCGTTGCGTGCGCAAAATCGGGCGAGATGGGGTCGTATCCTGCGTGCACAACGGCAAGCATGCCGCGCTCCTCGGCAAGTGAGAAGATCTCGTCAAAGCGAGGGTCCAAAAGAACGGTATGCACGTAATCGGGATGGAGCTTAATGCCTCTCACACCTGCCGCCGCCAAGCGGTCAAGCTCCGCCGCCTTTTTTTCGCTGTCGGGGTGTATGGAGCCGAGCGGCGAGAAGAAGGGATCGGCGGTAAGCGAAATGGCAAAATCGTTGACGTTTGTTTCCTGACGGGGGTTGGTGGCAATGTTGCAGACCACGGCGTGCGTGATGCCCGCGCGCGTCAGTACCGCCTTCGCGTCGCTTGCCGTGCCGTTCGTGTGCGCCTTGATAAAATCAAAGCGCGCGCTGATATCCTTTAGCCTTTCCATCGCGCGCGGCGCGAGCGTGTCGGGGAAGCAGTGGGTGTGAAAATCAATACGCATGATAAACCTCGTTTTTGGATAGCCGCACGGGAGTCGAACACACAAGCCCTGCGGCAAAAATTTCTGCGTCTTTTGTCGTTCTTTGCCTTGTAAAGTGGCACTTGACTGCGGCAAAGTCCAACAAAACTCACTATAAATTTTTTCGCCGCAGGGTGAGGGCAGTTTTAAAAGAATAGATTTTCGAGTAAGGCAAGTCGAATTTTTTGCAGAATATGCGGATATTTAAGAAAAATTCGGCGCAGTATGACCGAAAATATATCTTTTAAAACCTTGTGTGTTCGATTCCCGTGCGGCTATGGGATATTCCTATTTTACCACATTTTTGCCTTTTTTGAGCAGAAATTCTCAAAAAATATTTTTCTTGCGCAGAATGCAAAGCATTCACACCGTTGCCTTCGGCTTTTGTGTGTATATATAGCAAAAAGTGACCGATTCGGCGCAAAGGCTGCCTTGTAATTCGAGGTGCTTTGCGATATAATGAAAAAAAGACAAAAGGGGGCTTTGTGATATGAAGCAATTTGTTGTAACGGATTTTGGCGCGATCAACGGTGCACAGGCACCGCAGACAGATGCCATTCAAGCAGCGCTTGATGCCTGCTTTTTGGAGGGTGGCGGCGAGGTCGTTGTGCCTGCGGGCATGCAATTCGTTACGGGTGATATTCGTATTCGCAGCAATACCACGTTGCACTTAATGGAAAATGCCGTGCTCCTCGGCAGCCGCAACATTGCGGATTATTTTCATATCAACGAGGATAAGCTGCAGCCTCTGCCTGATGACCAAAATGCTGATGCCCCTTGGTATAAGCCCGCTGAGTGGGAGGCGATGGGTGGTGGCTTCAAAAAGCACCTTTACGTCGCAGGTACTCGGTGGAATCACGGACTGATTCGTGCCGTATTTGCCGAAAATGTTGCCGTGATCGGTGAGGCGGGCTCTGTCATTGACGGTCGAAACCCCTTTGACCCTAATGGAGAGGAAAAATACCGCGGTCCGCACGGCATCAATATGCACTTTTGCAAGAACGTGACGCTTCGCGGTTATACCATGAAGAGCGCGGGAAATTGGGGCAATCTTATTTTTCAGTCCGAAAATATCAACGTTGATCATATCACCGTGCTTGCGGGGCACGATGCCATTCATACGCGTGCTTGCAAAAACGTGACGATCGAGGGCTGTAAGCTGGTGACGGGTGACGACTGTGTGGCGGGCTTTGGCAACGTTAACGTGGTCGTGCGAAATTGTGAAATGAGCTCGGCTTGCTCGGCATTCCGCTTTGGCGGTTATCACGTGCTGATTGAAAATTGCCATGCCTTTGCACCTTGCCCTTACCAGTTCCGTGGCTCCTTCACCTATGAGGAGAAGGCGGCAGGCGTGACGGTCTCCGAGCATGGCAGAAATAACATGCTCTCCTTTTTCACCAATTTCACCATGAACGATCTCCCCATCGCTACACAGCCCGGCAAGATACTGATTCGTAACTGCACGGTTGAAAACGCCGACCGTATGCTCCACCTCAATTATTCGGGTAACGAGCGCTGGCAGGTAGGCACGCCCCCCACCGACGTTACCTTTGAGAACGTGAAGGTGAGCGGCTGTGCCATGGGGCTTACCGCCTACGGCGTTGCGAATAAGCCGCTCCGAATCGCGCTTCGCGACGTTGACTATTCCTGCCGTGAGGGAAGTGAGGAAACGCCGCTTATTCGTGCCGCCTACTGCAATATCAATCTCGAAAACGTGAAGGTAAAGGGCTTTGCGGGCGACTCGCTTGTTCGCGCTTGGTCGGATGATGTAGCAGTCAACGCAAACGGTCTTGACTGCCCGCTTGACGGCGCCGCGCTCCTCGTGCGTGCCGACGAGGAGTTTGTCTGTAAGCGTATCTGAATATCAAAAGCACCTGCTCGCGGAGCAGGTGCTTTTTCCTTTCCCTCCCAAAATTTTCGGGAGGGAAGATTGAATTGTTTTGCGAAAAATGAAGCAATGAAAAGTTGTGAACAAATTTTAAAATTGTTAGAACAACCTTTGCTTTGAAAAAAACGTATGTTATGATAAAGGTGCAAAGAACAAATGAATAAGGAGAAAATAATGATAAAAGAAATCAAGGCAGGATTTATAGACGGCAAATTAACATATGAAACGCGGCTTTCGAGTTTGACCAAGATTTATAAAGAAGAATTGGGGCAAGCCTATTGGTTTGAATTATACAATAGGAATGCGAGAAATGATCTGGTACGCATTGTAGGCGAGAATTTTTTCTTCACTTCGGCTGGGACGATTGGAAGACCTTTGGCAAAATCTTTTAAATGGAGGTTGCATTTAGAACCGGTTAGTGCCCCGGAAAATGAATGCCATACTGTTTTTCGAGATGCGAAAGGTAATTTGTCATTTTGTGATGGAGATTGGCTTGAGGAGCAGCGAAGGGAAGAAAAAACCAAAAGTGCGGAAGAAGAAAAAGAGGTTGATCGTATTGTAAGCTTAGTGATAACACGCTACAGTACAACTTATGAGTTGATTAAAGACAAAGAGTTTTTTCTCGAGCAGATAGAGGTTCTCATCTACGATTATCTCTTTGATTTGCAAGAAGAGGAAGAGGAGATTTTAAATTCTGCACAAGAGTGGTTTGATCATTTTTTAAAGGGAGAGCGCGAATTGCCTGCATATATTCAAAGCTTAACATATAACAGCTTTATACAAGAATATCCACATCTTAGGCAATTAGGGCTACCCGAGGAAAAAGTGCGGGAGATCGTTAACGGTGGTATTGAAGAAATGCAAGGAGCGGAAAGTTGGGGACCTTGGATAACGGAATATAAGGAAGAAATCTATTTGTATTTTGAGAATGAAATTAAAGGGTGTTTATATGAAAAACAACAGCTTGAAGAAAAGAAGAAAAAAGAAGAGATCATAGAAAAATATCCAGTTGAGAAATTGATGGAAAAATTTCACAATCTAATGAGTGAATGCGAAAATGTGGAGAAAATGAAAGAATGCATTGATAGCGCATTGAAAAACGACTTCAAATGGTGGAGAGTAACAGAAGAAATTGAGTTTTTACAAGTAGTAGAAAAAGAAATAATTAGATTTTTAGAGGGTGAAAAACGACAGAAAGAGCTAAACGATTTCCATGATATGTGGGGGGATGAAAAATTTATCGAGCTTACTTTGGAAAAGCGCACGCAATTTTCTAAGGTGGAAAGCGGTGAATGCACGGATGACTTAATTATAAACGAGTATCATCTATACCAAAAATTGCTAGCTGAATACGAAGAGCTTGTGTATCGCAAAAACAAAAAAGGCTTAAAGCCGACCTTTGCTGCTATTCCTGCTTATTTCGATCATTTTTTGAAAATTGTCGAATTGGCAAAGAAATATCACTTGATTGACGAAGAAGGAGTTTTTTTGAGTTGGGATGAGTTTGATAAATTTAATTGTGCAGTTAGAGAATACGAAAACTCTTTGGTTGAAAATCAATAAATTTACTTTGCAAAATAATGCTTTAAGTTTTCGGGAGGGAAGATTGAATTGTTTTTGACAGATGTCAAAAACAAGAAAGAAGGGCAGCCCCTTTTTCAAAAGGGGTGCCCTTCTTTTTTATGCTCTTAACATTCTCGGCTTAATACATACCGCCGCCCATGCCGCCACCTGCCATTGCGGCGTTGGCTGCAGCCTCAGCTGCGGGGTCCTTCTTGTCGGCAACCACGCTCTCGGTGGTCAGCACCACGGAGGCGATCGATGCCGCGTTTTGCAGCGCAGAACGCGTCACCTTGGTGGGATCGACGATGCCCGCCTGCATCATGTCGCAGTAGACCTCGTTGTAGGCATCAAAGCCGAAGCCCTTCTTGCCCGAGGACATGATCTTGTCAACGATCACCGCGCCGTCAAAGCCGGCGTTAGCGGCGATCTGACGAACGGGCTGCTCAAGTGCCTTGAGGACAATGCGCACACCGGTCTTTTCGTCACCCTCAACGGTTTCAACGAGCTTGGCAACGCTCTCAATGACGTTGAGGTAAGCGGTGCCGCCGCCTGCAACGATGCCTTCCTCAACAGCCGCCTTGGTGGCGTTCAGGGCATCCTCAATGCGCAGCTTCTTTTCCTTCATTTCCGCCTCGGTTGCGGCACCGACCTTAATGACGGCTACGCCGCCCGCGAGCTTGGCAAGACGCTCCTGCAGCTTCTCACGGTCAAAGTCGGAGGTGGTGGTTTCAATGGCGTTCTTGATCTGACCGACACGTGCCTTGGTGGCATCGGCATCGCCCGCGCCGCCAACGATAATGGTGTTTTCCTTGTTGATCTTCACCTGACGTGCACGGCCGAGCTGTGCAATGGAGGTGTCCTTGAGCTCAAGACCAAGCTCGGAGGAAATGACCTCGCCGCCCGTGAGGATCGCAATATCCTGCAGCATCTCCTTGCGGCGATCGCCGAAGCCGGGAGCCTTGACCGCGACACAGGTGAAGGTGCCACGCAGGCGGTTGACAATCAGCGTGGACAGTGCCTCGCCCTCGACATCCTCTGCGACGATGACAAGCTTCTTGCCGGACTGTACAACGCCTTCCAGCAGGCCGATGATCTCCTGAATGTTGGAAATCTTCTTGTCGGTGATCAGGATGTAGGGATTGTCCAGAACAGCTTCCATCTTCTCCATGTCGGTGCACATGTAGGAAGAAGCATAGCCACGGTCGAACTGCATGCCTTCTACGATGGACAGCTCAGTCTTCATGGTCTTGGACTCTTCAACGGTGATAACGCCGTCCTTGCCGACCTTCTCCATGGCGTCGGCGATCAGCTCGCCGATGTTTTCGTCGCCGGAGGAGATGGAAGCGACCTGAGCGATAGCGTGCTTGGACTCGATCGG
>JAZOSR010000093.1:0-11683 GCA_045657225.1 Eubacteriales bacterium | reverse complement strand
CGTATGAACTTGTGAGTACGGAGAGCATGAGATGCGGCTCGGCGTTAGCCGAATTCCGCTTCGCAACATTCGCCTACGGCGAAATATGCCTCCGTATGAACTTGTGAATGCGGAGAGCATTGAGATGCGGCTCAGCGTTAGCCGAATTCCGCTTCGCAACATTCGCCTACGGCGAAATATGCCTCCGTGTAGTTACCCAATTATATTACCACAGTCACAGAAAAAAGTCAAGTATTCACGAAAAAAACTTAAAACAAAGTAAATAATGCGGCACAACTTATAAGGACTCGAACTATACTCCTCGCGAGCACACCGCAGGGCGGTGGCACGTCGTGCTTCGTTGCGCTTCGCGCTACGCTCGCGGAGCAACCTTCGCCGCCTCGCTGACAAGCAAGCCTGCCGACTCGGCTTTGCTCGGTTATCTGCGCCGCCTCTTGCTTCGCAATCGGCGGCGCAGTCATTGAGACTCTCCCCGACGGAAAAAGGGCACACCCCACAAGGGGGTATGCCCTTTTTCTGGCGGAGAAGGAGAGACTCGAACTCTCGCGCCGGGTTTAAACCGACCTACGCCCTTAGCAGGGGCGCCTCGTCACCAACTTGAGTACTTCTCCATACATCAAGCGCGAGATTGCCGTTTACAAAACTCGCATTTAGTATTATATCGCAATTCGCGGCGTTTGTCAATACCTTTTTTAAAAAAGGAGGCATGTGAATTTCGACGATTTTTTTCGTCACATTTTTACAACAAAAAAATCAAAAAATGGGTTGACTTTTGCCCCTTGCCGTGGTAGTATGACCGTGACCAAGGATTCCCCTTGCCTTTTTCCGGCACGGGCGCGTTGGTTACAACCGGGAAAGGAGAGTCGCTCGCCTTTCAAGGTGGCGACGAAATAGGTAATGAAGTTGCCCTTTTTGACCAATATACATTTGGACGAGAAGCAAACCGAGGCATTACTGAACGCCAACAGAAAGGAAGATCCCATACTTTTTGCCATCATCGGTGAAATTGACGAAAAAAACCGTTATGATACCGTTGCATTGGCCGTGACCGCAAGCGCGATGATAACAGTGAATCTCGACAGCGGTGCAATCATCTCCACTATTAATTTTGACAGCGTTGACAGCGTTTTCACCAAGCGCATGTATGGCAACGGTCTTTTGCGCATTCGCAAAAAGGACGGCGAGGTGCAAAACGTCTTCCGCTTTACCTTTACCGTGGCGTCCCTTTGCGATGCCGCGATCACGTTCATCACCGACATAAAAGACGGCGAGTTGCTTGACGATGCAATGGAAGCAATTTCGGGTGCCTACGAAAAGCTTCTCTCGGTCTGCCCGAAATGCGGACGCACCCTTGCCTCCCCCGGCGCCCCCTGCATCGGTTGTATGAAAAAAAGGAAGCTGGTCAACCGCATGGGCACGTATCTAAAACCCCACTTGCCCGTGCTCATCATATCGGTTTTAATGTCCGTTGTTTCCACGACGCTGGCATTGATGCCGCCTTATCTTACCAGAACGCTGGTTGACGATATTTTACCCAACACCAAAAAGGACGCCCTGATCGCAGTTTCCCTTTTGCTGATCCTTGTTTATCTTGTCAGATGGCTGATCCACGGTGTGCGCACCTATATGCTGCGTATTGCGGGACACAAGATCGTGGCACATATCCGTTGCGAGGTCTACGAAAAGGCACAGCATCTACCGATGCGCTTTTACGACAAGACCTCCACGGGCTCCGTGATCAACCGCATCAGCGGCGACACCACGACCATACAGGCATTTATGCTCCGCATCACGCAGGACGTGGTGGTATATTTCTTCAAGCTGATCGGCATCGTGGTCATCATGCTCATCATGGACTGGAAGCTAACGCTCTTTTCGCTTTGCCCCGTGCCCTTGGTCGTCATCGGCTCGCGCATCTTCCGCAAAAAGATCGCACCCTTTTACCGCCGCATCTGGCGCCGCTCGTCCGCGATGACCTCGGTGCTTGCCGACACCATTCCCGGTATTCGCGTTATCAAATCCTTTACCAATGAGGAACGCATGACCGATCGCTTCTCCTCGTGCGTTGAGGAATGGCGAGAGACCGATGCACGCGCGGGCAAAATCCTCAGTGCCTATCCCGCGATCGTCAACTGTCTGATTGCGCTTGGCACCGTGATCATCTGGAGCTTTGGTGGCGGTATGGTCATCAGCGGTCTTTTAGGAAACGACAGCGGCGGACTCACCGTTGGTCTGCTCGTATCCTTTATTTCCTACGCCTCGATGTTTTACGAGCCCGTCAACTTCTTTGCCAATCTCTCCGACTCGGCACAAAGCGCACTTGCCTCCGCCGAGCGCATTATGGACATTCTTGATGCCGAGCCCGAGCACGATTTCGGCAAAGGCAACAAGGACGTCAACATGGGCGGCAGAATTGAATTTAAAAACGTCAACTTCTCCTTTGACCGCACGAAAAAGGTCCTTAAAAACGTCAATCTTGTCATAGAGCCCGGTGACATCGTCGGCATTGTCGGCACGACGGGCTCGGGCAAATCGACTCTCATCAACCTGTTGCTTCGCTACTACGATCATTACACGGGCGAGATCACTATTGACGGTGTTGATATTCGCGACATTGATATGCAATACTACCGCTCGCGCATCGGCTACGTACAACAAGAGCCAATGATGTTCCACGATACCATTTACAACAACATCGCCTACGGCGACCCCTCCTTCACCACAGATCAGGTTATCAACGCCGCGGATATTGCCAACGCGCATGAATTTATCGTGCGCCAGCCCGACGGCTACGATTCCATGCTCGGCGAGCGAGGCGTGGGACTTTCGGGCGGCGAGAAGCAGCGCCTTTCGATCGCGCGCGCCATGCTCCGCGATCCCGCAATGCTGGTCTTTGACGAGGCGACCGCCTCCGTCGATTCGGAAACCGAGCACCTCATCCAAGCCGCCATTGAAAACCTTATCAGCGGCAGAACGACCATCATGATCGCGCATCGCCTCTCTACCCTTGCAAAGGCAAATAAAATCGTGGTGGTAGATAACGGTAAGATCATCGAATGCGGCACGCCCGACGAGCTTCTTGAGCAAAAGGGCAAATATTACCGCCTTGTCGAAATTCAATCGATGTCCGAGCAATTGGCAAAGACCCGCCGCGACGAGCATTTTGAGGAGGGTTAACGATGGCACGCATTTATATTGACCGCTACACGGGAAAAATCGAGAAAAAGGATGTTTATCTTGTTAACGTCACCTTAAAGGACGGCACCGTTATTGAGGATCTTGAGCCAAGACGTCTTTTCCCCGTCACAAACGAGAATATGTATATCACGCTGCTTGACAAGGGTGAGCACGAGATCTGCTTTGTGCGCGATCTTGAAGAGCTCGACGAGGCATCCGCCCTTGCGTTGCAAGAATGCTTCAAGGAATTTTACCGCATTCCCAAGATCACAGCGCTCCTTGAGGTCACCGAAAAATTCGGCACGCTCACTTGGCGCGTGGATACCGATCTCGGCATCGTCAAATTCCGCATTCGCAACCGCCACAGCGACATCAAAAATCTTTTTGGCAACCGCGTGCTGATACGCGATACCAACGATAACCGCTATGAGATCCCCGACTACACGGTGCTTGATAAGCACAGCAAGCACTTATTATTCACTTATCTCTAATAAAAAGGCACACGACCCTTGCTATGGGTCGTGTGCTTTTGTTTTTGTTTAAAATTACTTATTTGCGTGCGAGATCGACCACCACGGGTGCGTGGTCACTGCCCTTAACGGTAGAGGGATCCTGCACGATAATGTGCTTTTTCGCCACTGCCACGTCTTCCGTGAGGAAAATATGGTCGATCGGTGCGCCCACTGCCGAAGGAAGCTTTCCAAGACCGTGAGAGCTGCCGCCGGGAGTCTTATTCTCAGCGTCAAGCATGCCAAGCACGTTGGCGAGTGCCTCGTGATTCTCAAAGATCTTGGTGGACGCCTCGGTCACAGTAGAATTAAAGTCGCCCATAATGCCCGTGAGGATACCCGGATATTTTGCACGCAGGCTATCAAAGAAATCAACAATGACCTTGGCATTGGCAAGGCGCCACGCTTGACCTTCCACGCTATTGCTGCCCGTGGGCGAGCAGGATGCGGCATAGCCGGTACTTGCCTCATGATTCTTGTAATCGGAAAGGAAGATCGCGCCGTGGAAATTAATGATCATCACAAGCTCCCCTGTTTCGAGCGAACGGAACACGCCATAGGAAACCGTTTTGGAGTTTGAGTGAACGCATCGGTGCTCCCAATGGTAACGGAAGGCACCGTCTTCCACGACCTCCCAGCGCGTCGCAAGATAAAGAATTTCAGTCGAGGTATTCTCTCCGATTCCACCATAGGTGGATTCATCCAAGCTGTCGGCATCGGGCGCAAGCGAGGTGACAACGTCACCCGCCTTGGCGTATCCGATCGACGCAAGCGCCGCTTGTGTCTTATCATCATGATAGTGCTCCTGCGTGCCGATAAAATCGGGAGCGTAAGCCGCCATGGTGGCAGTAATGTAATCACCCATATCCTTCGCGGTCGTAAACGTACCGCAGCCAAGGGTGTTGTAGGTCATCATACGAATGGAGGAGCCCGCAGCACGCGCAACCTTATAATCCCTGCCCACAAGACCCGTCTTTGCCTTAAGCGTGACTGCCAACGTATCCGTACCGTTTGCCTTGATCTCGTTCTCCATAAAGGCAATTGTCAATGCCAGTGCTGCCGACTCGGAGCCGACGGTGATGTAAATGTCATCGCCCGACATAGAGATCTTATACTCCATGGTTGCCAGATCACTGCTTGCCCGTAAAACGATCGAACGTCCGTTTTTCACCGCCGAAGACGTATACGGCACTATCTTCAACAATTGACCCGTCACATCAAAAACGCCGTTTTGGATATAACCGATCGGCTCACTCCAATTTACGGAGGAATCGTCGGTCAGTACCGTATAGCCACCAATTGAAATGCCGTTTAAGGTCGCCTTGATCAAAAAGCTTTCTGCAATTGCTTTTTGTGCATCCGACAGCGACGTGCCCTCGTTTTCAAGCATAGCACCCGCCGCAGCAGACGGGCTGATCGCATTTTTGGCAGGATCGTACGTAGAATATTGCACGACCTCATGACCGTTTACGGTGTACTTCACATATACAACCGCCGCATATTCGCGCATATAGTTGGCGGGGTCAATACCCACAAGCGATGCGTTGATAGCGTATCCGCCACCCTCGCTTATGTCGCGTGCCACAAGTCCGTCACTTGCCACAATGTTTTCAAAAGCAATGCCCGCGCGAGTCAGTGCCGCCGCAGTAAAGGGCAGCTGCAAGCGATATAGGGGCTCGGCAAACGTTATAAGCGTGCCGTAAGAAAGGTTCGTACCGCCGTTTGCGATGATCGCGTCGATCACATTCTGCGGCACAACACCCGTAAAGGTAAGCCCCGGAGCGGTTGCCGACAGGCGAATACGTGCGCCCGCTTGCATGTAAATGCTGTCATTTACATAATTAAGGTTAGAATCGTAATAACGCTCGGGAGAGCCCAAAATGGTGGTCGACGCGTTACTCTTGAGAATCTGTGCGCCACCGATGGCATTGAAATCACCCTTAATGGTCAGTGTGGTGTTATCACTGCCGTTGAGGAAGATCGCACCGCCCGTGTCCGCTTGATAATACGTACCACCATAGACGTTGACGTAAGCGCGTGCCGAGCCCGTGCCCGCCACTACAACGCCGCCATTGCCGCTTGCTACCGAGAAGTATCCGCCGTAAATATTTAAAATACCGCTGTGCGAGGCGCGTGCCGCACACCACTTTCCGTTTGTAAACTCGCCGCCGTAAATATCACAACGGGTAAGTCCCACGGTGCTTGAGGTATTCACGCAAGTCACGTAAAGCGCGGCGTCTGCGATGTCATTGCCGATAAAGGCACCTCCCGTGATGGTAAGACGCGAGGCGTAAGTAGCATTGGGACCGTAATCGGCGTCAAAATAAACCACGTGTCCCCTTTCGCTGGCAAAATAGCCGCCCGAAATAATCATGGTGCTGTAATAAACATCCATGGCGTGGATACAAACACCGCTCGTCACGATTCTGGCGCTACCACCAATCGTCGCCAAATTGTCCGAATACTCCATGCACACACCAATATCAAGTCCATCATCCGCGGCATTGAAGCCCACGTCGCCCTGCACACAGGATCGAATCTCGCCCTTGAAGAAGGAAAGCGAGGCATCGTCAGCGAGATGAAGTCCCACACCGACAAAATCACTATTGGCGTTTGTAAGAATGATCGTTGCACCATTCATCGAAACGCTCGCGCCGCCCTGCAAGCTCCGCACACCGTTAAGACCGTAGAGTGCGCCACCGTTCAGCTTGATCGTCACCGCACAATTGCCCGTATGCTCAATGACGCTGCCGGAAAGCGCATAGAAGGTTCCGTCATTCACCGTGAGCGTCACGGTTCCGGACGCAGCACTCAAGCCGATCATCACACCACCCGTGCCCGTCACGCCCTGCTGGCGGTAGGTAAGACTGCCGTCAAAGACGGGGGAGCAAGCAGCATTCACATTGAAGAGCATTGCCACGCCGGAGGGACCCGTGATGGTATACGCCGCCTTCGAGGTAAAGCGCACGCTCTTGGTGAGCACAACCGTGGAAGTGAGAGTGATATCCGCACACACACGGATATCATCGCCGTCCCGTGCTGCCGCAAGCGCACGGCTCAGCTCCGCGTCACTGTGCACAAGGAAGGTCGCCGCACCCGTGGCAGGACGCGTAACGATCAGTGTATACGTCACCACCGTATCACTTTCCTCGTGATACGCAGTCAATGTCACAGTGCCGGGCAAGAGAGCGGTCAGAACGCCATCCTCTATCTTGGCAATGGTCTCATCGCTGCTTGACCAGCTATATTGCTCCGCGCCCTCAAAAATAAGGCGGGAGGTACTGACATATACCTCGATACGCTGCACGAGCGGCTCGGTAAGATAAGAACCCAGCACACGCTGGTCCTCCTCGGTGTAGGCGCTGTACTGACCTGGCGAATAAATCGAAGGATAAGGATAATCCACGCTTGCCGTTCCACTGACACGTGAAAGCTCATTTTCGGCAATTCGCGTGATCGAGCGCACGTGATCGGTGGTATTAAAGCTGGCGTAATAGGTCTTGCTTTGACCATCCTTCGTCACGGTTACGTAAGGAATGGCGGCAAAGCATCTTTCATAATTCACGCGCTTAAGGCCAACAAGAGCGCCCGAAAAGCTCTCGGGAATGCCGTCGGCATTGGCATCACGGATCGAATGCTTTGCCAAAATATCCACGTAGGCAATGCCGTCAATGCGAAGGGCATCAAGCGCCTCCTTGGTGAATGCGCCCGCGGCTGCCACATAATCGGCAGGCGCAATGAGCGTACCGAAGGTCAATACCGCGCCGTCATTCTTCAGCACGAGCAAGGCGTCGATTGCCTCTTTTGAGAGCGTAGTGTAAAAGCGAAGCCCGCTTTTTGTCATGTCAGCACCGATATAAAGCCCCGCACCCACGCGGTCAACGGCAAGATCATAATCGGCAGTGGGGGCGGCAGTAGCATATACGAAATATTGCTTTCCCGCAAACTTCACAATGGGGGAGGTTTCTTCAAAAACGATCGTGTCGCTAAGCGAGCAAAGACTTGCCGAAAGGATCACAGCGCAATCAAGCTTGATCGTGGCACTTGCCGTCGCAAGCCGCGCATTGGTATGCGTAAGGATCAGCGTGGCACCGTCAACCGTCAGCGTGTCAGCGGCGCTGTAAGCACCCAGCATGGTGCCGCCAATCTGATACATGCCGCCCCGGAGGGTTGCCGTAACGGCACCCGTGCCGCTGTTTTCAAAAAGGCTTGAAGCGGTCAGGCTGCAATTTGTCAGCTCTGTGGAAACATTGGTCGTGCCTTGTGCGTCAATCAGCATATTGGGCGAACCAGTGATATTCGACAATGCAACGCGGTAATAGCCGGAGGTTTTGAAAACCATGCCGATACCGCTAAGCTCCACGTTAGCTATATTGACGTTAAGCGGACGAGAGGCGGAAAACGCCTCAGACGTGCTTCCGAAGAAAAACATCGGCACGCCCGACGATGCGCTTGAAAATTTACCGCCCGTGATATTGATCGAGGTGCCCGTGGTCTTGCCGCCGATCGTCTTCTGCGGGCTTGACTTGTAAACGGGATCGTCGGGCAAGCAAATAATGCCGCTTGCCGACGAGTTTTGAATGCGGAAATCACCGCCGCTGATATTAAGCTCCATCAAGGTGCCCGAATACGCCATGACGAGCGCCCTACCGTTTGAAATAAAGGTGCCACCCGAAATATTGATCTGCCCCGAAGTAGTGTTCTTATACACGCCGATCAGCGCCCAGTTATAATTCGTTCCTCCGCTGCTGGTGCGGGTAAAGGTACCGCCCCTCACGGTAAAAACGCAGTCAAACGCATTCGAAAGCGTGTTTGAAGCGTTAAATTTGACGTGATGGTGATTGGCAGTATTGGTATACGTACCGCCCTCCACGATGACGGTAGCGGGCGCGTTATAGTGGAACATTTCACCCGCGGTCGCCCTCATGTTGTTTTGATTACCCAAAAGCTTAACGGTCACACCCTTACCGTTGATATGTAAGCCGTAGCTGGCGATCGAGGTCGTGACGTTATCAAACTCGTAGGTCGTGCCGACACCGCACAGCTCAAACGCACAGCTGTTTGTGGTCGTGACAGTCAGGTTTTGCCATCTGATCGTATTACCTGTGTTTGTCGAGGTGCTTGTGCCGTTATAAATTTTCATATTCGCCTGCGCCAATGTGTAGCCGATACCCTCGACCGTAAAGCTGTTACCATTATAAAGATAGACTGTGGTTTTTGCGCCGTAGTTCAGACTTTTCAAAAACACCAGCTTGCCGTTTTGTGGCACGGCGGACCAAGCACCGCCCGCCTTACCCGATACGGTAGAGCCAAAATTAAGATAATATCCCTTTACCGTACCGTCTGCGTTTAATGCCGCAAAGGAATAATTGCTCACGTTGAAGGTTTCGCCTCTTGCGGCAACACTTGCCTCGGTATCTCCGTCAGCAGGCACTGCACCGATAGCAAGCGCGCACAGCACAAAAAGCGCCACGGCGACCGTCACAAAAAAGAAAATCCTCATTCTTTTTTTCATAAAAAATCTCCTTTCAAAGGCAAGCCTTGATCAACCAAAAAAAGAGGTCGATAAAAATTGCCCCCGCAAATTTGCCAAAGAAAAAACTGACATTTATGGGGGGCGTGCGTACGTGTACCTGAATTTATTATAATTCTTATTTACACATATGTCAACAGATGAAATATGAATATTTTAAAAACACTTGTAATTATGTAAATGTATGCTCCTGCCTCGTGGCGTGGCTTTCAAGCAATTTTCTGTATTCGCGCGGCGTCATGCCCTTATAGCGCTTGAAGATCTTGCAAAAATAGCTCATGTCGTTAAAGCCGCTGTCAAACGCCGCCTCGGTAATGGTGCGGTTTTCCTCGGCAATCTTCAGGCACGCGCGCTCCACGCGCAAGCCGTTGACGTAATCGACGGGGCTTTTGCCCGTATACTCCTTAAACAAGCGGCAAAGATATTTTTCATTGGTTTTGGCGATCTCGGCAAGGGCGGAAAGCGTGATGCGCTCGGTATAATTTCCCTCGATCCACTCAACAAGCGTAGCGATCATCTGTCTTCTGTGTCCAACGGGTATATGCTTCTCGCCAAGTCTTATTTTGTTTTCGGTATAAAGGAGGTAAATCATTTCTGCCGCCCTGCCGTAGGCAAGCAGCTCAAAATAGGGGCCCTCACCCGACAAACAGTTAAAAAAGGCACTGACGGTATCGAAAATAGCGCCCTCTCCCGCTCCGACGGTGGCGATCTCCACCCCGTCTGAGAGGAGCGGAAGTATATATCCCGTAATGCGCCCCGAGCCGTGTCGGCAAAGCATGTTAAGATCAAAAACCACACATTCATAGACCGCATCGTGCGGCTCGGCACGATGCAAGGCGCCACTGCCGATAAAGCCGATCTCACCGGCGCGGAGCGTTTGCTCCTTGTTGTTGAGATATAGCTTCAATACGCCGGAAAGCACGCGCACCACCTCAAATTCACGGTGCCAATGCAGTGTCATTTCGTAGCGCGGATGATTTTTGTCCACGCGATAAAATTGCACGGGGAAATCCGGCACGCCGTGCGGCTTCTCCTCAAGATGCCTTTCTTTTCTCATAAAAATCTCCTGTTTTGCGAAAATCGTTATAGTTTTTGCTACTATTTCACCAAGTATTTTACCATAAAATATACTATAATTCAAGTAGTACCCTTAAATAATATTGGAGGTTTTATGAATTATGAGCAAAAACAGATACGTTGGTGACTATCCCGTGATCGGCATCCGCCCCATTGTTGACGGCAGACGCGGCCCCATGATGCTGCGCGAGTCCCTCGAGCCCCTGGTGTGGGCTATGGCAGAGGCTGCCAAAAAGCTGTTTGAGGAGAAGTTGTTCTACTCAAACGGTGAGCCCGTAAAGGTCGTTTTGGCAGACAGCTGCATCGGCCGCGTACCGGAGGCAGCTGCCTGCGCCGACAAATTCAAGAAAGAGGGCGTTTCCGTCACATTGTCCGTCACCCCCTGCTGGTGCTACGGCTCCGAAACGATGGATATGGATCCCCACACGATCAAAGGTGTTTGGGGCTTCAACGGCACCGAGCGTCCCGGCGCCGTATATCTGGCTGCCGTTTTGGCAGGTCACGCCCAAAAGGGTCTGCCCGCCTTTGGCATCTACGGTCATGAGGTGCAAGACCGCGATCAGGTAACCGAGATTCCCGAGGACGTAAAGGAAAAGCTGCTGCGCTTCGGTCGCGCCGCCATCGCCGTGGCGACGATGCGCGGTAAATCCTATCTGCAGATCGGCTCGCAGTGCATGGGCATTGCCGGCTCTATTATGGATCAAGAGATGATGGAGTCCTATTTCGGCATGCGCGTGGAATCGGTAGACGAGGTTGAGATCCTGCGCCGCATGGAAGAGGGCATCTATAACGAGGAAGAATTCCAAAAAGCGCTTGCTTGGACGAAGGAGCACTGCAAGGAGGGCCGCGACGACAACCCCGAATCGGTCAACTTCCTTGGTGAGAAGCGCCGCATTAAGTTCACACCCGAGGAAAAGGAAAAGCAGTGGGAATTCACCGTTAAAATGTACTGCATCATTAAGGATCTGATGGCGGGCAACAAAAACCTGCCCGATCAGTTTGAGGAAGAAAAGATCGGACACAACGCCATCGCCGGAGGCTTCCAAGGCCAGCGTCAGTGGACCGATCATTGGCCCAACTGTGACTATCCCGAGGCACTGCTTTCCTCTACCTTTGATTACGAGGGCGCACGCGAGCCCTTCACCCTTGCCACCGAAAACGATATTCTCAACGGCATGGGCATGCTGATGATGCGTCTGCTCACTCACCGCGCGCAAATTTTTGCGGACGTGCGTACCTATTGGTCGAGCGAGGCTACCGAGCGCGTTACGGGCTACAAGCTCACGGGCAAGGCGGCGGAATCGAGCGGCATTATTCACCTGCTTAACTCCGGCGCCGCGTGCCTTGACGCTTCGGGCGTTTGCACCGATGAGAACGGCAACGCCAT
>JAZOSR010000092.1:0-2135 GCA_045657225.1 Eubacteriales bacterium | reverse complement strand
ATTTTCACACTTCTGATGGCGGCACAGGTCGTGCTTGCCGTCATTCCGGGGCACCCCTTTGAGATCGCGGGCGGTTATTGCTTTGGCATTTTCGGCGGCATACTCCTCACCTCCATCGGTGCGGCGATCGGTTCGGCAATTGCCTTTGTGCTCGCGCGCATTTTCGGCGCAAAAACCGTAAAAGCATTCTATTCTGACGAAAAACTGCAAAAAGTGTCCTTTTTGAAAGCAAACGAGAAGCAAACTATTTTGGCGCTATTGGTGTTCCTCATTCCCGGTGTCCCGAAGGATATGCTCGCATATTTCATGGGTCTTACCGAAATGCGCTTTAGCACCTTTATGCTCATTTCCTTTGTCGGCAGACTTCCCGGCATTGCCGTGGCGGTGCTTGGCGGTGCGGCGGTGCAAACGCGCAGTCCCCTTGTCATTGCCATTTTCATCGTCTTGTTTTTGGTGGTGCTCGGCGCATCATTCCTCCTTTACAAAAAGAAATTCGGCAAGGAAAAAGCACCTGCCGATCAGAATGAAACAACCTCGCGCGAATGATCGCACGAGGTTGTTTTTTTAGTAAAAGAGCGGCTGATACTGCTTCCCCTGCAATGCTGCTTCCAACGTTGGTGCAAGCTTTGTAAAATCTGCAATCAAGGAATGCGGCTTTCCGTTGGGGTCATCCTGCTTCATCGGCACAAAGAAAACGTTTTTCCGCATCAGCATGATGGCAATGTTTTTTAAATTTGCGGAAAGCGCGTCGTTGCTGGCAAGCGCGATCACAAGTGGGCGGTCAGAGCGAAGGTGCGCCTTTGCCGCCATTGTAACGGCAGTATCGGTAATGCCATTTGCCATTTTTGCCAAGGTATTTCCCGTACACGGACAAATGACAAGCGCGTCAAGTGCGATTTTAGGTCCTAAGGGCTCCGCGCCGACAATATCCTTAATGACTGCCTTACCCGTCAACTCCTCTATTCTTTTTACGGTATCGACGGCGTTTCCGAAGCGCGTATTCGTGCGATATATATTTTCACTCACGACCCCTTGGACTGTGTAGCGAGATGTCAGCTTTTCAAGCTCCTCAAGCGCCGCTTTTACCGTGCAAAAGGAGCCGCAAAGCGCAAAACCGATCATACAAGCCCCTCCTTTTTCATCATATCAAGCAAAACGTCGGCAATCAGCTCCCCCGCTGTGACGGGCGCGTATTTTCCTGGCAAGGAAAGCGCGTATATCGTACCAAATCCCATTGTGCTGACCGCTTGATCGAAGCCGCCGGGGGCTGATGCAAGGTCTATCAGTAAGGTTTTTGTACTGATCCCCTTCAAAATTTCCTTTGTAAAAATAACCGCAGGCACCGTGTTAAAAATAGCGGCAAAGCGCTCACCTGCCTCACAAAACTCCTTGCTTTCCAAGGAAAAAGCAGTGGCACCAAGCTCTTTTGCGGCGTTTGTGTCACATTCCTTTCTCGCAAACACGCACACCTTAGCGCCCATTGCAAGCAAAAGCTTCACCAACGCCCGCGAAACACGCCCATAGCCTGTCACGGCAATCGGCATACCTGAGATCACACGTGGCATTTCCCGCATTAAGATCTGCACCGCACCCTCGGCAGTCGGCAGTGCGTTTGCCTCTTGCAGTGCCTCACTTTCAAAATAGTCGGCAACGCCAAGCCCGTATGCCTCGATCAGCTTTTTTTGCTTTTCGCTGATCTTGCCGCCAAGCACCAAGGCGCCGCTCGGGAGCTCCGAAAAAACCTCACAAAGCTGCGGTGCCGCCCCTTCAAGCATAGGGAGATTGACGCGCTTGCCGTCAAGCGAGATCGGAAGCGGCAGAACAAGACACGCCGTGTTTTTTACTGCCGATCGCCAATCACTGTGCACGACACTGCTTTTCGGGAGCGCCTCCCTCTCGATACCGTATACATGCACGGTAATTCCCTTATCGGCAAACACCCCCGCCACGGTTGCTTGCCGCATATCTCCCCCCAATATCGTTACCTTTTTGTGTTTCATATCCAAGTCCTCACCGTGATAGAGAAGAAATTCTCGATAAAAAAGCACCGATCCCTCCAAAGTGGGATCGGTGCTTTCTTTTGCAGTACCAAGGCATTCCCCTCTTTACTACAAAATATGTCGATTTGTGCTTTC
>JAZOSR010000091.1:0-6767 GCA_045657225.1 Eubacteriales bacterium | reverse complement strand
TCGAGGACGCCTGTCCCTACAAAAAAGAACACCCCCGCCCTAAACAAAAAACGCCTTCGATCACTCGAAGGCGTCCTTATATTTATGTGATCTCAAACAACCGCTTGGCGTTCTCGGCGGTGAGGCGGGTCGCCTCGTCGGTGGTGATTCCCTTGACCTCGGCAAGAGCCTCGGCGGTATGGATCATCAGCCCCGAATGGTTCATTTTGCCGCGGTGCGGCACGGGCGCGAGGTAAGGCGCGTCGGTTTCAATAAGAATGCGGTCACTTTGCACGGCGGCGATCGCCTCACGCACCTTCGGTGCGTTTTTAAAGGTCGCCACACCCGAAAAGGAAATGTACCACCCACGGCGCACAAGATCCTTTGCCATTTCGGCAGAGCCGCTATAGCTGTGAAAAACGCCGCGCACATCGGGGTAACGGCAAATCGCATCAAAGCAGTCGCCGTGCGCCTCACGGTCGTGAATGATGACGGGGATATCGTAATCCCTTGCCATTTGCAGCTGGCGGTCAAAAAAATACGCCTGCTTTTGTTTGTCGGTGTCGTCGTAATGATAGTCAAGACCGATCTCGCCAAGTGCGACGATCTTTTGCGCGCGGCGTGCATCTTTATTCATAACCATGCGCTCGATCTCGTCAAGCGCGGGCTCAATGTCATCAATCCATTGGCAGTCACCGGGGTGGATGCCAACCGCGG
Source organism: Eubacteriales bacterium (assembly GCA_045657225.1). Classification (GTDB taxonomy): domain Bacteria; phylum Bacillota; class Clostridia; order Oscillospirales; family CAG-272; genus Firm-07. The sequence continues at coordinate 6,071 of JAZOSR010000091.1, read as the reverse complement.
CATACATACCCTGCCATCTTGCCGCCTCGGCAATGACGGTGCGGGAATTGTCGGGATCAGTGCCAACATTAACGATATAGCCGACCTCACCCTTAAACAAGTGTGAGAGTAGTGCGTCAGCGCCACCCTCAAGCGCATCAAAGCGGCGGTCGTAATAATGCGCGTGGGAATCAAACAGAGGTTCCATTTCGCTTTTTCTCTTTCCTCTTTTTTATAAAATATTCGAGCAACCGCTTGGCAACCAGCACACCAAGGCAAAGCCCCCACCACTTAAAAAACCAATCCAGCGCGATAATGCCGTGCCAATTGATCCTGCCGTAGCACCAAAAGCGCACGCCAAAGCCAAAGAGCGCAATGGACCCGACGATCAGCTCAAGCAGAGTGGTGGTAACGGCTCCGATCCCTGAGGAAATGAGGATATTAACGCGCCGATCCTCCAAAAAGAAAACCACGATCGCCACAATTCCCGCCATCGGTGCCATCAAAAAGGATGCCTCACCGTGCCCCATCAGAATACGCCAGACGACCTCCACGATAAAATAGGCAATTCCAACAATTGAAAACCGAAGCAAATGCTTCACCGAGGTCACCTCCTTGTCAACATTACCACCCAATTTATATACGGCGCAATAATTACAATGGCTCCCTTGTGTGAAAGGTTGGCGCAAGCGCCCGCAATCGCGAGCGATTGCTCCGCTGGCACCGTAAGGTGACTGAGGGATTGTTTTGCTTGCTTTAGGGTGGCAGTACAATCCCTCACCCGCTTTGCGGGAGCTCCCTTTACACAAGGGAGCCGTTATTTTCATCAATGCACCTACCAAAAGGCGAAAATATCGTCACAAAAAGCTATTTTGGCAATGCTTTTATTATCTCACGCGCTCGCCAAGGGGCGTTTCGGGGTCAAGGAAGACCACGCGCACCTGCTCCTCGCCGCTGGCTAGGATCATGCCGTTTGACTCAATGCCACAGAGCACGGCGGGCTTAAGATTCGCAACCACAATGATCTTTTTGCCGATGAGCGCCTCGGGCTCGTAGAACTTGGCAATACCCGACACGACCTGGCGCTGCTCATAGCCAAGGTCGATCTGCAGCTTCAAGAGCTTCTTTGCCTTCGGCACCTTTTCGCAGACAACGACCTTTGCGGTGCGAAGCTCCACGTTCATAAAGTCCTCAATGCCAATAAGCGCACAGCCCTCGGGCTTCTCGATGGGCGCTGCCGCCTTTTCTGCGGCAAGGGCCGCCTCCTCGCGCTTCTTGATGATCTCATCGACGACCTTTTCATCAACGCGGGCAAAGAGGGGGTATGCGCTCCCGAGCGCCACACCGCTTTCCTGCGCCGCAAAATCTCTCACGCTCTCGTAATCGGTCTTTGCGGTACCGATCTGCGAGAAGATCGCCTTTGCCGTTTCGGGAATGAAGGGCGTAAGGAGAATGGCGCCCACGCGAATGGTGGCAAGCAGGTTGTAAAGAACGGTCGCAAGACGGGGCTTTTGTGCCTCATCCTTGGCAAGTGCCCAGGGCATGGTTTCATCAATATACTTATTGGCGCGGCGAAGCATGCCGAAGACCACCTCTGCGGCATCGGCAATACGGTAGCCGTCCATCAGTGCCTCGTATTTTTGGGTCGCTTCGGCAACGGTTGCCTTCAGCTCGGCATCGGTTCCCTCCTCGCCTGCGGGCGCGGGCACGGTGCCGCCAAAATACTTGGTGATCATGGCGTGCGTGCGGCTGACAAGGTTGCCAAGGTTGTTCGCGAGGTCGGTGTTGTATCTCACCAGCACGTTCGAGTAGCAGATTCTGCCGTCCTGATCGTAGGGCATCTCGGAAAGCGCAAAGTAGCGCACGCCGTCAATGCCAAAGGTTTCGGCAAGCTCGTCCGCATAAATGACGTTGCCGCGCGACTTCGACATCTTGACCTCGGCGCCGTCGCCGCCCTTCTTCTCCTCAGCGGCGTTGAACCACGGGTGACCAAACACCTTTTTCGGGAGCGGAAGTCCCAGTGCCATCAGGAAGATCGGCCAATAAATGGTGTGGAAACGCAAAATATCCTTGCCGATGATGTGCACGTCGCAGGGCCAATATTTCTTGAAATGCTCGGACTGCTCCTCAAAGGACTTGTCGGGATCGTAGCCAAGCGCCGTGATATAGTTGGTGAGGGCATCAAGCCACACGTACACAACGTGGCGGCTATCAAAATCAACGGGAATACCCCACTTAAAGGAGGTACGTGACACGCAAAGGTCCTGGAGTCCGCCCTCGGTGCGCAAGAAGTTGTTGACCATTTCCTTTTTGCGGCTTTCGGGCTCAATAAACTCGGGGTTGGCATCAATATGGGCAAGCAGACGGTCAACGTACTTGCTCATTTTAAAGAAATACGCCTCCTCCTTGGCTTGCGAAACGGGTCTGCCGCAATCGGGGCACTTGCCGTCCACCACCTGCGTTTCGGTGAAGAAGGACTCGCAGGGCGTGCAGTACCAGCCCTCGTAATGACCCTTGTAAATGTCGCCCTGATCGTAAAATTTCTTAAAGATCTTGGCAACCGCCTTTTCGTGCGGCGCGTCGGTGGTGCGTATAAAATAGTCGTAATCGGCATTCATGCGATCCCAAATGCCCTTGATCTCGCCTGCTACACCGTCAACGTAGCTTTGCGGCGACACCCCCGCGTCCTTGGCGAGATTTTCTATTTTCTGACCGTGCTCGTCGGTACCCGTGCAGAAAAACACGTCATAGCCGCGCAGCTTCTTGTAGCGCGCGACGGCATCCGCCATAATGACCTCGTAGGTGTTGCCAAAATGGGGCTTGCGAGAGGCGTAAGCGATCGCCGTGGTGAGATAAAACTTTTCTTTCATGAATGCTCCTCCTTTGGACAAAGCGCCCTTGAGAGGCGCAAATAAGATAATACAAAACGCGGAGCGTACCAAAAAATATAGTACACGCCGATGGTAACAAGAGAAAGTAACACGTGCGGTATTTGCCGCATTGTAAACGAGAAAATATAGCGCTTTTGCCGTCTTGCCGCGCGCAAGGAAGCGGCAAAGGCTTGCCGCACGCTCATTTCCTCATTACCGAGCGCCACGGCGACAAAGGGCAAAAAGACACCCGCAAAAAACAGCATAAGAAAGGTGATCACCAATGCCGCCAGCAAGCAAAGCAGCAGCATAGCAAGGGCAAAAACGGGAAGGTTGTCTACCAAAAAAACGTTCATATAAAGCAGCACCGCGCCGCCAAACAAGACAGTAACGGCAAGTGCCGCCAGCACCGCCAGAAGGCAGGCAATAATGGAAACGCGCCATGTGCGAAGCAAACGCCTTTTGTCACTAAAATAATAAAACACGTCGCGGTAAGAAACTGCCCTGCCCTCCGATAAAAGCGCCGCCATGCGCAAGCGCGCAAACCAAACGGGGGCTGACACCAGCATCCAACCAATTACGGTGAGAACGGCAAGCAGGCAGGTGATGACCAACCAAGCGGTCATATCACTCACAAAAAAGCTGCAAAACGCCTCCACCGTGGTAAAAAGAAGGGCGACCGCATAGGTAAAGAGCATTGCCACAAGAAGCGCTACAGTCAGGTGATGCCAAATCTCGCTTTTGTGCGCCATCGCCGCGGCTTCGCGCCCGATCTGCTTCACGGTCGGCTTTGGGGGCTCCGCAAGCATCGCATTTTCATTAACTTGATCCATATGCGCCCCCCTTTCTTGGCATATATTGTTATTTTAACATATTTTGATATTATTTACAAGTAAGGAATGAAAAAAAACGAAAATAAAATGGCAGCCGCAAAAGCGGCTGTCATTTTGCTTTATTTTATAAATTATGATCAAACAATATCCGGCACTTCCTCGTCACCGTGCTCGATCATCCATTGACGCGCGACCTCGTACTCCTCAAAGTCAAGGTCTGCCATGGTGTTGGTGTGAAGAACAATGCCCTGTGCCTCACCCGCCATGATCTTTTCGCGGTAGAAATCAAGCTGCCATTTGACGTGCTCGGGCGTTGCGCGCTTCTTCTCGCCAAAGTTGTAAAGATAGCAACCGAACATACGGCGATTGTGGGGCGTCATTTCCTTGAAAAGCTCAAACTTCTCGGGGATCAGGTGCACGTCGCGCTCCTTCCACGTCCACATGATAACACCGTCAAACACGTCAAGATAGGGCTGAAACTCGCGGTCCTCCACCTCATCCTTGCCAAATTGGAAGGTGTAAAGGATCATCCAGCTGTCAAGGCGTCTGACGTCGTTGTTGTGGAGCTTGTTGTGCAGCTCCTCAAGCGACTCAATGGTATATTCCTTATATTTGTCACCCGTCTTGAAATCGTCCATCGCAACGGCGGTCACGTTCGGAAAATCCTTGATTTCATTCAAAATTTCTTCATATTTGCCCTCGTCACACGCCTTGTGCATGGCAAAGCCCCAACCGACGTTGTTAAGGGTCGTGAAGGACTTGTTGTACTGTCTGACGTTCACCTGCCACTCGTCAGGCACCATAAACGTGTTGCGCACGCCAAGATAAAGGCAGCATTCCATGGGGGTCATTCTCGATTGCAGGGTGTTGCCGTATTCATTGTTATATCTGCCCTCGGGGTGTCCCCAAAGCCAGCAGCGGTCACGAAGCTTCATCGCGGTTCTCCTTTTTTGCTGAGATTTGACTAAACGGCATTGCGCCGCGCGCAATGCCGTTTCTTATTATTTGATCTGCGTAATATCGTAGGGCGTGGTCTGGTAAACGAAATAGTTGAGCCAATTCGAGTAAAAGAGATTGGCACAGCTGCGCCAGCGCACCACGGGCTCCTTGGTGGGATCGTCGTCCGGGAAATAATTTTGCGGCACGGCAATATCAAGTCCCTTTGCCTTGTCGCGCAGATATTCCTTCTTCAAGGTGTCGCCGTCGTACTCCGAGTGACCCGTGACGAATATCTGTCTGCCGCGCTCGGTCGCCACAACGAACACGCCTGCGTCCTTTGAGCTTGAAAGGATCTTAAGCGCCTCAATGCCCTCCACCGCCTCGCGGTCAACCGTGGTGTAACGCGAATGGGGCACAAGGAAGGTATCGTCAAAGCCGCGGAACAGGATAGAGCGCTTATGATCAAGCGTATGCTCAAACACACCCGAAAGCTTTTGCGGCAAGGGCTTTTTCTCAACGCCGTAATGGTAGTAAAGCCCTGCCTGCGCGCCCCAGCAGATATGCAGGGTGCTCGTGACGTGCGTTTTGCTCCACTCCATGATCTCGCAAAGCTCCTGCCAATACTCGACCTCCTCAAAGGGCATCTGCTCAACGGGTGCGCCCGTAATGATCATGCCGTCAAAGTTCTGGTCCTTGATATCGTCAAACACCTTGTAAAAGGAGAGCATGTGCTCCGCGGAGGTGTGCTTTGACTTGTGGGTCGCCGTTTGCAAAAGCTCAAGCTCTACCTGCAGGGGCGTGTTGCCAATCAGGCGCGCGATCTGCGTTTCGGTCACGATCTTTTGCGGCATGAGATTAAGCATGACGATGCGCAAGGGACGGATGTCCTGCGTCACGGCGCGATTTTCGGTAATGACGAAGATATTTTCCTCGTGAAGTGTTTGCGTTGCGGGCAATAAATTGGGAATTTTAATAGGCATAATAAACCTCCCTTTCGCACGAAGCAGACATATTATCAACCTCGTACGCAGATAAAATGGCTCCCTTGTGTAAAGGGAGCTCCCGCGCAAGCGGGTGAGGGATTGTTTGGCTAAAAATTACTTTCGCACGATCACAATCCCTCAGTCGGCTACGCCGCCAGCTCCCTTTACACAAGGGAGCCAAAAGCGGCGATAGTTTCATTAGTTGCAAGCGTCAAGCGCCTGCTTGATATCGGCGATCAGGTCCTCGGCACTCTCAATGCCGCAGGAGAAGCGCACAAGATCGGGCGACACGCCTGCGGCGCGAAGCTCATCATCGTTCATCTGACGGTGCGTGGCACTTGCGGGGTGCAGACAGCAGCTGCGCGCGTCGGCGACGTGCGTTTCGATCGCGGCGATCTTCAGACCCTTCATGAATTTTTCAGCGGCGGCTCTGCCACCCTTCACGCCAAAGCTGACAACACCGCACG
>JAZOSR010000090.1:0-37760 GCA_045657225.1 Eubacteriales bacterium | reverse complement strand
GCGTCCTCGACGGTCCGCGCTCGCCCCCATCTAATACCTTGCAAATATTTGTATCGCATATATACATCTCGCCGCAACAGGTCATGGATTGCGGACCGTCGAGGACACCGGTCCCTACAAAAACATTCCAGACCCACAAACGGCTGCGCAACCTACCGCGTCCGACCCGTAGGGGACATTGACGCGCATGTCAGGGTGTTTGCTTCTTTGATATATCGCGGCGCCTTTCGAATACCCCTGCGGTCCTAATGACCGCGTTTTGCAAAGCAAAAGTCGGGGGATTTCATTTGTGGTTGCGCTCCTCAGGATGACAAGATAATTGCCTCGCATCTGCGATTTGCAAACGATATTCCATCGTACTAAAAAATGGCAGCTTGCATACGTGGTTTGTGTATAACGCACAAAAAAGAGAAGAGAAATACATAAAATTTAGATATGTCAAACTTGACAAAATGTAAACAATAAGTAAACAAATATGAAAAAAAGATAAAATCGGTTGAAAACAACAAGGTTATTATTATATAATAAACTCGTAACGTTGGCACAATCTCCCACCGTTGCACCCTCCGGCTTATTACCCGTGACAGAGGGTGAAAAATCTTCAAAAAAGAAGGAGAAAAAGACGATGAAGAAACAACTTAAAGTTCTGTTGTTCGTCGTAGCTCTGCTGGCACTGGTCATGATGACGATGATCTGTGTTTCTGCAGCAGCTGATGGCGACACAGAAGCAACCGAAGGCTTTGACGTTGCCAATTACAACTTCAAGGTCGAGGACAAGGACGGTAATACCATTGGTTATTACATCAACCTTGGTTCGTCTGCCGTAACCGAGGCGGGTGGCGCTTGGGCGGCAGTACCCGAGGGCGGCAAGCTGCTGCTTTTGAAGAATTTCAACTATGCTGCTAAAACCACTGTGTATATGATCAACCCCAACAGCTTTACGTTTGACGGTCAAAACTTTAAGGTTACCGGCAAGCCTAACTGGAAAATTCAAAACAGTGTTGATTACGAGGTAGTGGCAGGAGAAGGCATCAAATCCGGGTCCGGTACCGCTTTCGCTTCTGACAATACCATTAAAATCTGCAATTTGACCGTAAACGGCTCCAGCGCTATTTACGAGCTGATCGGTGCAGGCACGACATATCAATTTGAAAACACCGTTACGACCAGCTCGAGCTACGGCTATCATATTAACGCTAACAACGTTACGCTTGAGCTGCTTGGCGATAAGAATGTTAACACGACTACCAACAGCCGCATGTTTAACATCCTCAAACCTGCTACCATTATTGTGAATGGCGGTACCTACACTGTGAAGAATGTTACCGCTGCGGATAATTCACTTTTCTATGTTAACGCGAAATCCAACATCACAATCAAAGGTGGTACCTTCTCCATTAACAACAGTAAAAACATTGGAAAGACTAATTCGAAAGGTAAACTTGTATATAACTCTCGTATTTGCATGTTCTTGTTCCTTAACGCAGCAGAGGTTACCGTTAACGGCGGTACGTTTGAAGCAGACGTTGTAAGCAGAACCTCGAACATGATTCATGTTGCAACGGGTGCTAAAAACGCGAGTGGCTTTGATGTTGTGTTTACCGTAAATGCTGGTAGCTTCATTCGTAAAGGCGTTGCAGCTGACGGTGACTTCGGAAATACTATGTTCCACGTTTATGGCGAAAATTCTGCCGCGCAGTTCAACATCAACGGCGGCTATTTTGAGGCACCCGCTGCTATCTTCCAGATGCAAAACAACACCATAACTGAGATCAATATCACGGACGGTGAGTTTTACATTCCTGCTAAAACCACCGTCAAGGCTACTGATGTGATTGATGGGGGAGAGAGCGAGGCAGAAAGAACCTGTACCGGTCAGGCAATTTTCTGGTACTACAACGGTGCCACCCTCACCAGAACCATTGGCGGCAAGGCAGTAACGAACTCTATCAACGTTACGGGTGGCATATTTGACAATGCCAATAAGAGCATGCCGATCGTATATTCGCGTAGTGCGGTTACGCAAGGTACTTCGGCTACACCTATCAAGATCTCCTTCTCGGGCGTGACGCTTGACGCAAGCGGCCGCTTGATGGTTCTCTCCGCAAAGGCAGCTTCTTACTATGACGTAACTATTGATAACGTCACCTTCACGCAGTCCGGCACACGAAACTTTATCGATGCTGAGGGTACGGCTACGAACGTCACGGTGAAGGTCACGGATTCTACTGTTAAAGCGAACGCTCTGTTCTTCACCAAGGGTTCTGCTACCATTAAAGCCGAGGTTGAGGGCGGTTCTTATACGACCACCTCTGCTTTGTTCTCGGCAACCGCTTCTGTTGACTCCGAGCTTTATATTGTAGACGGCACCTTCTCGGTTCCCTCTGTTGGCGCGCTTTATAACGCACTGGTTGACATGACTGTTGATGCAGGTACCTTTATTGTACAGAAGATCGATGCTGATACGGTTTTTGACGACGTTGAGGACTACTTTGACGGCGACGCAACCATGCAGGTTGGTTTTTCCATTGTGGTTGATGACGGCGAGACCCACGAGTTTGCAAGCATGGACAACGTGGTTTCCGAATTTGAAGATCTCTTGCCCAAGCTGCCCGATTACGTGACCGTGACCGGTGTAACCTTTGAGCTTGACGGCGGTTCTACCCTTGTTTTTGAGGGCGGTGAGTATGCTTCCTATTCCAGCTATATGTTCCATGTGATCAACGGTACGATCGTAGCAACCGATGCTACCTTTACGGCACCGAACGGCAGAATCGTTTACATCACCAAGGCAGCGGCTAGCGCTGATCTGAGCTTTACGGATTGTACCATCACCTCCGGCAATGGCTTCCACATGTTCCAGGGCTCTGTTAAAGATGCTGCGATGGCTAAGTTTAACCTGATGCTTACCAACTGTGTTTGCGACGCGGGTAGTAACATTGTCTCCTTTGGTGCTGCCGATGCTGCAAAGGTGATCTTCAACGGCGGTACCTACACCGCAAAGAGCATAATCGTATATACCGGCTCGGTCGGTGAGTACGCATTCCTTGGCGGCACCTTTACTGCAGCCACCTACCTCTTCAATTCCGTTCCCACCAATGCTGAGGAAAACGGCAAGTATGATGTTACGATTGCGAACATCACCTTTGCCGGCAAAAACATTACCGGCACCTCCGCTAATGCGGTAACCTACAATATTTCCGTCAAGAACACAAATGCGTTCCTTACAGGCGGTGCATTCCTTAACAGCAAGGAAAAGAGCGGCTTCTTGAACGTTGCGCTTGAAAACGTGATGATCGTCTTCAACGTTAAAGCACCCTGCAGTGTAGTAGATGGCCTTGCCGAGAACGTAACGCTTGTTATGAACGGCAACGTGACGATCGTAACCAATGCGATCACCACCATTTGCGGCGATCTGGTAATTGATGAAAACGCACCTGCCATCAAGTACGCAGGCGAGCTTTGCAGAGCGTTCTTCAGCACCAAGACCGCAAACGAGTTTACCTATGGGGCAAACCTTTACCTCGGCGATGACGAGGCACAGAGCGGTATCCGCTTTGTAACTACCCTTTCTGATAATGTGATCGCTCTTGCAAAGGCTGCTCTTGATGCCGGCAAGACCGTGACCTACGGTACGGTGATCGCTCCCGCTGACTACGTTGTTGCCGCAGGCGCATTCACCATGGAGGCGCTTGACAAGGCATTCGAATCCGTTGACGGCAAGAAGGGTACTGCCAGCATTTACGCAAACATTCCCGCAGTCAACTCCCTGCGCGATGCGGAGGGTGATGGCGTTTACGAGTCCTTCAGCGGTATGCTTGTTAACATTAAGGAAGCAAACTACGGCCGTGCATTTGCGGCAGTTGGTTACGTGGTAATCGACGGCGAGATCCTTTACAGCGCATTCAACACCATTGATAACGCGCGCTCTGCAAAGCAGATCGCAACCGTTCTGCTTGAAAGTGGCTACTACGAGGGCGACGTTGACGCGATCGCGATCCTTAACAAGTACGCCGGCATTGTTGCAGAATAATAAACGGAGGTAAAATAAAATGAAGAAATTTTATGAAGCACCTGTGAGCGAAATGCTCTACGTAGCAACCGCTGACATCATCACCTCCTCTATCGACTCCGCAGAGGACGGCTTCGACGGCGATATCGTCGACCTCAGCCCCGTAGGCTGATAAAGAAAATCAAAAAAATCCCCCCGATGCATCGGCATCGGGGGGTATTTTATTCATTTACATCGGTTGGCGTTTCTACGCCCTCGGGGGCTACTACCTCAAATATGACCTTGCCGTTTTTCGCTTTTGCAAGCACGCGGTCGCCCGCCTTGATCTTACCCTCCAGCATTTCGGTGGAGAAGGCATCCTCGACCATGCGCACGATGGCACGGCGCAAGGGGCGCGCGCCGTAAAGGGTGTCGAAGCCCTCCTTTGCCATTAAGGCAACGAGATCGTCGCTGAATTCGATCTCAATGCCGATGTTCGCAATGCGTGCCCCCAGCTCCTTTAGCATGAGGGAAGCGATCTGTTTGATATTTTCCTCGCTTAACTTATTGAAAATAATAATATCGTCAATGCGGTTGAGGAACTCGGGGCGGAAGGTGGCTTTGAGCGCGTCGAGCACCTTTTTATCGGTGGAGGTCTCGTCACCTCCCGCACTTGCGAAGCCAAGTGCCGCGCGCACGGGTGCGGTCATAGCGGCGGCACCCACGTTGGAGGTGAGGATCAAAACGGTGTTTTTAAAATCAACACGCCGTCCCTGCGAGTCGGTCAGAATTCCGTCCTCGAGCACCTGCAGAAGGATATTAAAAACGTCGGGGTGCGCCTTTTCGATCTCGTCAAAGAGCACGACGGAGTAGGGCTTGCGGCGGATCTTTTCGGTCAACTGACCGCCCTCCTCAAAGCCGACGTAGCCGGGGGGCGAGCCAATCAATTTGGATACACTGTGCTTTTCCATATATTCCGACATATCAAGGCGGATCATGGCGCTCTCATCACCAAACAAAAGTCCTGCCAGCGCCTTGGTAAGCTCGGTTTTACCAACACCTGTGGGACCAAGGAAGATAAACGAACCGATGGGGCGCTTGGGGTCCTTAAGACCCATTCTGCCGCGTCTGATCGCCTTGGCGACTGCATAAACTGCGGCGGATTGCCCGATAACGCGGGCATTTAAAAGCTCTTCAAGCTTTAAAAGGCGCTCGCCCTCCTCCTCAAGCAGGCGGCTGACGGGGATACCCGTCCACTGTGTCACAACGTCTGCAATCTCACTCTCGCCAAGCACGAGTGTCTTGTCCTCCACACCCTCGCGCCAATTTTTCATGGCGTCGTCGTATGCGGCGCGCAGAGTCTTTTCCTCGTCACGTAAGGCGGCAGCCTTCTCAAAATTCTGCGCGGAAATTGCCTCCTCCTTTTCGGCGGCAAGGGCGGCGAGCCGTGCTTCGGTGCTTTTGAGGTCGGGCGGGGAGGTGCGCGCAGAAAGTGCCGTGCGCGATGCCGCCTCGTCAATGAGGTCTATTGCCTTGTCGGGCAAATAGCGGTCGCCGATATAGCGCACCGAGAGGTTGACCGCCGCATTGATCGCCTCGTTTGAAATTTTTAGCTTGTGGTGTGCCTCGTATTTATCGCGAAGCCCCTGCAGGATCAAAATTGCTTCCTGTGGTGTCGGCTCGCCGACCGTAACGGGCTGGAAACGGCGCTCAAGTGCGGCGTCCTTTTCAATATGCTTGCGGTACTCATTGATGGTTGTGGCACCAATTACCTGCATTTCGCCGCGCGAAAGGGCAGGCTTGATGATGTTGGCGGCATCGACCGCGCCCTCGGCGGCACCTGCGCCGACGATGGTGTGAATTTCGTCGATAAAGAGAATGATCTGCGGGCTTTTTGCCACCTCTGCCATCACGTTTTTGAGGCGCTCCTCAAACTCACCGCGGTATTTTGCCCCCGCGATCATACTGCCGATATCAAGCGTAAAGATGATCCTGTCCTTTAAGGACTCGGGTACGTTGCCACCTGCGATCCTTTGTGCAAGCCCCTCGACCACCGCGGTTTTGCCAACACCGGGCTCACCAATCAGGCAAGGATTGTTTTTGGTGCGGCGAGAGAGGATCTGCACAAGCCGCTCGGTTTCCTTGTCGCGACCAATCACGGGGTCGATCTTGCCCGCGCGTGCCGCGGCGGTGAGGTCCTTGCCAAAGGAGGATAGCGTGGGGGCGCTTTTCAGTCCCTCGCTACTGTGTGCGGGAGTGCTTTTGCCCTCGGGGGAGGGGGCACTGCCGAGCAGGGTTACGATCTCGCGGTGCAGGTCGTCGGGCGTGATCCCGAGCTTTTCTAAAATGCGGAGCGCCACGGCATCGCGCTCGCCAAGGAGCGAGAGGAGCAAATGCTCCGTGCCAATGTAGCTCTGACCGCCTCTTGTTGCTTCCATAGCGGACCCCTCAATGATCTTTTTGGTGCGGGGGGTCATGTCGGCGGGCGAAACCTGACTTTCACTGCCAACACCCGTCAGCTCCTTAATGCGCTCCTCGATTTTGTCGGGGGTGGCGCCGTATTTTTGCAAAAGCTTTGCCGCCACGCTGTCGTTTTCCGTGGCAAGGGCAAGGAGCAGGTGCTCCGAGCCGATATAGGTGTGCCCAAGGCTTTTTGCGAAGCGCAGGGCGTTATTTAAGGTGTTTTGTGCCTTTTGGGTAAAGCGATTCGTCATTTTCTACTCACCTCCAATGCGTTTTTAATGAATTTTGCGCGGTATGCATCGCGCATAAAGGCGTTTTTCGGCATTTCCTCGGCACGAAGCGAGAGTGTGGCGGGGAGAATGCTGATGAGGAGTGTGTTTAGGGTTGTGTCGTCGATCGAGGTAATGATGCCGAGCGCCACGCCTAATTTAAGATCGGTGTAAAGCGAGAAAAACTCCTCGGTCGAAAGGCGCGTGGCATAGCGCAAAATGCCCTCGGCGCGATGGATCTTATCCTCGCGCAGTGCTGCCGCCTCTTCGCTCACCTCACGGCGCAGACTACGCTCCTTTTCGATAATGGTGGCTACCGCATCCTCCAGCTTACGGAGAATATCCTCCTCGGAGATACCGAGCGTGATCTGATTGGAGATCTGCCAGATCGAGGCGTGCGAGGCACTGCCCTCGCCGTAAAGACCGCGCACGGTAAGCCCCAGCTTTGAAAGCTGATGGGTAAGGGAGGGAATATAGCCGCCCTTGGTGAGTGCGGGCAAAAAGAGCATTACCGAGGCGCGCATGCCCGTGCCGAGATTGGTGGGGCAGTGCGTAAGATACCCAAGCTGCTCATCAAACGCAATGTCAAGGCGCTCGTCAAGGCGCTCGTCTACCTTGTGTGCAAAGCGGTAGGCATCACGAAGGGCGAGCCCGGGGAGAATACATTGAAGGCGGATGTGATCCTCCTCTGAAAGCATGAGGGAAAGGCTCTCTGCATCACGGCGCAGGAGCGCGGCGGGAGATTTTTTAGCGGCAAGCTCACGGCTGATAAGGTGCTCCTCTACAAGGGATTGCTTATGGAGATCATCAAGCTCGCTCATATCGATTTTAAGAAAGCCCTCGCCGTCAAGCGCCTTGCAAACAAGATCGATCATTTCGTTTGCGCGTTCCACGGAGAGTTTTTTGTCAAAGGCAAAGCCCGAAAGGTTACGGGCAAGACGGATGCGGGAGGAGATAACGGTGTCGCTATCGTTTCCTTTTACTTGATACCAAGCCATTGTTATACCTCCTTATTTGTCAAGCGCGCGGATCTCGTCACGCAGACGTGCCGCTTCTTCAAAATTTTCGGCGGCGATTGCCGCCTCCAGCGCCTTTTTCAGCGCCGCTTTTTTATTTTCCTTTTCCTGCACGGCAGAAAGCTTGGCGGGCACCTCGCCCGTGTGCGTTACGTTGCCGTGTATCGAGCGCACGGTGCGCGAAAGCTCCTCGCGAAAGTCGGTGTAGCACTGCGGACAAAAGACCTTTCCCTCAGCCGCAATTTCCTGCCAAGTAGCACCGCAACCGGAGCATTGCTTGGCGGCTTGCTTTTTGGCGGGCGCGGTAAAGAGGGAGGGGAACACGCCAGAAAACAGGGGCGAAAATAATCCGTCACCAAAGCCCCCCGCCTTTTGCAGCAGCCCCTCTGCCTCGGCGCACGCGTGGCAAAGATGCAGGGATTCCTTATGACCGTTTAGGGTCTTTTCAAAAAAGAAGCTCGCTTCGTTTTGATTGCATTTTTCACATTTCATTCCTTTGACCTCCTTACATGAGTGAGAGCAGAACGTGGCGTAAGATCTCCGCGCGCACGACCGTGCGGCGCTCGGGGGGGACTGCGGCAAGCGCCGCGCCCGAAATGGCGTGGCTGACGATGTTTGCTTCACGCGCGGTAATGATTGTGTTATCAAGCAGGTTTTTCAGATAAGCGCGCGCCTCATTTTCCTCTACGGCATTGCCGATGGCGTAGAAAAAGTGCATGAGATACTCGTCACGGTGCATCTGCTTGCGCACGATGCGGATATGTCCTCCGCCACCTCTCCTTGATTCAATGACGTAACCGCGCTCCGGCGTGAAGCGCGAGGTCAGCACGTAGCTGATCTGACTTGGTACGCAACCAAGGCTTTGTGCCATTTCGTTGCGCTGCAGCTCAAGTGTGCCACCGCCCGCCTCCAACATTTCTTCAATTAATTTGGCAATTTGATCGGCTAACATAAGTGCCTCCTTTGACTTTCTTTGACCTTTGCTGACTTTAGTATAACGCGAAAGTCAAACAAAGTCAAAGTCAAAGAAAGTCAAATACAAATTTTCACAACCGATTAGAAGCGATTATGTTAAATTAGCACATCATTTCCTCGTTTTTTCTTGATTTTTAAAAGCGCCCGTTTTTCAACGGGCGCTACTTTATTGGGCTTGGTATCCGCCAAATTCGCGGTTATAGGTGGTGGCAAGCGCATCCCACGTATCGCGGTCAACCTCACCCGTTACGGGAAGTTTGTGCCTTTCTTGAAAATCGGCAACAGCCCTTTTGGTTGCCTCGTCGTAAACACCCGTTTGTGCTACCTTATCAAATCCCTCATAGATCGTTTCAAGCTCACCGAGGGCATATTGGATAAGGCGCACAAGGAAGCTTTCGTCACCCTCACGCAGGGCATACCCTTCCGAGATGCGGGGGAACTGTGAGAGTGGCACGGGGGCGGAATTATCGTTGACCGAGTCAAGATAAGCGCGGTAAAGCGCATCCCACGTTTCCTCATCGACAACGCCGTTTGCCACAAGACCCGCTTCTTTTTGAAAGGCGCGGACCGCCTCAGCAGTTTCCTTGCCCCAAATGCCGTCAAGCGCGGGTGCGGGGATATTTTCGTGATGATAGGATAATTGCCGCAAATAGCGCTGAATATTCAGTATTGCTTCACGCTCATTGATGTGTGCCATACGCGCTCCTTTCAATTTCCAAGGGGAAAGCCCGGATATTGCCCCTCGGCAAGCCCGTTACCGCTTGAAAGATCGTTAAACAGCGAGGCGATCGCGCTCCACACGATCGCGCCGACAATGCCCGTGACGGGTAAGCCGTAAAGCTCTTGAAAGGCAACGACCGCTTCGCGCGTGCGCGGACCGAAATAGCCCGTCACGTCAACGGTGGGGATCTCGGGGTAGCTTTCGGCAATATAATTCAGGTATTGCTGGAGAATGCGCACGTCCTCGGAGTCGGCGCCAATGCGCAAAATAACGCCGGGGAAAGGGATCGCCGCCCCCTCGCGGTATTCAAGCGGAATGGTGGAAACGGCACCGAGGTAGGCGCGGTAAATGGCATTCCACGTCACCTCACCGACAATGCCGTCAGCGGGCAAGCCGAAGGTGTTTTGCGCGTCAACAACAGCGGCGCGCGTCGCACTGCCAAACACGCCGTCAAAGGGAACCGCGGGAATGGTGTTATAAAATGCGGAGAGATAATTGAGGTAATATTGCAGATTTTGCACGGGCACGCCCGAATCTCCCTCACGGAGCACACCCGGATACTGCTGTGTGACCTCCTCAAGCGTCACGCCCTCCGAATCAAGGTCGTTGAGGCGCTTGACCGCGTTATAAATGCGGCGGACGTAATACCACGTGGACTTGCCGACAATGCCGTCCGCCGTGAGATTAAAGATCTCCTGAAAACGCCGTACCGCCGCCTCGGTATCGGTGCCGTAAATGCCGTCTACAACGGCAATTTTGGGGATAGAGGGGTAGTTTGCCGAAATGCGATTGAGGCGAAGCTGAAGCGTGCGCACGTCGTCGTTTGCCGATCCTACCCGAAGTGCGACGGCGGGCGCGCTTTCGTTAGTATCTGCCATTGGCGCATTTTGCACGATGTTGATGTCATTACCGAAATAATAGGTAAGGATCTCGTAGGGGGAAAGACCCTGCTCGGCAAGGTCAACGCTCCCCCATTGCGAAAGACCGCGGCAGGTGACCTCCACACCGTCGCAATAAGTGGCGAACAGGGGCTCGACACTTCCTTGCCGTACAATGTAATCGTTAAAGAGCTCGCCTGCTATTTGCCTTATGTTGTCAAAAATATCCCGTCCCTCCACGAAATATTGGTCAATGGAGGTAGAGTTGGTAATATCAAAATCATAGCCGCGCGAGCGGTAATATTCCGTGTAGATGCGATTGAGAACAAAGGAGATCTGCGCGTACATGTTGGCGCGAATGGCGCTTTCGGGCCAGGTGGGATAGATCTCGCTTGAGGCGACGTTTGCTACGTAATCAAGGAAGGGGAGCGTGACGTTTCGTGCGTTTTCCTCCGGCCTGCCAAGATGTACGGTAATGCTTTCGGGAATGATCGGTGTTTGTGGCATAGCTCCTCCTTTCAAAGCCTGTTTGTTTGCCCCTCGAAAATTTGAGGGCGATTTTGCGAGAATCCGTCGGGATACTGATTGTCGGGAGTTGGGATAAGGTCAGCCTGTTGAATGGCGGTGATGCCGTCAAAAATGGGGACGTTGTTGAGGATCAGGGGACCGTAGCCCTCAAGCGAAACCTCGATGTGATAGGGCGTGTAGGGAAGCGCGTTTCCCGCACTAAGGGAAGCAGAACGGGGGACGGTTTTGAGAGGAACGCGCGGTGTTTTACCGCTGCGGTCGCTTTTCAGCTCAAGAATGACGTTACCCCCCTCTTTGTCAAGAATGCGTACCTGTGCCCCCTCCAGCGGGATAGCGGAATTTGCCGTAGTCGTTTGCACGACGAGAAAACCCGTGCCGCTTTCTGTCATTTGCTGTTCGTTCATGTCGCTTTCTCCTTTCTTGGTTTACTCTATTATATGAAAGGAGGACTTTTCGTGACCAAAGAGAAAAATATTTTAAAAATGCACTTGATTTTTGGAAAAGAGTGTGATATAATACACATTGTTCGCCGGTGTGATGGAATTGGCAGACGTGCTGGACTCAAAATCCAGTGGTAGCGATACCGTATCGGTTCGACCCCGATCACCGGCACCAAAACAAAAGCACCCCCTGCTTGTCAGGGGGTGCTTTTGTTTTGGTGCTCGGTGTGAGAGTCGAACTTGTTTCGCCCAAGGGAAAGCAAGGAATTTGCAAAAACAAAGTGCGAAACAAGGAAGCCGCCCGATCGCGAAAGCGTGGCGGCGTTGCCGCCAAGGGCTGCTTCCATTCTGCCACGCAGGGCAGTGGAACGACCACCGATCACCGTAAAAAAATCTCGTTCCTTCGAACGAGATTTTTTTATCCATTGCGAAAGCAATGGTATATCATCACGCGCCGGCGTGTATATCATCGCCGCAGGCGTATATCATCACCGCAGGTGCATACCACTTTCGCAATGATGATATACAAGGCGTTGCCTTGATTGTCGGGGTGCTTTTGTTTTGGTGCTCGGTGTGAGAGTCGAACTTGTTTCGCCCAAGAAAAGAATTTTTATCCTTTATTTTCAATCTGCTCGTTAATAATCGAGATTGCTTTTTTGGCTTGTTCTGTGAATTCTCGGTCGGTGAGCTTTGAGGATAGTGAGCGCGGTCCCGTGTAATCCGCAAATCCAAATTTGCGGTAAATGGCTACTGCGGGGAAATTGCGCGTGCCTGTGACAAGGTAAATAAAGTCTTTGTATCCGAGGTTATTATATAGATCCATCAATTTCGTCAGCAGTGCCTTGGCAATGCCTTTTCCCGCATGCCCGTCCTTCACCGCCACCCAGTGGATGCGCTGACATTCCGTGCCAAGATAGTCGCCGTTCCAAAGCGAAGCGGTGGCGACAAATTCGCCCTCGGGCGACCTCACAAACAGCATGCGTTCCTCGGGCTTAAGATTTTGGCCATCGATAAATTGGCGGTTGAAGTGAAGGAGCCCTTTTTCCATATCTTCAAATTGTCCGACCGCTACCTCGATTTCCGCCCACCTTGCCTCGTCGCCCTTTTGATAAAAAAGAAATTCATATCCATCGGGCAGGGAATACCGCGGATAGCTTTTTGTATCGGCCTTGATCATGGTTAAGGGATAGTGCGGAATGCTTTTGTTGATCATGCGTTCACCGCCTTTCTTGTTTTTATTATACCACAACTTTGTAAACATTTCAACCGTTTCGCACAAACAGGCTCCCTCCGGGAGGGAGCTCCCGACAAAGTCGGGTGAGGGAGAGTGCGTAAAAAGTGGCAGGGTATTCGCGCGTTGCGCGAAGATTCGCACGCTCTGCGCCTGACAAGCGAGCTTGTCGATCTTCGAGCGGCGAATGCGAACCTACTTGCGTGCAATGCACGCAATAGGCGAATCCGCGCCATCCCAGCCAACAATCAAAAAAGCCACCCGGGAGGGTGGCTTGATTGTTGGCTGGGATGGCAGGATTCGAACCTACGAATACCAGAGTCAAAGTCTGGTGCCTTACCGCTTGGCGACATCCCAATATGGTGTTTTTTGCGGATACGCCATACATTATACCATCAAAGCCCGTGTCTGTCAAGGGTTATTTTTCCTAAAACGGCGGTAAATGGCAAAAAAATTTCGGTCATTTTACAAAAATCGTGCACAGCCAATAAATAAAGCCGTAAAGCGTGCCTGCCGCCGTGCCGTAGAGCAAAACAGGACCTGCTACCGTAAAGATCTTGGCGCCCACGCCAAGCACAAAGCCCTCCGCGCGGCTGTCAATAGCGGGAGAAGCGACCGAGTTGGCAAATCCCGTGATGGGTAAGAGCGTGCCGCCGCCTGCCACCTTGGCAATGCGCGGGAAAATCCCCACCGCAGTCAGGACCACCGCAATGAGCACCAAAATGATGGAGGAGAGCAGGGAGCCTTCCTCGCGCGCTATTTTGCACACGTGAAAAAAGATTTGAATAAGACCCTCTGCAAACAGGCAGATCCCACCGCCGATAAGGAATGCCCACAGACAGTTTTTTGCCAAAGGGGAGCGCGGTGCGCGCGCCTCAACGTACCTTGCGTAATTCTTGCTGTTCATGTTCATTTATCATCACCTCGCGTTTATTTTCTCCCATTTGTCGCCAACTATACCAAAAAGGAGTTTTTCATGAAAAATTCTTGCTTGAGCTATTTACATTTTTACGAAAATGCGCTATACTGTATATAAAGATATTTTTGAAAGGTGGGTATTCGTATGTCTGCTTTTAACCGTTTTTGCAAGAAGGCAAAAAGAACGGCCGTTAAGGTCGGTGACAAGGCGGGGGAGGTCATGCAATCGGTTTCCCGTTCCGTCAAGATCAAGTCGCTTGAAATGCGTGTGGATGAAAAATATGAGGAGCTTGGCAGGCTCGTTTATCAGGATCTGCACATTGAGGAGAATCTCGAGGATCAAAAGCTACAGGTCATTGCCGAGATCGACGCACTCTTTGATGAGATCGCTGTTTTGAAGGAAGATAAGGAAGAGGATGTCGAGGATATCGACGAAGAAGAGCTTGCCGAAGATGAGGAGTCTGCGCAGGAAGCAGATACCGATAAGGAGTAAAAGGGACCGACAAGCCGCGGCTTGTCGGTCTTTTCTTTAATACGTGACGTTGGTGGAGAATTGCTGCTTTGTGGTGGCGATCTTCGTTTCGTCTGCCTTGGGAGTATTATACCAGCCGCGACTGCTCATTTCGGTAAAGATCTTTTGCTGCATGCTATGCGTGTCCGCAAGAAGCTCGGATAAGCATCTGCTTACCTCGGGCGTGGCGGATTCCAGCAAAAAGGCGTTATAGTTGCTTGCCAAAAATTTTTCGGATGATAAGAGATCGGTGATCTGCTCCTTATCGGAGAAGTTTTTTTGCTCGTTATTCATACGCACTCCTTATTTTAAATTACTGTACAGCTCGTCTAAATGCTTTTGATGCTGTCTTGCCATTTGCAAATAGCAATCTGCAAGGGCACGGTCGGTGGTTTTTTCCGCCATAAAGGTGCATTTTGCCTTCATGGTCATCTCGGCACTCATCAGATCACTGATGGCAGAGAGCTCTTTTTCGGTAATGTTTGACATACAAATTCTCCTTTTTTGGTAGTACTCTTATATTTTCACGTTTTTGGGAATTTATACGGTTTTATTTTTTATGCGATTTTGATATGAGAAGGGAGGCGGTGATCGGTGGAAGCCTTATATATTGACCTTGATGCGGCAAAAAGAGTGTCGCCGACGAAATCGGCAGAGGACGAGCATTATTTGTTGAATGCGGCAGGCGAGATCATCAGCACGACGCAAAATAACAGCTCCTTGTTGGGCAAAAGCTTTTTTGATGCTTGTCACGTTGATGACAGTGAACGCGAGGCGCTGTCGCGCTTTCTTGTTTTTGGCACGTCCTCGGCAATGCTCGCACAGAGCAGGGAAACACCCTTTTTGATTCTGCGCTCGCTCTTTGGTATGACGGGGAATTATTTGGTTGCGCTGCCACCCAAAAGCCTTCGCGCCATCTTGTCGGGTCCTGCTTGGTATACCGCGGGAGAGCAAAACGGTATCGCGCTTTCGCCCGCATCTCGCGCGGCGCAGGCGAGCCTTGATGGCTCTTATCGCGACGCGGTTTCTTGGCTTGATGCCTACCGACCCTTGCTGTTACAGGAATTTAAGTTGTTTTCGGAAAATGATCTGCTGACAATGGCGGCGGCAACGCTCGCGAAGCAGATCGTCAATTTGTTCGGTTGTACGCTTGTTTACGCATTCCCGAATTCTTGCCCCATTTATGCCAAGTCGCTTGACGCGCATTTTCTGCGTGGGGCGCTCACGGCACTTTCCTTTGTGTCGCGCAGAGCGGGCGATGACAGTGAGATCAGAATTGCCTTTGGTATGGAGGATACGACTCCTGTGCTTTATGCTGACGTGACAAAGGCAAGTGAGGATGGCGAGCGCGAGCTTAAGGGCGTTTTAAAGGCGGCAAATGAACGCGGCATCACCGCGCGATATTCTTTTGAGTCGGCAACGTCGACCGTTCATTTTGCCTCGGCGCTCTCAAAATCGGAAATATCCGAGCAGGGACTCCGCGCTTCGCATCCAATATGGGGGTAAGAGGTATGAAAGGGAATTATAAAAGACTAAAATTTGCTTGCTATGCCACCAACGTTTCGATGTCTGTGGTGGGAAATATTTCACCCGTGCTGTTTATCATTTTCCGCTCGCTTTACGGCATTTCCTATTCGATGCTTGGACTTTTGGTGGTCGTTAATTTCATCACCCAGCTTAGCGTGGATCTTGTTTTTTCCTTCTTTTCGCATCGCTTTAACATCGAAAAAGCGGTGAAGCTCACGCCTCTTTTGACTGTCAGCGGCTTGCTTTTTTACGCCGCCGCACCGCTTATCTTTCCTAACAACGTATATGTTGGACTGTTGATCGGCACGCTCATTTTTTCGGCGTCAAGCGGCTTCGTGGAGGTGTTGATCAGCCCTGTGATCGCGGCGATCCCTGCCGAAAACCCCGAGGGGGAAATGAGCAAACTCCATTCGATCTACGCGTGGGGCGTTGTCGGCGTTATTATCGTCAGCACGCTCTTTTTGCTCGCCTTTGGCGGCGAAGCGTGGCAGTATCTGGCGCTCTTGTTCGTGCTGATCCCGCTGACGGCATTTTGCTTGTTTTGGGGCACGGATTTCCCGCCTATGAAAACACCCGAGCGTGCTTCGGGTGCGCTTCGTATGCTAAAGGACCGAGGCGTGCTGTTTTGCGTTTTGATGATCTTTCTCGGCGGTGCCGCCGAGTGTACCATGGCACAGTGGAGCTCGGGATATATCGAGCGCGCGCTTGGTATTGATAAGGTATGGGGCGATATTTTCGGTGTCGCGCTCTTTGCGATGATGCTGGGCCTTGGGCGCTCGCTTTATGCCAAGTACGGTAAAAGCATTGGCAAGGTGCTTTTTTGGGGTGCTGTCGGCGCGACGGTTTCTTATATGACGGCGGCGCTTTCGGGTGTTGCCGTATTGGGACTGATCGCTTGCGCGTTGACGGGATTTTGCACCTCCATGTTCTGGCCGGGGAGTCTGTTGGTAGCCTCGGAGCGTTATCCCGACGCGGGCGTTTTCATTTTCGCCATGATGGCGGCAGGAGGAGATTTTGGCGCATCGGTGGGACCCCAGCTGGTGGGACTTGTTGCCGACGGCGTGATCGCGAGTGAATGGGCAGTATCGGCGGCGCTTCGTTGGGGAATTACCGCGGAGCAGCTCGGCATGAAGCTTGGTATGCTGATCGGCGCTCTGTTCCCGCTGATCGCGATTTTCGTCTACCTTCGCGTGATGCGCGCCGCAAAAAGAAAAAGTGAGCTGAAAAACCAATAATTTGTGCGGCTTGATATTGAAAAATATTGAAAAGTGTATTATAATAAGCATATTACGATGTAAGGAAAGGTCTTTTATGGAACAAAGAGAAAAATTCGGCTCTCGCCTCGGCTTTTTGCTGATCTCGGCGGGCTGTGCCATCGGTCTTGGAAACGTGTACCGCTTCCCGATCATTACGGGCGCTTACGGCGGCGCGCTGTTCGTGCTCATCTATCTTGCGTTTTTGCTGATCCTCGGCATTCCCGTCATGTGTGCGGAGCTTGCCGTTGGCAGAGCAAGCCAGCGCAGTATTGCCAAATCCTTTGACGAGCTCGAGAAGCCGGGTCAAAAGTGGCACCTTATGAAGTATCTCGGCATTGCGGGCAACTACCTTCTCATGATGTTTTATACCGTTATTGCGGGGTGGATGCTGGTGTATTTCTTCCAATACCTGACGGGTGGAGCCCTGATGGATATTGGCAACAATACGGCGGAGCTCGGCAGCTTCTTCGGCGGCGTGCTTGCACAGCCGTGGCTTCTGATCGGCACGACTGCCGCGATCGTTATCGTTTGCTTCCTCATTTGCTCCTTTGGTCTGCAAAAGGGCGTTGAGCGCATTACCAAGGTCATGATGATCGCGCTTTTCACGCTGATTATCGGACTTGCGATCTATGCTTTTACCATGGACGGTGCAGGGGAGGGTCTTAAGTTTTATCTTGTTCCCTCGGTTGAGCCGATCAAGGAGGGGCGACTTGGTGAGATCATTACTGCCGCTATGGGTCAGGCGTTCTTTACGCTTTCGGTCGGTATTGGCTCGATCGCCATTTTCGGCAGCTATATCGACAAAAAGCGCTCCTTGCTTGGCGAGGCGCTGACCATTACGGGTCTTGATACCTTCGTGGCGCTTTCCGCGGGCCTTATCATTTTCCCCGCGTTCTTTACCTTCAATCCCGGCGGTGAGATCACGGCGGCAGATGCGGGTGCGGGCTTCCTCTTCACGACCCTTGCGGGTATCTTTAACTCGATGGGCCCCATTGTTGGACGTATCATCGGCTCGCTCTTTTTCCTCTTCTTGATGTTTGCGGCGCTCTCCACCGTTATCGCCGTATTTGAAAACATCATGTCCTTCTGGCTTGAGCTGACGAGTTTGAAGCGCTCGACGATCGCGCTGATCAACATCGGGCTGCTTCTCGTCCTGACCTTGCCCGCAATTCTTGGCTGCAACGTCTGGAGTGGCGTGAAGGACGTCATGTTCGGCAAGGACTTTATCGACATGGAGGACTTTATCGTTTCTAATCTCCTCTTACCCTTCGGCAGTGTCATATACGTTTTGTTCTGCACGACGCGCTTCGGTTGGGGAAGAAAGAATTTCTGTGAGGAGCTGAACGCGGGAGATGGCATTAAAATGCCGCGTTGGATCACTTACTATATGACCTACGCACTCCCCGTGATCATTCTTATTTTGCTCGGCTACTCTGTTTATAACTTTTTTGCTTGATCAATCCCACACGGCAGGATGCGCTTTTGGCGCATCCTGCCTGTTTTTGTGCTGTAAACACGGAAAATCGCAAAAAAATCTTGCAATTTGCTTCATATTACGATATAATTAAACCAATATCACGAAAGGAGATATGATATGCTTGAAATACGCAATCTAACAAAGATCTATCGCTCCAAGACGGGTGAGGAGGTCAAGGCGCTTGATAACGTCAGCGTCAGCTTCCCCGATCGGGGCATGGTCTTTATTCTCGGTAAGTCTGGCTCGGGTAAGTCCACGCTTCTTAACGTTATGGGTGGTCTTGATAGCTACGATAACGGAGAATTTATCATTAAGGGCAAATCCTCCAACGATTTTGGCGGCTCGGATTTTGACGCCTACCGTAACACCTTCATCGGCTTTATCTTCCAGGAGTATAACGTCCTTGACGACTTTACCGTGGGTGCCAATATCGGTCTTGCGCTTGAGCTGCAGGGCAAAAAGGCGACTGACGAGGCGGTAAACGGCATTTTGTCGCAGGTTGACCTACTTAATTACGCCAAGCGTAAGCCAAACGAATTGTCGGGCGGTCAGAAGCAGCGCGTTGCCATTGCGCGTGCGCTCGTTAAGGAGCCCGAGATCATCATGGCGGACGAGCCGACGGGCGCGCTTGACTCCAACACGGGCAAGCAGATCTTTGACACCTTGAAGGAGCTGTCGAAGGAAAAGCTCGTTCTTATCGTATCGCACGACCGCGATTTCGCAGAGCGCTACGCCGACCGTATCATTGAGCTTGCCGACGGCAAGATCATTGAGGACGTGACGAAGCACGAGCATCAGGCAGAGCGCGTGTCCGACGGTGTGCATCGCATCAACGACCACATTCTGCGCATTGAAAGCGGCTACAAGCTGACCGCCAAGGACCTTGAAATGATCAACGCCTACCTCGCCAAAAACGAGGGCGACGTGCTACTCTCGGGCGACGGACGCGTTAACGAGGAGCTGCGCTCCGCAGCAGGCATCTCAAAGGATGGCGCGACCACCGTTTTTGAGGGTACGAGTGAGGCGGATGTCGTCACCAAGTCCTACACCAAGGAGGATGCACGCTTCATTCGCTCAAAGCTCCCGATGAAGAACGCCGTCAAGATGGGCTCGTCGGGTCTTAAGCACAAGAAGTTCCGTCTGTTTATGACGATTCTTTTGTCCTTCATTTCCTTTGCTATGTTCGGCCTTTCGAGCAGCCTTGCGGCTTACGAGAAGATCGAGGCGGCTACCAGCTCTATTATCGATAGTCAGATCCGCTCCGCTGCCGTCACGCTCGGCGTGCGCCGCACCACCACGTGGGACGACGGAGACAGCTATACCTCTCATGACGGTCACGGCCTGAATGAGGACGATATTGCGTGGCTTAAGCAGGAAACGGGTCTTGAGTTCGTCCCTGTCTTTACCGGTAAGGCGCAAAACGATAAATGGAGCAGCGATAACGGCTTTGATATTACCGAAATGCTTCTCAATTATTCGAGCAATACGGTATATAACGGCAAGCTTTCGGGCTTTGTTGACGTGAAATCGATCGTGCTTCCCGCAGAATATACGGTAACGGGTGCATTGCCCACCAAGGCAGGTGAGATCGCCATTACCGACTTTATGTACCGTCAGTTCAAGCAATACGGCTTTATTTCCGACGGCGTTGAGATCAAGCCAGAGAATCTTGCTACCCCGAACGATATCATCGGCAAGACCTTTACCATCAGCAGGATCGGTTATAATCACCTCGGTGAAGGAAGTAACTTCAAGTTCAAGATCGTTGGTGTGATCGATACGCAGTTCAATTACGACCGTTACGCCAACCTTATGCCTGTGGATGAGACCACCCTTCAGCAGCAACAGCAGTCGGGCGTGCAGCAGGATGCGTCACTGATCGATATGTTCCTCACAAATGAGATCAAGTATGAGCGCGATTACGGCTTCCACGCTCTCGGCTTTGCCATGAAGGATGATATTGACGATATGTCCGAGCATATGTCGAAGAATTATTACGGTCCCGAGAGCGAAGACTTTAACCGTTATATGAGCGGCATGAACAGTGGCCTTAGATTCCTCATCTACAAGCCCGCTGCGATCGAGGGTGATAACCCCGAGTATTTAACCAGCTATAGCAGTGTTAGCTCGTCTTCTGCTCTTTCCAAGCTCGAGAATCAGATCATGTGGTTCACTAACGGTAAGACGACGCTTGAGGAAAACGAGATCCTTCTTCCGCTTGAAAGCATTAACTCCATTTTTAACAGCAAAGAATTGCAAATTGATTATACCGCATTCGATGCCGCGGTGCTGGCATTGATCAATAATACTGCTGCGTATAATGAAGGAGTTCAGAATCAACGCAATCGCCTTGATTTGGCGTTGGAGTGTTATTCCGGTACGCAAGAGGAGTTTTACGGGGAGCCGACGATTCAGACCGCGATCCTTCAGATGTTCGGAATGCCTCTTGTTCAGAATGTGACGGCGCAGGGTGTGCAAGCGCTGGCGGACCTTATTCGTTACGGCGAGCTCCGTTTTGATACCGTAAAGGAAGCCGTTGTCAAAATGCTTGTTACCAATTTTGTCATCAATAACGAGTATCACAAATTAAGCCAGCAGGAAAGCGATTTCGTGCAGTGGTTCCTCAACCGTGATAAGAATAATATGATCCAGCCCTCCGAGTGGAACGGTATGACCGACGATCAGCGTATGTATAGTATTATCGGTCAAGGTAGCTGGTTCTATATGCAGTATGCCAACCGCTTTGAGCTTTCGAGCGCGGAGGTAAACGCCTATGCAGTCGTGGTGTGGATGACGGCGACAAATACTACCGCGAGCGACCTCTCCACCTATCTAAACGGCTTGATTTTCAAGCTCGAGGAGGAAATGTACGGTGCGGGTGAAAGCACGATGAAGGAATATCAGACCCTTGAGGGTATGACGGTTGCGGGCTTCTTCATTTCCGATGAAGCAAGCGGCTCGATCGTATCGAAGAAGGTCTATGATACTTATCTTGCGTGGTATGAAGCGCAGCAGGATAAAGGAATGATCGGCATGGATCAGCCCACCTACACCGAGGATGTTGCCGAGCACGAGCAGGGCATCTGGGCATTTGCCGTAGCTCCCATTTCCGCTGACAATCATGAGGCGATCAGAAAGCTCGTGGAGTTCTCCTATGCGGATCCCGAAGCTACTGACTACCTCTTTGAAATGCAAAATGCCGTTATGTATACGCTCGGTAGCTTCAATGAGATGATCGAGGTGCTCTCGCAGGTCTTTGTTTGGGTCGGCCTTGCGCTTGCTGTCTTCTCCTCGTTCTTGTTGATGAACTTCATTTCGACCTCGATTTCTTACAAGAAGCGCGAGATCGGTATCCTGCGTGCGGTAGGTGCCCGTTCTTCCGACGTCTTTAAGATCTTCTTCAGCGAGGCGTTCATCATTGCGCTGATCAACTTTGTGCTCGCGTCGATCGCTTCTATTGTCGTTGTGTTCTTCCTCAACGATTATATGAGAGATTCCGGCATCAACATCACGCTTTTGTCGTTCGGCATCATTCAGATCCTTCTGATGTTTGCTATCAGTGTGGTGGTAGCCTTCCTTGCAAGCTTCCTGCCCGTTCGCAGTATCGCGAGGAAAAAGCCTGTTGATGCGATCAAGGATCGATAATTTCTTGATGCACAATAAAAAATAAAGGGGAGCCGCAGATATTCTGCGGCTCCTTCTTTATAAAAGGGAAAGATATAAGCGGCATCGTGATCCATCTGTAGGGACCGGCGTCCTCGACGGTCCGCATTTCCAATCCTTAAAATTGGCATAGGCACATAATGTTTTATGTGATAATATGCTGTCACAAGGCGAATCGTGGATCTCGGACCGTCGAGGACGCCGGTCCCTACAGTTCTTACGTGTTTTCCAAAATGCACCTTGCGGTTTTAAAACCGCATTTTGCAAAACGCGCAGTAAAGGACAGATGAGGTGCCGCCACCGCGTTGGCGGTGATCACGATTTAAAAATGCCAAGTATTATTGCTATAAAGGAAAAGGGGACAACCGCCAAGGCGGTTGTCCCCTTTGAATTTTTTGTTTTTTAGGGGTTGACAGTGAGCTGATTGCCGTACACAACAAGCTCACGTGTGCTGAGGGTGTTGTAGTATTGGGGATTGTCGTTTCTGCCGATCACGATACCCATGCGGATATATTGACCGCTGAAGCCCTCCATGCTAAACAGGCAGGTTTTGCCCGCTGCCTTTCCGCTTGAGTCAAGGGGATCGTTGCCACAGTCGGAAATGGTGCTTCCGTAGACCTTATCCCAGCATGCTGTGGGAACGCGCGTCCAGTTTACGCCGTCGTCGCTGACGTATACCTCGGCGGCGCCCGCAAAGCCGTTCATGTCACCCGAGCAGAAGCCGATGGCATCAAAGGCATACACGGAGCCGAAATTGAGCGTGATCAGACAGGTGTAAAGCGAGGATGAATCAACGTCGCCCTCAATGTTGTAGTTGTTATCATCAAACGTAAAGCGAGAGCTGTTCGTGCCCGACGACCAATAGCCGTTGATGAGGTTGCCGACCGAGCCCGGATATCCATCAGCCATTTTTTCAATACCAATGACCGAGATACCGTAGCCAATATCGGCGATATCTGCCTTTTGCGCGTCGGTAAGACCCGTGGTAGAGCTTTCGGTGGAGGCAACCTGACCCTTCGTGCCCGTGATACCCGTGTAGCTTGAGCCGTTGATCGAAATGATCGGGGAGGTGGGGGCGGTGGTCAGATTTTCCATCTTCGAGACGTCAACGCTCTTGGGTATTGATACGCCGATCGAGGAGGTCTTGTAGGAGTCGGGGATTACGGGGGTTTCAAACACTGCCTTGCGTGCCGCCTCCTTCAGGATGGCTGCGACCTCGGCGGTGATGGTGCCGTCGCCGTTGTAGGGAATCGTGGTGGGGTCAACACCCGTCATTCTTGCAAACAGGGTCATTGCGGCAAGGAAGGAGCCCGCATAGGAGGGATGGGTCTTATCGGGATCGTAAAGCTCAATGTCGGGGTTGTTGGCGTAAACGTCAAAGAATGCCATGCCGACGTTACCGACGTCAAGGCCGAGCTCTTCACCGATGGCGGCGTAAGCGGCGGCGATCTTCCACATCATTTGCTCGGTCGTGAGATTGTTGGAGGCGAGGAAGGAGTGTCCCGCTTTGCGTCCCCACGTGCCGTAGAGGATGGTGGTCGCGCCCTCCTTGATGGCAAGCTCGTTGATAGCGCGAACGCCGTCATAGAATTTGGCAGGGTTGATGACCGAGCAGGTGCTTTGCTCTTGCGCAATGATAAAGTCAAAGTCGTAGCTTGCAAGTGCGGCGTGTACCTTAACGCCGTTTGAGTCCTCGGGATTGGCGGAGTCAATGAGATACCAGCTGCTCTTGATCGCCTTTACGGTCTTGATATTATATCCTGCGCTGGTCGAGATAGCGGGGAAGAGCGTGCCGCCGAGGTCGTTGAAAATCGTGTAGCTGTTACCGATAAAGAGGACCGTATATTCACGAGAGGGGTCAAGACGCTCGATCTCGTTTTCGGTATAATCGGGGTGGAAGCCGGGGCGGTCGCTGTCCTTTGCGGCAGCATAGATCTCAAGCAGTGCCGTTACGTCGTCGTTGCCCTCGTAGGTGCCGGCCGCAAGCAGGGAAGCGGCGATCTGTGCAAGGGAGCGCGCGTTGTCAACGGTATCATAAGAGCCGTAGTAGGTCACACCGTCAATGACGATGTACGCAACTGCCGCAAACTCACGGGAGTAGTTTTCTTCCTTGATGTTTGTAAGCACGGCGGAGAAGGATTCATACACGCCGTCACCGTTACTGTCGCGCAAGGAATTGATGGCGGGAACATCAACGTAAGAAACCTTTCCTGCAGGTGCGATCAGCTTGGAAAGGGCATCCTTGGTAAAGGCGCGAACTGCCGCTACGTAATCGGCAGGAGCGATCAGCGTGCCGTAGGAAACGGATTTTCCTTCGTTAAGTGCTGCCTTGGCGAGCGCGATGGCGCTTTCGGAGAGGTAGGACACAAAGCGAATACCGCCCTCGGTGCCATTGCCGCCAAGGTAGAGCGAGCCGCCCGAGGTTTCGGCGGTGACGATATCCTCGTCGGCATTGCTATCGGTTTCCATGTAAAGATAATAAGCGGTGCCCGCAAATCTCGTGGAGGGAGCGCCCTCATCAATGGTCTTGGTCGTGCCGTTGCCGAAATCAAGCTTGGTCTTGTGCGTGATCAGAGCCATAACGTCCGATACCGTGATCGCCACGTCGGCAGCCGTGCCGTCCGTCTTGGAAACGAGTGTGTTGGTGGCGCCCTTCAGAACGAAAAGACCGCCCGTAATGCTCACGTGCTTGCCTGTATCTGCCAGAATGGGGGTGGCGTTTGTGATAACAGTGCCGCCGCTGATGTTCAGCTCAGAACTGCTGCCTGTCGCGATAGAGAAGGGGGAGGCAGAGCCGTTTGCGGTGACCGTGCCGCCCGTCATGTTGATGATGCCGACACCTGCCTGCACGTGAACGACGGGTTTGTTTTGGCTTTGAACGAGGTTGGCACCCGTCTTAATGTTGATGGTGCAAACGGCACTGGAGGTATTGATGCGAATCAGCTGATTGCCGGAGCCGATGTTGGTGAGCGTACCGCCGGAAATGTTGATGGTGGAGGCGCCGTTGCCCATGCGAATGACGTTGTTGGAGCCCTTGATGGTGCCGCCGGTAATGTTAATGGTGGCGTATTCGGCATAAATGGCACAGGGCTTGCTTGCCTTTGTGCTTGTTTCAATGATGCCACCGGTTATGGTCATGGTGATGGTACCGTTTGCACCGTTCAGACTGAAGGCACCGATCCATCTGCTGGAATCGATCGATGTGGCAGGATCAAGGACGTTGTTCGTGTCTTTGAAGTGTGCCGTGCCGCCAACGGTAATATTGCCGCTATGCTTGGCAAATACCCAGCACTGCGCGCCGTCGAAGGTGCCGCTTTGTACGTTGAGCGTGAAATTGTCGGACGTATAGTCGCCGCTTTTGTTGAAAACGAAAATTGCCTTCGCTGCTCCCGCGTTGATCACGGCGTTACCGCCTGCGGGGAAGATGAAGCTGTTTTTCTCATGATAGGAGTGGAACAGCTGGTGACCGCCTGTTCCTACGTAAGAAATGGTGCCGCCGCTGATGGTAACGGTGGAGTTGGAGCCGCCCTCCATATAAACAAACCTTCCGCTTGTTGTGAAGGTGCCGCCCGAAATCGTTGCACTGGCACCCGAGCCGCGGAATTTGATGCCGCAGGAGGGAATGGTGAACGTGCCGTTCTCTATGCTGACCACCGAAGCGCCCGCGGAGGATTGTATGCGAATAAGGTCGGTGGTGCCGCCTTGGATCTTGGTGTTTTTGCCCTTGATGGTAAGGGTTGCCTCGTCAAACAGCCAAAGACCGTACGTGTTTTGGGTTTCAATCACCACATCCTCAAGCGTGAGATGAAGGTTTTCTGCCTTGCCCGTTGCGTTAGTGAAAAGCACGAGGATCTGTGCGGAGCTTGCCGTTGCGGCAACGGTGATGTTCTTCAAGGTGATCTTGCCTGCGGTGATATGGATCAGTCCCGTATAGGTTGTGCTGCCGGGCTTGTAGTTGGCGGGGGTGATGGTCAAGGTGTTACCCGCACCGTCAATGGTGTAGGTTTTGCTCACGGAAAGGGTGGGGGAGTCGATCGTCATGCTTTGAAGCAACGTGATCGTGCCGTCGTTGACGACCTCGGAGAGCACGTCGTCAAGCGTTGCGTAATAATAGGTGGTGCCCTCAATAACAGTCGAGAAGAAATGCGTGCCCTCGGTATAGGTGGCCGCACCCTTCTCAATCGCGATCAGCGTGCCTGCCGTTGCCGTGATGATGGGAGCTTCGCTGCTCTGCTGTACAAGCGCCTCGCCCGAAAGGGTGATCTTGAGGTCATCGTTGTTCATGGTGACGGTGTGCCACGCTTGGGGGATGGAAGAAATATAAGCAAAGGCGCCGCTTTCTTTAATGGTGGCGATCAGGTCCGCCTTGGTGGCGATGCTGTACGTGCCTGCAAAGGAAAGTATAAATGCCGCTTTGTCGGCAATTGTGGCGCTCACCCCTGTGAAGGTACCGAAAAGAGTGGCGTCAGGTGCAACTGCACCGCCGCTCAGTGCGAGGGAAACGTCGGTGAGGTGAAAGATCGAGGGGGAGGAATTGCCGCACAGTGCCTTACTCTCACCCGTAATGGTTATATCTGTGCCTGTGATGGTCACGGATTTGGGCAATTTTACAAGAGAGAAGAGATAGGTCGAGTAAAATTCGTCGCCCTTGAGAGTTATGTCTGAATTTTTAATGCTATATGCCGTGTTGGCAACATTGTTTCTGAAATAGCCCGTAAAATCAACATTATCAAAAGAAACCGTGGCAGCGCCGGTGGTGTTGTAAATAAAGCCCGTGATGCTGCAATCGCTGAATTTCAGGTTAGATTTGCTTTGGAAATAAATGTCACCGATCAAGGTGCCCGCAGTGACGGTGAGTGAAGAATTGTCCGCACCGCCGTTGGAACGGAAAACTTGGTGTCCCGTGCCGAATTTCGTGGCTGCATACGTATTTTCCATATAGGTATCTTCACCCTCCACTACAATGTGGTCGGCTTGGTGGAGCCAGATGCCGTAAAGACTGCTTATTGTATAGCGAACGTTGCGCAGCGTCAGGGTGCTGATGTTTTGGCTGCCGCCGTCGGCATCGCCCGTTGCGTAGATCACGGCGCGCCACGTATCGGAGGAGGAAAGGGTGATATTTTCAATGGTGACGTTGCCGTTATGCTTCTTGTCGTCGGCAGTCTTGCCGTGATAGATCATATAATTGTCTGTGGAGCCGCCCGTAAAGGTAATGGTCCTGCGTGTGTCCTTACCGCCGGTAATGGTATAGGTAAGGCCTTGTCGCTCAAGATTAACGCCACCTGCCTCGGTCGCGTCCTTGAGAACGGTGATCGCACCGCCGTCCTTGACTGCGGCAACAGCCTCAAGAAGTGTCGGGTAGTAAGCCGTGCCGTCTGCGGTCTCGGCGCTGTAAAACGCA
Organism: Eubacteriales bacterium; assembly: GCA_045657225.1. GTDB lineage: Bacteria > Bacillota > Clostridia > Oscillospirales > CAG-272 > Firm-07. The sequence continues at coordinate 10,495 of JAZOSR010000090.1, read as the reverse complement.
TCGTCCGCGCCCTCGGTCGTTGCAGCGGCAGACACGCAGATCGCGAGCGTTACAACCAAAAGGACTACAAGCAAGGCAAACAAAATAAGCTTCATTTGCTTTTTCATAAGTTGTGTTCTCCTAAAATTTTTGAGTTTTTAGAGTCGCTGTTGGGATTTGCTGTTGAAAATTGCTTTTGCCCGCGTTAGCCCACGGGGCTGAGGTCTACGATGTCGCCATCAAAGCCATCCTCTGCCGAGTCGATCGACGAGGTAATGATATCCTGCGCCTTAAAATAAGTTACCGCGGATACAGGTGCTTCATACGTTTGTTTCATAGTTCTTCTCCTTGTATTAATATAATAAAAGATTGTATTAAATTGTAACATAGTTTCACATCATAGTCAAGTGTAAATATCCAAATCATGATTTAAGCGGATCGCGACATATTAAATATTCTCCTAAATTAAGAGAAATAACATTTATTTAGGTACTGGTAATTGAACGGTTGTTGAGGGCTTGCCGAAGATGGGTGTGCCATCCTGCGCAAACTCGACAGGGGCGATCCATATCGAGCGACCGCTTGCCCCCGAGTGGGATACAAGATTTGCGTGATAGATCATCCAAATGCTGCCGTCTGCCGCAGGTGCAAAGGAGCAATGCCCGGGACCGTAGGCGACGCCCTCTTGCTTTTTAAACACGGGCTCTTCTGCTTTTTTCCAGTGCTCGGGATTCATAGGATCGTCGCCGATCAGCGTGAGAAGCCCCATGCAATAATCGTCATCCCAGCTTCCGCTGGCGGAATAAACAAGGAAAATATCATCCCCGTGCTTGAGGACGGTAGCGCCCTCATTAACGGTGGGCCATCCCACCGCTCCGTTATATCCCTTCTTTTCCCAATCGTAGGTGGGGGTTGAGATCAACACGCGCTCGCTGTCAATGGTGCAGGGATCGCTCATATGCGCAATATAAAGGTTTTGCACGCCATTTTGGTCGCCCTTCCAACCCGACCAAATGAAGTACATCTCTCCCTTATGCTCAAGAACCGTTCCGTCGATTGCCCATTTATCCGTGGGATCAGTGATCTTTCCAACCATTTCAAATGGGTCACAAGGGTTTTGCGTCGTGCCCTTAAGAACGTACATACGGTGCGTTGCGTTCATGCCGTCGTCAGCGGCAACGTAGATATACCACGATCCATTGATATAGTGAAGCTCGGGTGCCCAATATTCGGCGGAATATGCCGTAACCGAGGGCGCGGTGTAAACGACACTGCCACCCTCCGGGGTGATCTTGTCAAGCCCCTCGATCCTGCTGACCGCTACACCGTTTCCCATGGAGAAGCAGTAGTAATATTGTCCCTCGTGCTCGATCACCCACGGGTCGCCGCCCGCTTGACGCAGCACGGGATTTGCCACGGTGTTGGTGGTGTATTTGGTGAGCAGGGCAATTTCTTGCTCGGTGAGAGTGCCGAGCAGCTCTTGATCGTCGATCAGCTCAAACGCGATCTGTCTGATGCTGCGTGCGCGATCGGCTGTGTTGTAGGAGCTGTAATAGGTAATGCCGTCAATCACGACGTAGGCAACTGCCGCGAAGGGGCGGGATATGTTTTCTGCTTTAATGTTAAGAAGTGCCGCACTGAAGGATTCATACACACCGTCAAAATCGTTATCGCGCAGGGAATTGACTGCGGGCACGTCGGCATAAATGCTCTTGCCGCCCTTGATGCCGTTCACGGAGCCGAATTTGGCGTCAAGCGCCTCCCTCGTAAAGGCACCCGCTGCCGCCACGTAATCGGCGGGGGCGATCAGCGTGCCGTAGGAAACCGTCTTGCCCTCGTTAAGCGTCGCTTTTGCAAGAGTAATGATGCTCTCGGAGAGGTGAGAGGTGAAGCGGATGCCGCTGGTTGCATCGGTTTCGCCAAACCGGATCGATGCGCCCGTTGTGTCCTCTGTTACGATATCGGCGCTTGCGTTTGTGGAGGTGCACATATAAAAATTGTAAAGCGCGCCGCCAAATTTGATCTTGGGGGTGCTGTTGTTTACGGTGAATTTGGTGTTGGGGTCAACGGAGAATTCACCGTTGGCATCGGTTGCGGTGAAAAGAACGGTTGCGGCGTTCATGGTCGTTGGCACCTTGCCGTCGATAAATTGCGTTGCAGTGCCGAGTACGAAGATGCCGCCTGCAAGTGTGAGCGAGGAGTTGTTTCCCGCCGTCATGCCGAAAATGTTTGTGGAGGCATTCGCCCAAACAACGGCTTTGCTACCGGTGGGGAAAATGACGTCGGTATAATTTCCCTTCATGTTAAACAGGATCTTGCTTGTGGCGTTGGTAAAGTGAAACGAGCCGCCGTTGACGGTAACGGAGGAGCGCCTGCCGGCAGTACCTGCCTTTTCAAAATAAATGAGGAAGTTGCCGGTAGTAAAATTACCGCCGTTGATGATGAATTTTACGCCCGAGGTCAGGGAACGCGCAATGACGGCAGAGGGCTTGAAGGTTCCGTCGTTGATCGTGATGACTGAGCGCAGTGCATTTTCTTGCACACGAACAGCGTCGTTGCTGACGCCTTCAATGTGAGTGCTTGCGCCCTGAATGGTTAGGGTTGCGGGTTGATTGAGGATAATGCCGTGGGTCGAGGCATCGGCCGCCTGGTTAAAAATGATATTTTCAAGAGTGATATTGGTCAAGGCAACAGAGGCAGCATCTGATCCGTTGGCGTTTTGAATGTAAATAATGGTGCTGGGCTTGCTTGCGGGCTTCAGGGTGAGATTCTTGACCGTCGGCTTTCCGTTACAGATGTGGAAAAGCGTGTTGTTTGCGGTGCCGCCCGAGGCGTTGTGCTTATAAGGAGTAGAGGTCAACGTCTTGCCGTTACCGTCGATCGTATAGGTGTACGCGACGTCAAGCGAGGGAGCGGTTTGCGCGGCATCCTTTTGCAGAGTGACGGTCGCGCCGTCTGCCGTGATCGCGTCAATCGCCTCGTCAAGTGTGGGGAAGTATTTGATGGTTGAGCCTTGCTCGAGCTTCCAATAGGCATCAGCGGCACCCTCGGTGGTTTCGGCAGCTGCGGCGATCAGCGTCATGGAGCCGATCGTCAGCACGAGGAGAAGAACGAACAAAGAAATTTGCAGAAATTTTCTCATGGTTTTACTCCTTTTTTTGGTTTTATTCGGGACAATATGATTGTCATAATTAAATCATAACATATAAACACTTGTGTTGACAATGCAAAATATAAAATTATTTAAAAAGTTTAATAAAAAGATGAAATATTACTCTCAAATGTTTGTGATATTTAGCAAGATGGCTTGAGCGTTTAGCTTCTTTTGGCGGAGCTGCGGATGTGGCAAAGAAAATGTGAGCGGTCAGCGGATGAAAAGTGAGGATTTCAAAGAATTTGCAAGATTTTGGGAGGAACAGAGAGTTTTTTCGCCTTTAATTGAGGAAAAGGCGGATTTATTCGGGCAAATTACGGCAGATTGCGATTAATTGCGATTATTTTTGCAAAAGCTATTGCATTTTGCATACATTTTTGATACAATACGCTTATAATATGGGTTACTGTCGCAAAGTTCGGCTTTGCGAGTGCCATTCCGAATCGTTTTAAAGGAGAATTTTGAAGGATGAACAACAAGCTGATCGAACTTCACTCAATCAGTAAATCTTTTGATGGCGAGCAGGTGCTTTGCGGCATCGATCTTGACATTCACGATAAGGAATTTATCACACTGCTTGGTCCCTCGGGATGCGGCAAAACGACCACGCTCCGCATTATTGGCGGCTTTGAAACGCCCGATGAGGGCGACGTCATTTTTGACGGTGCGCGTATCAACGACGTGCCCCCCTATAAGCGTCAGATCAACACCGTTTTCCAGAAATACGCGCTCTTTCCGCATCTGAACGTTTACGATAACGTTGCCTTCGGTCTGCGCCTGAAGAAGGTGCCCGAGGAGGAAATTCTTGTGCGCGTGCGCGAAATGCTCACCATGACGGGTCTTAAGGGCTTTGAAAACCGCAAGCCCGCCACACTTTCGGGCGGTCAGCAGCAGCGCGTGGCGATTGCGCGTGCGCTCATCAACCGTCCGCGCGTTTTGCTCCTTGACGAGCCGCTTGGCGCGCTTGACCTGAAGCTGCGCAAGGATATGCAAAACGAGCTTAAGCGCATTCAAAATCAAACGGGCATTACCTTTATTTACGTTACGCACGACCAGGAGGAGGCGCTTTCTATGTCGGATACCGTTGTCGTTATGGCAAACGGTAAGATCCAGCAGATCGGCACGCCTACCGATATTTATAATGAGCCTGTCAATGCCTTCGTTGCCGACTTTATCGGCGAATCGAACATTCTTGACGGTGTGATGCTCTCTGATAACAAGGCACGATTTGCGGGGCACACCTTTGACTGCGTGGACGGCGGCTTTGAGAAGAACGAGCAGGTTGACATCGTTATCCGTCCCGAGGACGTGTACGTGGTCGCAAAGGAGAAGGGAATGCTTGCCGGCGTTGTGTCGGGTGTGGCCTTCAAGGGCGATTATTACGAGATCATTGTTGACATTGGTGGCTTTAAATGGATGATCGAAACCTCGGATTTCGTAGCACCCGAGCAGGAGATCGGTCTTTACATTGAGCCCGATGCCATTCACGTGATGAGAAAATCCGAGTATTCGGGTATGTTTGGTGACTATTCGACGTTTTCAGAGGAAATGGAGCATCTCTCCGACCCCCTGCAGGAGAATGGTGAGGAGGTAAGTGAGGAATGAAGCAAACACGGTCAATTATGGAGCGCGTAGCGGTAGTACCCCATTCGGTGTGGGTAGTGCTGTTTATCGTGGCGCCGTTATTGTTTGTGCTTTATTTTGCCTTTACCGATCCAAGAGGGGAGTTTAGCTTTTCCAACGTTGAAATGCTCTCGTCCTACTCGCATATTTTCTTTCTTTCCATTTGCTTTGCCCTGGTGGCAACCGCAATTTGCCTCTTGATCGGTTATCCCTTGGCGTTTGTGATGGCGCGCGCAAAGCCCTCCACACAAAAGCTTTTAACTGTCATGCTGATGCTCCCGATGTGGATCAGCCTGCTTATCCGTACCTATTCGCTGATGACCCTCTTGGATAACGGCGGTCTGATCAACTCCTTTATTATGAGCCTTGGCGGTGAGCCGATCAAAATGATCGGCACAGGCGGTGCCGTGATCCTTGGCATGGTCTACGACTTTTTGCCCTACATGGTCTTGCCGATCTACACCTCGATCTGTAAGGTTGACCGCAGATACCTTGAGGCGGCGGCAGACCTTGGCTGTAACGGTATGCAGACGATGTTCCGCGTTATGCTGCCGCTGACGGTTCCCGGTATCATTTCCGGTGTGACGATGGTTTTCGTGCCCTCGATCTCCACCTTCTACATTTCGCAAAAGCTTGGCGGCGGTAACTTTGACCTTATTGGTGATACTATTGAGCGTCAGTTCAAGTACCCCTCTACCTATCACGTCGGTGCGGCGATCTCGCTGGTGATGATGATCCTCATTCTCATTTCCATTGCCGTTATGAACCGCTTTTCCGATGACGACGAGGAGGGAATGATCGTATGAAAATTCTTTCCCGTGCATATTTGTGGCTGATCTTCGCCTTGCTTTACGCACCCATTTTGGTGCTGGTGTTCTTTTCCTTTAACGAGGGTGGAACGCTTTCTGAATTTACGGGTGTGTCGTTTCGCTGGTACGGAGAGCTCTTCCGTGACAGCGTGGCACTTCAGTCGTTGAAAAATTCGTTTTTCCTTGCCGTTTCCTCGGCATTGCTCGCAACCGTTATCGGTACCTTTGCGGCGCTGGGGCTTGACCGTATGCGCAACCGCTACGTCAAGGGCGCGATCTCGTCCCTGACGAATATCCCGATGATGAATCCCGATATCGTGACGGGCGTTTCTATGATGCTTTTGTTCGTTGCTGTGGCGGGAATCGTTGGCATATCTGACATTCTTGGCAAATGGACGATGCTGATCGCGCATACTACCTTTAGCTTGCCTTACGTGATCCTATCGGTCCTGCCGCGCTTCCGTCAGTTTGACAAGACCCTGCGCGAGGCGGCACTTGACCTTGGCTGCACGCCTTGGCAGAGCTTTTTCAAGATCGAGCTGCCTGCCGTGATCCCCGGTGTGCTTTCCGGCTTTGTGATGGCGTTTACGCTCTCGCTTGACGATTTCGTGATCAGCCATTTCGTCAGCTCACCCGATTTCCAGACCCTGCCGCTCTATATTTACAACCAAACGGCGCATAACGTCAAATACAGCATGTACGCGCTTTGTACGCTGATCATTGTCACGATTCTCGCGCTGTTGCTTATTGTGAACTTTGCGGGTAATATCGGCAGCAAACGCAAAAAGGAGGGTGCAAAATGAAAACAAGAAGCATTTTTGCGGTTTTATTCCTCCTGCTTTTCCTCTCGCTTGCACTCTTTTCCTTTACCTCATGCGGTGAGGGAGGGGGAGAGGTCGTTACCCTTTACGTGTATAACTGGGGTGAATACATCTCTGACGGCACGGAGGACTCGCTTGACGTCAACGCCGCCTTTGAGGAGTGGTATTTTGAAACCTACGGCAAGCGCGTGGAGGTCAATTATTCGACCTATTCCTCCAACGAGGATATGTACGCGAAATTAAGCAGCGGTGCCGCCAATTACGACATCGTGATCCCGTCGGATTATATGATCGCGCGCATGATCGACGAGGGATTGCTTCGCCCCCTCAATTTCGAGAATATCCCGAATGTGCAGTATATTAACAACGAGCTCCTTTTCGGGGGAAATGCGCCCTATTACGACAAGGATGCGGCGTATTCCGTGCCCTATACCTACGGTACGGTCGGTATCATTTATAATACCACCATGGTAGACGAGGAGGACCTCGGTTCGTGGGGTATTATGTGGAACGAGAAGTACAAGGGCAATATCCTGCAGTTCAACAACGCCCGTGACGCGTTCGCCACCGCGCTTTTCAAGCTTGGCTACAGCGTCAATACCACGAATGAGGCAGAGTGGCAGGCGGCGCTTGCCGAGCTGCTCGCGCAAAAGGAGATCGTGCAGGGCTACGTCATGGACGAGATCTTTAACAAGATGCAAAGCGGCTCTGCCGCCATTGCGCCTTATTACGCAGGCGATTTCTTTACCATGTATGACGATAACGACGAGCTTGCCTTCGCTTATCCCAAGGGAGAGGCGACCAATATCTTTGTGGACGCTATGTGCGTGCCCGCAAGCAGTCAAAATCCCGAGATCGCGGAGGCGTATATCAACTTTATGCTCTCCGAGGAGGCGGCGATCGCCAACGCAGAGTATATTTGCTACGCCTCGCCCAATCGCCTTGTTTATGAAAACGAGGATTATATTGCCGCCATGGAGGAGATCCATGAGGATGCAATGGAGATCCTTTACGGCACCGAGAGCGTTGCCACGGAGTTTTACGAGAATCTGCCCGAGGATCAGCTTATGATGCTTAACTCCCTTTGGGAGGAATTGAAGATCGAAAGCCCCATCAACGTATCTATTATCGTGATGGCGGGGGCAGTGTTGGCAGCTGTGGTTGGCGGCGGTGTTTATTTCACCGTGCGCGGCAGAGCGCGCCGCAAGCGCATGGCTCGCTTGTGGGAATAATTTCGTTATAATAACCGCAAGGACACTTGATTAAAAAAATCGACGGCTACACAAGGTGAGCCGTCGATTTTTCATTTCCACGTAAAAATATCTGTGCAAACAGGTAAGCGCAAAGCACAGCGATCGCAAGGTTTTCACCAAAGCGCAAAAGCACGCACGAGGCAAGCAAAAACAGGAAAAGAAGCGAGAGGTAAGAGGTAAGCGCAAGAATTTTTGAGGCGCGCTCCGCGCGGCATTTGCCGGCAAGGATCCCGTGCAGGATCCGTCCGCCATCAAAGCTGTCGATCGGCAAAAGATTAAAAACGCCAAGGGATAGCGAGGAAAGGGCAAGGGGGGTGGGAAAGCCGCCTCCAAGCGGTAAAAGCCATAGGCCAAGCAATAGCGAGGCGGCAGGACCGCCCGCGGCGAGAACCGCCTCTTTTTTGTAGGAAAAAAGACCGCGCGGTGTGATCCTCGCGCCAAAGACATCAAAGGAAAGGCGCTCCACCTTAATATGTAGCATTCGTGCCGCCAAAAGGTGTCCCGCCTCGTGAAAGAGCATGGCAAGCAGTGTTGCCAAAAAGCCAACGGCGTTTCCGTGAAGAAGGACAAGTCCCATTAAAATACAAGTGGGCGAGATCTCAATTTTCACCGCATCACCCCCCTTTAAATATATGTACCTGTATTTTTCGTATTCGCTCTTTTCAAAAGCGACAATTTATGATAAAATAAAGAAAGCAAGGGGGTGAGGCGCGTGAAACATACCGTTCCGTATGAAAAACTATTAAGACGCATGTATATTCGCCGTGCGATCGCATATAGCGTGATTGCCCTTTTGACGATTTTGATCTCGATTCGCGCCGTTATGTCAGCGCTTGATGCGTGGGAGCGAAAGCACGTGCCGTTTTGCCTTGCGATGCTTAACGTGGGGCAAAGTGATGCGGTGCTTTTGCAGTGCGACGGGCAAACGATGCTGATCGACACGGGCATTGCCACTGAGGAGCGGAACCTGCTTGCCGAGCTTTCCTATCGCGGTGTCGAGCGCCTTGATTATCTTGTTCTCACGCATCCGCACGAGGACCATATCGGTAACGCGCGTGTCGTGATGGATCGCTACGAGGTCGGGAGTGTACTGATACCCGACACAAAAAGCGACGAGATCGGATACACACTGGCACTTGATACGGCAAGAGAGAGGGCAGAGAAGCTGTTAACGGTAAACAAAGGCGACAGCTTTACGCTTGGGTCGGCTAATGTCGAGGTTTTGCTGTCGGGCGGAAGCCACAAAAATCAAAATAACGATAGCATTATTTTGCGCGTTACGTATCAGGGGCTTGTCTTTTTGCTGATGGGTGATGCCGAAAGAGAGGTCGAGGAGGAGCTGCTTGCTACCTATGATGCCGCATACCTTGACTGTGACTTTTTAAAGGTAGGGCATCACGGCTCTAATACGGCAACGAGCGAGGCGCTTCTCAATGCTATTACACCCGCGCTTGCCGCTATTGGTTGCGGTAAGCTAAACGAATACGGCTTCCCGCACCGCGAGGTCACCGACGCGCTTGCGGCGGTTGGTGCTACGGTTTACCGCACCGACCTTGACGGCACGCTCGTCTTTTTGGTAAACGGGCAGGGGAGCTTATATAAAAGTGAGGATTGATGTATGATAAAGGGAAATGAGGGGGCTGTGCCCGTCGGGCGCTTTGCCCCTACACCAAGCGGGCGACTGCATCTTGGCAACTTAATGTGTGCGTTGGTGGCATGGCTCTCGGCAAGGTCAAGAGGCGGCAAAATACTCTTGCGCGTGGAGGATCTTGATGCCGCGCGTTGCCCGATGGGTGAAAATACACGCCTGATGCTGGATGATCTTGCGTGGCTCGGGCTTGATTTTGACGGTGAGGTTCTTTATCAATCGCAGCGCGAGGAAGTCTATTTGCGCTATTTTGAAGCGCTGGAGCGCGCGGGACTGATCTACCCCTGCTATTGCTCCCGCGCCGAGCTACACGCCACCACAGCGCCGCATTTGTCGGATAATACGCCGATCTATAACCGCAAGTGCCTTTTGCGCCAACAGCGCGGGGAAGCGCCGCCCGCAGGCAAGCGCCCCTCCTACCGTGTGATGGTGCCCGATGAAACGATTGGCTTTACCGACCTGCTTGCGGGGGCTTACGAGGAATATTTGCCGCGCGATTGCTCGGATTTTGTAGTGCGCCGCGCAGACGGTGTGTTTGCCTATCAGCTTGCTGTCGTTGTCGATGATGCGCTTTCGGGCGTTACCGAGGTTGTGCGCGGTAGGGATCTTTTGTTCAGTACCCCAAGGCAGATCTTTTTGCAGCAGACACTTGGGCTCCCAACGCCAAATTATATTCATATTCCGCTTTTGGTGGATGCCGAGGGCAGACGCCTCTCGAAGCGTGACGGCGACGGCTGTATGGAAACCGTGCGTGCCAAATACCACTCTCCCGAGCCCGTTATCGGCGCACTCGCGGCAGCCCTCGGGCTCCTCGCTCGCCCCGAGCCCATCAGCGCAAAGGAGCTCTTACCGCTTTTTGACCTTCAAAAAATCCCGCAAGAGAGCGTGTTTTTGCCCCAAAGCTTTTAATTTCAAAAAAACAAAAAAATATTTTAATTTTTTTTGAAAAACCCCTTGACAACTGCTTCCACTTTAGGTATAATAGTACCGTTGTCACGCGGACGTGGTGGAATCGGCAGACACGCAAGCCTAAGGAGCTTGTGATAGCGATATCGTGAAGGTTCAAGTCCTTTCGTCCGCACCAACAAAAAGAACACGCCCCCAATCGGGGGCGTTTTCTTTTTGCTAGCGCCGACGCCAAGGCGCGGGCCCTGCGGCGCGCAGTATCTGTAAAAATCCGCAAAAATAATACCGCCGCAGAAAGTGGT
>JAZOSR010000089.1:0-27279 GCA_045657225.1 Eubacteriales bacterium | reverse complement strand
AAAACCAACTCCTTGGCACACAGAACGACATGGCTACGATCCGACTTGGTAGAGAGCGAAGCGAACGGCCGAGCGGTAGTGAATGACAGTCCGGTGGACTGTCAGAGCCGTGAGGTGACCGAGCCGCAGCGAGAACATGTGGTTCAAATTTAAAATGAAAAAGGCACCCAAACGGGTGCCTTTTTTGCGTTTTGCTCACATGGACGAGCGCGGGTGAGCGCGCGACGTGTGACGGAAGGTGGCAAAAGATGCGCAGAGTACCCTTGTATTTCCTTTGATTTGATGATATAATACTGTTTAAGTATTGATCTTGGAGTGATGAGCTATGACAAAACCGAAAAATTACAAAAAGACGCTGATCGCCTGCTATCTTGGCTTTATCACGCAAGCGATCTCCGCGAATTTCACGCCGTTGCTTTTTTTGACGTTCAAGGGTACCTACGGTATCTCGCTTGAGATGATCGCGCTCATTCCGATGGTGTTTTACTTAACGCAGCTGCTTGTTGACCTGGTGGCGGTGAAGCTTGCCGACGTGATCGGCTACCGCATCTCGGTGATCACCTCGCAGGTGGTGTCCGCCGCGGGGCTTATCCTCATGGCGTTCCTGCCGGGGCTGCTCCAAAGCCCCTTCGTTGGCATTATGATCTCCGTCGTGCTCTACGCGATCGGCAGCGGTCTTATCGAGGTGCTTCTCAGCCCCATCGTTGAGGCGTGCCCCTTTGAAAACAAGGCGGGCGTGATGAGCCTTTTGCACTCGTTTTATTGCTGGGGCGCGGTTGGCGTGATCCTTGGCTCAACGCTCTTTTTTGCCATCTTCGGCATGGCACATTGGCAGATCCTCACGCTGATCTGGGCGGCGGTGCCGCTCATCAACACCCTCAATTTCATCACTTGCCCGATCGAGCGATTGGTGGAGGAGGGGGAGGGCATGCGCACCCGCGAGCTTTTGCGACTGCCGCTTTTTATGCTGATGATCTTTCTCATGATCTGCGTGGGCGCCTCCGAGGCGACGATGACGCAATGGGCATCTGCCTTCACGGAGTCGGCGCTCGGCGTTTCCAAGACCGTTGGTGACTTGGCGGGTCCTTGTATGTTTGCGATCTTGATGGGACTCGCGCGCGTGTTTTACGGCAAGAAAAGTGAGAAAATTGACCTTGTTAAGATCATGCTTGGGTGCGCAGCACTTGCGGTTGCTTGCTATTTGCTGGCGGCGCTCTCGCCGATCTCGGCCATTGGTCTTGTCGGCTGTGCGCTTTGCTGTCTTGCGGTCGGCATTATGTGGCCGGGCACGATCAGCATTTCCGCCGGGAAATGTCCGCGCGGCGGCACGGCAATGTTTGCCTTTCTCGCACTCGCGGGTGACCTTGGCGCGGCGATCGGACCCGTGATGGTGGGCGGTATTGCCGATGCCGTGGGTGGTGACCTCAAAATGGGCTTGCTGGTCGCCGCCGCGTTCCCCGCGCTCCTCTTCCTTGGCGTTTTGGTGCTTCTTAAAAAGTTCGGCAGCACGAAAAGGGAATAAGATTCGCGCGAGCTTTCTGAAAATTATAAAAAGAAAAAGCAGTCAAAGGACTGCTTTTTCTTTTTTGGAGTGCCCCGTGAGATCACTTTTTCAGGATCACCTCATTGGTGAGGTCAACAAGACGGCGGACCTTTTCACTCTCGTCACTGAGAATGAGTCCGAGGATCTTCTCTTGCCCCTCCTCGCTTGCGAGAGGCGCGGTCATGCGGCGGAATTTGGCGGCAAGCCACTCGTTGGTGACGTTCTCATGCGCCTCGCCGCGCGGCTCGCAGTCGGGCGACGTGAAGAGACGTCCGCTTTTTGTGTAGATCTCGGCGCGGCAGATGCGATGCTGTGGGAATTTCTTGTCAAGCACCTCGTCCACCTCAAAGGAAAGCCGCTTCATCATGGCAAGCACGGCCTTGTCGCCAAAGGCGGCGGGCTGCACCTTATCAATGCCGAAATCACCGTGCACGATGGCGGTTGCCACGGGGTAGGCAATGTTATACTGTGCCTCGTCTGCCGTGGCCGGCTCAATCTTTGAGAGCATGGTGGCGCGCTTGAAGGTTTTGATCACAACTCTGTCGATCTCGGGGTACGTGATGCCGTGTTCCCTCATGGCGAGCGTGCAGGCATCAATGGCGGGATGCGCCCATCTGCAGCAGGGGTAGGGCTTGAAATAAAGCCCCATGATGGCGTAATCCTTGCCAAGTCCCTCGAGGTGATGGCAAAACTCATCCGATTCGAGAATGTTTTTGTTACCCGTGAAGCCACATTCGTGCTCCGAAAGCGCAAGTGCGCCGATCATGACGCCAAAGGGCACGCCGTCCTTGTTCATCGAAGGGTATTCGACACTGCGAATGCCGGGGACGAGCGGCGCGTTGAACTCGGCGATCGAGAGAACGTTGTTGAGCGCCTCCTTGGTATAAGCGCGCAGACGCCCTACGCCTGCGGCAACGCCGATTGCGCCAAAGGTGCCGCTTGAGTGGGCGAACTGATAATAATCCATGATCGCCGCGCCCATTCTGACGGTTGCATCGTAGGAAACGACCATCGCAGCAAGCAGGTCCTTTAAGGTGAGGTCCTGCTCGTATGCCTCGGCGAGTAGTGCGCCGATGAACGAGGTGCCGGGGTGGGCGCGGGTGAGATTGTGCCCGTCGTCGATGTCATAGGCGTTTGAGGAATGCCCCATCGCGCTTGCCGCACCGAGAAAATTAAAGGTCCTCCCGCTGCCGACAACAGCCACCTTGCCCCCGCCGAACATGCGCTCGGCGGCAGTGAGCCCCACCCGGAACTGCTCGCTCATGCTGCCCGAAATGAGTGCGCCAAAGAGGTCCACAAGGCAGCCCTTTGCGCGCTCCCGCACGGCGGCGGGGAGTGACTCCCACGTGGTGTTCAGAATATAATTTTCTAATTGATAGGTCGTGGTATATGTCATGGTATGTTGCCTCGTGTTTGCTACGAAGCGCTCCTTTTGTTGTTCGGGAGAAAAACGCTGTTTTACCAAAAAGGGCAAAACGGGGTGGGAAAACGGCTTATTTCATCAGCTCGTATGCCATGCCGCAGAATGCCTTGGCTGCCTTTGCCATATAGCTTTCGTCAAAATCATATTTGCGGTTGTGACCGCCCGCAATCGTGGCACTGCGCACGCGCATGAAGGATGCCTTGCCGCCGTGTGTCAGCACGTAGTTGGTCATGTAGGAGAAATCCTCACTGCCTTGCAGCTTCATGAGGAGGTTGCCCGAGACCTTGAGGCCCATGCGGTTCTTGCACACGTCTGCGATCTGCGCCGAGAATTCCTCACAGCCCGTAATGGACTCTGCCGCGCCCATTTTCTTCAGCTCCATGGTGCAGTCGTGCATCTCGGCAGAGGTTTTGAGGATGCGCAGGGCATAGTCGCTGACGAACTCGTTGATGGCGGTGGTGTTGCCGCGCACCTCAAGCTCCATGAACGCCTCGTCGGGAATGACGTTGCGACCGCTTCCCGCAATGAGCTTGCCTACGTTGATGCGCGTTGCACCCGAGGCGTGACGGGGGATGGCGTAAAGATTGGTGACGGCGGTGGCGGCGGCAAGCAGTGCGTTCTTGCCCTTGTGCGGACTGCCACCCGCGTGGGCGGACACGCCGCGGAAGGTGACGTCATATTTATAGGAGGCAAGCGACCCCTCGGAGCCGGGGGTGATGTCGCTTTCCTCGGCGTCAAGCCCTGTGGTGTGCGCACCGAGCAGATAGTCAACGCCCTCAAGGTGACCGTTTGCCACGATCGACTTTGCGCCGCGAAGTCCCTCCTCACTCGGCTGGAAGATCAGCTTGACCGTGCCGTGCAGCTGCTCCTTCATTTCCATTAAGATGGTGGCAACGCCAAGACCCGAGGCGGCGTGCGCGTCGTGACCGCACGCGTGCATCTCGCCCACGTTGACGGAGGCAAAGCCCGCCCTCGCGGGGAAGTGATCCTCGTCGCCCGACTCATAAACACCAAGCGCGTCAATGTCAAAGCGCATGGCGACCGTGGGACCCTCGCCGCAGCGAAGAATGCCGATCACGCCCGTCATGCCGCCCTCGGTCGCCTTGACAAACAGGGGGTCCGCGCCCTGCTCGATAGCGCGCGCATAAGCTGCATTCAGCTCCGCTTCGGAGGGCACGCCCATGCGCTCGTCCCTTTTGCAGACCTGCTCGCCGACCAGCACCTCATAGCCAAGGTCGGTGAGCTTTCTTGCAATGAGAGAGCTGGTGCGCATTTCAAGCCAACCCGCCTCTGCGTATTTGTGAAAATCTCTGCGCCAAGTCACCATTTGCGGTGCGAGGGCATCTACCTTTTCGATAATTGATTGATACATATCCATGTTGATTGCCTCCGATTTCGTCAGATTGATACCTCTATTATAGCAAAACAACCACGCAAAGGCAAGACCTTTTTGAAAACCCAAACGGCAAGAGCCCCTTTGTGATTGCTTGAAATGATATAATAGGACTGCACGAGGGGCACCGCGAGCCGCGGTGCCCCCTTTGGCGGTATGGATGTCAAGCTCAATCCGAAAAAATTTCGGTGCGTGGGCGGTTGACGGCATTATCTCTCCCGTGCTATAATACGAATGACAATATATGCAAAGGAGCTTTTTATGACGAACGTTTACGTTAATTTTGATAAGACCGTCGGCAAGATCAAGCCGATGCACGCGGTGGGGCAGCCCCCCTTCACCACGGGATTTGGCTTTCTTGATTTTTCGCCGATGCAGATCCTCACGGACGCGCACATTCCCTACTCGCGCCTGCACGACGTCGGCGGTGCGTTCGGCTCCAACCGTTACGTCGATATTCCGAATATCTTCCGTGATTTTGATGCCGATGAAAACGATCCCGCATCCTATGATTTTGCATTTACGGACCTACTCATCACGGGGCTTATCGACCACGGCGTTGCGCCCTATTTCCGCCTTGGCGTGACCATTGAGAACCAGAGCCGCATCAAGGCATATCGCATCCATCCGCCGAAGGATTACGGCAAATGGGCAAGAATTTGCGAGCACATCATCCGCCACTATAACGAGGGCTGGGCTGACGGCTTTCACTACGGCATTACGTATTGGGAGATCTGGAACGAGCCCGAGAACCGCTCCGATCCCAAGAAAAATCAGATGTGGACGGGCACGGCAGAGCAGTATTACGAGCTTTACGACGTTACCGCCAAGCACCTAAAGGCATGCTTTGGCGACAAGATCAAGGTCGGCGGCTATGCTGCCTGCGGCTTTTACGGCGTGTTTGCCGATCCCGAAAAATACGGTATGAATGTTGAGCGCCGCGACTCGAATCGCTACACCGACGAGAAGGAAGCATATCGCGTCAATTTCTTCCTCGGCTTTATTGACTACATCAAGCGGCACAAGTCGCCCATCGACTTTTTTTCCTGGCATACGTACGGTGACATTGACGTTACCACGGTGGGCGCCGATTTCGTTGACAAGGTGCTAAGCGAAAACGGCTACGGCGACCTTGAAACCCACCTTAACGAGTGGAATCTCTCGCACGACAGAGCGATCAACCTGAACAACTCGGCTGCCTCGGCGGCGGTGACCTCCATGATGATCGTCATGCAGCACAAGAAGACCGACATGCTGATGTATTATGACGCAAGATACGTGTCGATCTCTGCGTACGGCGGCTTTTATGACGCCGCAACGCGCGCAACTACTTGCGTTTACTATCCCTTCCGCGCCTTTGGCGACCTTTATGCACTGGGTAACGAGGTCGAGTGCAGCACTGATGCCGAGGGGCTTTACGCGCTTGCCGCCGCCGACGGTGAGAGAAAGGCAATTCTTCTGTCGAACCGAGGCGAGGAGGAGAAGCTGAGGCTTGACATCCCCGACGGATTTTACGTCTATCTCATTGACCGCGAAAACCTCATGGTTAAAACCGAGCTGAACCCCAAGGAATTTACCTTGAAGGAGAATACGGTCGCACTGATCAAAAACTTTGATTGATGAAGAAGGCAGGGCGGCACGGCGCATTTGCCCATGGCATGCGCACACCGACGCTTACCGTTTTTTGTGCACAAACGGCGGCAAGCGCACTCCTGCCGCCGCCAAAAGGTGTGGAGGTCAAGGTGCTGAAGGCGTTTGAAAGCGTAACGGCGGGTGAGTACGTTATTACGGCGTTGCCTGCGCGGCATATGGCTGGCGGTGAAGCGTTTATTTATCTCATCAAGGGGGATAAGACCTTGCTTTACGCACATGATACGGGATATTTTCACGGGGAAGTTTTCGATTATCTTGCGAAGCAGGGCGCCGTATTAGATGCCGTTAGCCTTGATTGCACCAACGTGGATATTCCGATCTCCGACGAGGGCTCTCATATGGGCTTTGCCAATATTGCGCGTTTAAAGGAGCGACTTGCGGCAATGGGAGTGATCACCGATGCCACGCTTTGCTATGTGAATCATTTTTCTCACAACGCAAGGCCTCTCCAGCGCCTTTTGGAGGAAAGAGCGGCGGAATACCGCTGCTTTGTCGCCCATGACGGATTGCAATTGAATTTTTGATGTGACGGTAGGCGCTGCCAAAAGTATCTTCAAGATTTAGAAAACGCTTGCAAAGTGGCATTTTGCATGATATAATGGCACTTAGTATGCGGTAGTGCTGACGAGGTCCCACAAAACAAGCCGCAAAAAGGAGAATAAAAATGGTATTCGGTATTTTAAAGGAGATCAAGGAGGGCGAGGTCGTGCTTGGCGCTCTCGTTTGATAATTGGCTCAACAGCAAGGGGGATACGCAAATGGAAATTTCGGTTTTGGATTTTGGTGCCAAGGGTGATGGACTCCATGATGATTTTGCCGCGCTTCAAGCTGCACTTGATGCGGGTGCGAGCGTGGTGGTGATACCGCAAGGTGTATATTTGATCTCACAAACTCTGCATGTCGGCTCGGGTACCCATATTGCCGCTGACCGAAGCGCTAAGATCGTGATGAAAAGCACCGCGAGAAGAAAGAGAAATGAATTTTTGTTAAGCAACAAGGATACGGTAAACGGCAATCAGGATATCAGGATCACGGGCGGTATCTGGGATGGCAACAACACCGCACCCGAAAATGCCAAGCCCGATCTGTTTGATAAGGACGGATATTCGGGTGCAATGCTCAATTTGGTGAACGTGGATGGTCTTGTGCTTTCCGATATGGTGCTTGCAAACTCGGTCACGTTTTACGTGCGGCTTTGTCGGGTGCATCATTTTAGGATTGAAAATATTGATTTTGTTTGCGACTCGTTCGGTGTGAATCAGGACGGCTTGCATTTCGGGGGAGACGTGAGGCACGGAACGGTAAAAGGCATCCGCGCGCTTTCCTTTGGTCAGACAAATGATGATATGATCGCACTTAATGCCGACGATTCGATCGAGCGCGTGGAAAACCTCGACCTGTGTCGCGATACGATCGAGGATATCACCTTTGAAAATATTTTCACCGAAAACTGCCATACGGTCATCAGAATGCTGAGTGTGACTGCCGAAATAAAGAATCTCAGATTCAAGCATATATACGGCGGCTTTCGCTGTAATGCGATCAATGCGGACGCGGCAAGGTATTGCAAAACACCTTTGTTTAAGGAGGAGGAATATCCGAGCGGCGTGGGCAAGATCAGTAACATATATTTTGAGGACTTTACCTGCTTCCCCGTGCTTGCGCTTCCCGAGAAGTTCGGGGGCACAAGGACGGTACCGCGTGCGGCGTTGCGCCTCGAATCGCATATGGATGGGTTTGAAATTTCCAATTTCAAGTATATCTGCACCGAGGATGAAATGAAGAAATGCCCTGCGCTGAAGGCGGTCAATTTGGTGGGAGAAAGGATTTGCGTTGATAGCAAGGAATATATCTTAAAGGGCAAGGAGGACGCCCTTGTGATAGACAATTTTGCAACCGTTTCCATTGACGGTATCTGAATGACGGCGAGGCGGTTTTTACCGCCTTGCTTTAAGACAACATAAATTTTAAAGGGAGAAAAAGCATGGTATTTGGAATTTTAAAGGAGATCAAGGAGGGCGAGTACAGAGTGATTTGTACGCCCGTTGAGGTCAAAAGCATCGTGGCGGCAGGGCACAAGGTCCTTGCCCAGCACAACTGCGGCTTGGCGGCGGGCTTTGCCGACGAAAAATACGTAGAGGCAGGCGCCGAGATCGTTGATACGATGGAGGAGATCTACCAAAGATGCGATATGGTTGCCAAGGTCAAGGAGTTTATGGAGGTCGAGTACCCCCTCATTCGCCGCGATCAGATCATTCTCGGTTGCATTCACCCTGCGGGTCACCCCGAGGAGGTCGACGCGATCCTTAAAAGCGGTTGCATTGCCTTTACCGCGGAGGACGCGCACCGTTACGGCTCGCCCAACTGCGAGGCGGCAGGCAAGCAGGGCGCGCTGTTCGGTCTTGAGTCGATGCTCTCGATCAATGGCGGAAAGGGCAAATACGTGGGCGGCTTTGCGGGCGCGCCCGGCATGAACGTGCTGATCCTTGGCGCGGGTATCGTCGGCAAGAGCGCGTTGCAGGTGCTCCACGCGCTTGGTGCTAACTGCACGGTCATGGATATCAACGTCGGCGTGCTGCGTGCCGTCATGGAGCAGTACGGCAGTAAGGTAAACACCATGATGTGCAATAAGGAGACCATTCGCTCGGTCCTGCCCGACACCGATATGGTGCTTAACTGCGTTAAGTGGGATAAAAAGCGCACCGATTTCCTCATTGACAAGGAAATGCTGAAGCTGATGGAGCCCGGCAGCGTGCTTGTTGATATCTCGAACGACGATCCCGGTGCCATTGAGTCGAGCCACGAAACCCACCACGACAATCCGCGCTACGTCGTTAACGGCGTGGTGCACTATTGTGTGGCGAACATTCCCGGTGCGGTGGCACAGTCAACGTCGATTGCCTACGCCGCCGAGATGCTGCCGATGATCATGAGCATCTTGAACGACGGCGTGAAGGGGTGCTGCCAAAAGGACGGCTTTTACAGAAGAAGTCTTACCGCCTACCAAGGGTACCTCACGCACGAGGAGACCTCCGCTATGCAAAATAAGCCTTGGATTCGTCCCGAGGACCTGCTTGGCATTGCAAATGAAAGGCTTGACCCGGCGCCTCCCGCCACGGTTACAAGATCGGGGAATTTTATTGACCCGAAAACCGTGCACGTTACGGTTTGATTGAAAAAAGTGCCGCGCCCTGCCGAGAAGGCAGGGCGCGGCTGTTGCTTGCAGGCGTGATTGGCGAACCAGAGATAAATATAAGCACAAAACGGCTTAAAAATAGGTCTATAAATGCCATGATGGCTATGATATAATGAAGAAAAGCCACAAAAAGGAGAGCAAGATGGATTTTTTGAAATATAGCTTTAAAAAAGCGGTTCCTGTTTGGAAAACAGGGGATGAAAGGGTCGTAAATCAAACGCTTGATTTCGTTTGTCGCGTGTCGGATGTACACCCCTTGCCTGTGCTTGCCCTCACGGCATCCTGCTCCTTTTGCGTATTCGTCAACGGCAAATTTGTTGCCTGTGGTCCCGCGCGTGCCGCGCACGGCGTTTTTAAGGTCGATGAGATCTCCCTTGCGCCCCATCTTACGGCAGGAGAGAATACCGTTGCCATTCGCGTGTCGGGATATAACGCTTATTCGTTTATCCATTTAAAACAACCCTCCTTCCTTTGTGCGGAGATCTTGTCGGGCGACCGCGTGCTTGCCGCCACGGGTGACGAGGGCTTTTGCTGTTATCCCCTTACCGAGCGCTTGCAAAAGGTACAGCGCTACACCTTTCAGCGCACCTTTGCCGAAACCTATATGTTGGGGGCAGGTGCCTTTGCCGAGGAGCAGGGCAATGCCGTCAAGGAGAGCGTTTGTGTTTCTCCCGTTGGCGAGCGCCTTATGATCGTGCGTGACGTGCCGTACGGAGATTATGAGGAGCTGTTACCTGTTAGCACCACCTTTGGCGGCAGCTTTGGCTATTCGCCCAAGGGCAAGCCCGCGCGCATGGCGGCGGCAAGATTGCCCTATCAGTTTTTCCACCTTGAGGAGCAGACCTACGCCTCGCAGGAGGTCTACCAAAGCATTGATATTAAGACCACCGAGCGCGTTTGTGCCGACCCCGCCGCCGTTGTTCTTCCCCGCGAGCAGTACGTTGACCTTGATATGGGCAGGAACTACACGGGCATGATGGATCTTGACGTTGAGTGCGAGGGGCAGGGTACGTTGCTCGTCACCTTTGGCGAGGTCTACACGGGCGAGGATTTTCTTGACGCGCGCAGACAAAATGCGTGCAATATCGTGGCGCTTGTGATGGAGAAGGGCAAATATCACCTCACCACCTCCGAGCCCTACGGCATGAAATACGTGCGGCTCTTTGCCGTCGGCGCCAATATGAGGGTCAACAATTTTAAGCTCATTAAAATCGCCTATCCCGCGAGCGGTATTCGCGCGAAATTCGTCGGCAACGATCCCGAAATGAAGGAGATCTACGATGCCGCGCTTGAAACCTTTGTTTCCAATACCGTTGACGTATATATGGATTGCCCGACGCGCGAGAGAACGGGCTGGCTTTGCGACTCCTTTTTCACCGCAAGGACCGAGCAGGTGCTAACGGGCACCTCCTTGGTGGAGCGCGCCTTCCTTCGCAATTTCCTCATGCCCGAGCGCTTTGAATTTTTGCCCGAGGGCATGCTTGCCATGTGCTATCCCGCCGATCATCCCGACGGAAAGTTTATCCCCAACTGGGCAATGTGGTACGCGCTTGAATTAAGAGAGTATCTTGCCCGCACGGGCGACCGCTTGCTCGTTGACGAGGCAAAGGAGAAAATGTATAGCCTGCTTTCGTATTTCAAGCGGTTTGAAAACGAGCGCGGACTCCTTGAAAAGCTCGAAAGCTGGGTGTTCGTTGAGTGGTCGATGGCAAATAAGCTCGTGCAGGACGTGTCCTTCCCCTCCAATATGCTTTATGCGGAATTCAAGCTGGTGCTCGCCGCGCTTTACGGCGACGCGGCGCTCGCTCGCGAGGGAGAGGCGCTAAAGGAAACAATCCGTAAAATGGCAATGACGCCAAGCGGCTTTTTCACCGATAATGCCCATCGGGTGGACGGCGTGCTCGTGCCCTCGGGCGAGCGCACCGAGGCTTGCCAATATTACGCCTTTTATTTTGGTATTGCGACACCCGAAAGTCACCCCGTGTTGTGGGATACGCTGGTGAAGGACTTTGGCTACGACAGAGAAAAGACGGGTAAATATCCCGAGATCTATCCCGCCAACGCCTTTATCGGCAATTATCTGCGCCTTGATCTTCTTGACCGCTACGGCTACCGAGAGGCGCTTTACGACAATATCAGAGGATATTTCCTTTACATGGCAAAAAAGACGGGCACGCTTTGGGAAAGCATTGCCCCCTCGGCAAGCTGCAACCACGGCTTTGCCTCGCACGTCATTTACTGGATGGAGCACCTCGGGCTGGTAAAATAATGTTGCTTTCTTGCTTGATGGCATGACCAATGAGCGCGCGGGGCACACGCAAACGGCGTGTGCCCCGCTTTTGCGGAGGAGGTGTTTTTTGCCTCGCGCGCAAATGGGCACCCCTTTTCGTTGTTTGTATATATTTTATGGGTGAATTTTTGGGAATGTTGCCGATTTTTCGGGAGTATTGTTGACACGGCGGGGTGGGTGTGATAAGATAACATTAATGTGGCGGTGAGATCCTTGTATCTGCTTGCGACAGAATATTACAATTGAATCAAAAGGGAGGCACACGTTTTGAAAAAATCATTGCTTTACGACATTCACGACAAACCCAAGCTTAACAAGATGCTCTTGTTTGCATTCCAGCAGCTTCTTGCTGTCATTGCGGCAACCATCGCCGTTCCCGCCATTGTCGGAAACGGTATGTCCGCTTCCGCCGCGCTCTTCGGCGCGGGTGCAGGCACGCTGGTCTATCAGGCGTTCACAAGGTTCCGCAGTCCCGTGTTCCTTGGCTCCTCCTTTGCGTTTATCGGTTCGATGTGTGCCGCCTTTGCAGGTGCTACGTCGGCAGGTCTTGGTTATCTCGGACTTCTGATCGGTGCCGTTTTTGCGGGACTTGTCTACGTTGCGATCGCACTTGTTGTGAAGTTCGTGGGTGTTGATTGGATCAATAAGCTGATGCCCCCCGCTGTCATTGGCCCCACGGTCGCGCTGATCGGTCTTTCGCTCGCGGGTGCGGCGATCAAGGACGTTTTCTCCTACGGTCCGCAGGACGATAACGGCGCGTTTGTGATGTCGGGCGCGTTGTGGCTCTCGCTGATCTGTGCGCTCATTACCCTTGTTGTCGTTACGCTTTGCTCGACCTACGGCAAGAAAATGGCAAAGCTCATTCCCTTTATTATCGGTGTGGTTTCGGGCTATGCCGTTGCCATGATCTTTACCGTCATTGGCTATGCCGCGGGTGTCGATGCCCTCAAGGTCGTTGACTTTACCCCTTTCACGAATCTCGTTGCTGATGGCGTGAAGCTCTCTACCTTTATTCAGCTGCCCGATTTTGCCTTCCTTACTGCCTTCGGTGCCTTTGATCAATTTGAGTGGAGCTATCTTGCGACCATTGCCGTTGCGTATATTCCCGTTGCGTTTGTGGTATTTGCCGAGCATATTGCCGACCATAAGAATCTTTCGAGCATTATCGAGGAGGATCTGCTTAAGGATCCGGGACTCCACCGTACGATCCTTGGTGACGGTGTCGGCTCGATGGTAGGTGCCTTCTTTGGCGGCTGCCCCAATACCACCTACGGTGAGTCGGTCGGCTGTGTTGCCATTACCCGCAACGCCTCCGTCATTACGATCACCACCACCGCCATTATGTCGATCCTCATCGCCTTTATTTCTCCCATCGTTGCCTTCCTTGACTCGATCCCCGGATGCGTGATGGGTGGCGTTTGCATTACGCTTTACGGCTTTATTGCCGTGTCGGGTCTGAAGATGATCCAAAAGGTCGATCTTGGTGACCATGCCAATCTCTTTACCGTTTCGGTCATTTTGATCGTTGGTGTCGGCGGCATGTCGATGGCGATCGGCAAGGTCACCGTTACGGCAATTGCCTGCGCGCTCATTCTTGGTATTATTGTGAACGTTTTGCTGAACAAATTTAAGAAGGATACCGTGAAGGAGGATAGTGAGCAATGAAAAACTACGATAACGTCGTGATTTTCGACCATCCGTTGATTCGCCATAAGATTGCGATCCTGCGCGACGAGCGCACCAGCATGAAGGAGTTTCGTGAGCTGGTGGAGGAGATCACAACCCTAATGACCTATGAAACGCTCAAGGAGGGCGTCCCTACCACCGAGATCGAGGTTAAAACACCGCTTGAGGTCTGCAAGCAGCGCGTCGTGACGGATAACTCCATCGTGATCGTGCCGATCCTGCGCGCGGGTCTTGGCATGGTCAACGGCATTCACGTGCTCTTCCCCTCGGCAAAGGTCGGTCATATCGGTATGTGCCGCAATGAAGAGACCCTGATGCCCGATACCTATTATTGTAAGCTCCCTTCGGGTATTGAGGAAAAGCTCGTGCTTGTGATCGACCCGATGCTGGCAACGGGCGGCAGTGCGTGCGATGCCATTCAGATGCTCAAGGATAAGGGCTGCAAGTATATCAAATTTATGGCGATCATCGGCGCGCCCGAGGGCGTTTCCAAGGTTGCCGAGGCACACCCCGACGTAAATATTTACGTATCAACGCTGGATAGATGCCTCAACGAGAACGGCTATATCCTACCCGGTCTTGGTGACGCGGGCGACCGCCTGTTCGGTACAAAATAACCAAAAATGAGGCAGGGCACACAAACGGCGTGTGCCCTGCCTTTCGTGTAAAAGCGGCGGTGCGACACCGATTGACATTGGGTCATCCTGCGATTTTGAAAAAAGTTTGTCCCAAATGTTAAAAAAAATTAAAAAAGGAAAATAAATCTTCCCATATGCGGGGTAATGTGATATAATCAAGTAAATCCGCACCCATAAGGGTGGCGAAATGGAGGAATTATTATGGCAAAGAAGGAAGCGACCCCTGCGGTCAAGATTACATCTGTTGAGAGATACGGCAACGAGGTAGTGGTGCGCGGTACCTCCGAGGGACTTGGCGAGCGTCGTGTGGAGGTGATCGTGAACGGCGATCTTAACCGTCGATACGTGGCGCGCGGCGACGAGAGGGGCAATTGGAAATGTCGCTTTGAGGTCGATTATAACGGTACGTACAAGATCGAGGCGTCGATCCGCGATTATTCGGACTTTAATAAGATCCGTCAAACGACCCCCGACAACAACTATTTTTTGCTTGACGGTGCCACCGTCTGGGGTTCAACGGTGACAAAGCACACCGACGGTCTTTACTACATGATCTTCGCCAATTGGGATAAGCACGATTGCTTCAAGACCGACTGGTACGAGTTCTCCGAGCTTGGCTGCGCGGTTTCCACGCGCGTCGGCGGTCCTTATATTTACAAGGGCAAGGCGCTTGATGCCGCTTACTCGAACACCACGCATAAGGCACCCGTTATCTGGAATTCGCTTCCGCTTGACGTCTTCCATAACCCCAATCTTATGAAGAGCGAGCGCGACGGCAAGTATTATCTTTACTTCATGGGCACCACGGGTAATCTTGAGCCGAAAAAGAGCCACAGCTTGATCAGAAACGGCGTTGCGTGGGCGGACACGCCCTTGGGACCCTGGACGGTCATGCCTAAGCCCGTTATTGATATCCGCGAGCATTGGGAGCATTCGATGACCTCAAACCCCGCCGTCACCGAGGTGAAAAAGGCGGACGGTACTTACGAATATTACGCCGTTTATAAGGGAAGCGGCACCTACGACGGTCAGCGCCTGACTGCCACGGGCTACGGCAGGGCGAGCGACCCCAAGGGCCCCTTCCAGCGCGGCGACGCGCCCATTATGCGCGACAAGGAGGTCGGCTTCTCGGTTGAGGACTGCTTTGTGTGGCACCACAACGGCAAGTATTATTCGCTTGCCAAGGATATGACCAAGGGCAACTGGACCGGCGTGAAGGGCGTTTATTCCTACGCGCTGTTTGAGAGCGAGGACGGCGAGAATTGGGGACTTTCCGAGAACAAGCTCGCCTTCAAGAACGAAATTTTGTGGGAGAGCGGCAAGCAGTTCGCCAAATGGCTCGAGCGCTCGCAGCTTTACGTCGAGGATACCATTCCGTTCCTTATTACCAACGCGACGACCATCAACGGCGAGTCGCCTTACCTTGAAAACCAACCCTACAACGTGCAAATGCCCCTGCTCGGTGTTGCCATGACGACCGACGAGGCAGAGCTGGTCGTTGCCGACCTTGGCGAGCGCTACGTTGACAAGGCAACTCTGCGCGTGATGCTTGAGCGCGCGCGTACCGCAAAGCGCGAGGATTACTCGCTTGATAATTGGAGAAAGCTGAAGAGCGCGATGCGCGCCGCCGAGGTTGTGCTTGCGCGCGGCAGCTCCGAGAAAAAGGACGTTGATTTCGTCGTTTGCGAGCTGAACGCACTGCTTGCTTGAGCTTTGTGTGAATCATAAAAAGAAGAGCTACCTCAAATCTGATTTGAGGTAGCTCCTTTTTTGTTGCCGAGTGGGCTTTTCACATGTGTAAAAAATAAATATCGTCATGTGTAAAGCTTTTTCACCAAACCCCTTGCTATTTTTCTGTGAAAGGTATATAATAAAAATATGTGAACACTAATATTATCCCTGCCGCTTCCGGGTCCCTTGCGTGATCGGAGCATTTACTGTTGGCAGGGGAGGCAAAATTATGAAAAAGGAGAGAGTGCTTATGAGAAAAAGAAGAATTCTTTTGTTGGCGCTTTTGCTCGCTTTGATGGGCTGTATGCTCACGCTTTTCTCGTGTAAGGGCGAGGAGTGTGTACATACCTTTTCAAGCGAATGGACGTCTGACGGCACGCACCACTGGCACGCGGCTACCTGCGAGCATACCGACCAGAAATCGGGGGTGGCTTCGCACGAGTGGGGAGAGGGAGAGGTCACGACCTTGCCGACCGAAACGGCGGCGGGCGAGCGCACCTACACCTGCGCGGTGTGCGGCAAGACCAAAACCGAGGCGATCGAGGCACTCGGTCATCAGCACACCTTTGCCGACACCTTAAGCCATGACGCGGGCGGGCACTACTATGCGGCGACCTGCGGACATGACGTGAAAAAGGATTATACCGCGCACAGCACGTCACCCACGGTGACCGAGCCTACGTGTACTGAGGCGGGGTATACCACGCACACCTGCGCTTGCGGATATTCGTACCAAGATACGCCGATCTCCGCGTTGGATCATAATTTTGTGATCGCATCGAGCAATGGGGACGGCACGCACAATCTTGTTTGCGCGAATGACGCGAGCCACACCTCGGGCGAGGAGTGCTCCTATCAGGCAAATGTGGTCACGCCTGCCTGCACCACGGGCGGCTACACCACGCACACCTGTCCTTGCGGTGATTCTTACACCGACGAGGAGCACGATCCGAACGGACACCAATTTGCCGAGGTGTGGTCAAGTAACGATGCGTATCACTGGTACGCGGCACTTTGCGAGCATAACGACCAGATGGATCAATACGCGCCGCATAACTACAATATTTTCGTCAGCATCACGGCGCCCACCTGCACCGAGGACGGTTATACCACCTACGCCTGCGTGTGCGGCAAGCAGGAGAAGCGCGATATCGTGACCACTGATGGGCACGACTACGGTGAGCCCATTGAGGTGAGCCGTACGCTCTTTGACGAGAGCTGCTGTAAATATGCGGTGATCTACACGACCTCGTGCGCGGTGTGCGGCGACCCGCAACAAACGACCCAGTATACCGAGGTGCACGTTTTCTACTATGAAAAGGAGAAGGGTGATGCTTGCACCGTGACAGGCGATTTTGCCGTTCGCAAGCCCACGTGTAAGACCGAGGGCATTCAGCACAAGCACTGCTCGAGCCCCGCTTGTCAATATTACAGCACCTACGCCGAGCTCGTTTTTTATGAGGATCACGACGCACACGTGTGGGACGACGGTGTCGAGAACGGCAACGTCATTACCTACACCTGTACCGAGGAGCAATGCGATAAGACCAAGAACACCGCCGTCGTCAGCGGTAATACCGCCGATATTTCGGGCGGTCAGGTGGATGAGGTCGCTATTGGTGAAACCACCATCAATATGAACCAGACCATGAAGGAAACGCTCACAAAGGGCGAGGGCGAGGTGACCATCACCGCAGGCGTTACCGAGGATGAGGATGCGAAAAAGGCTATTCTTGAAGGCTATGGCTTCACGCTCGACGATATCGGCAGCAAGCCCATTTACAGCTTTACCGTAAGTGGCGCTGACGAGGAGGATTTCGGCGAGGGCGGTAAGGCGACCATCACCATTCCCTATACGCTGGAGGGTGACGACGACCGCTACAATATTATTGTATTCTACATTTCCAACGGCAAGCTGATTGCCATTGAAGCCGATTATTGGGAGGATGCCGAGGGCAAGGGCTTTGCGACCTTTAAGACCGAGCACTTCTCCGACTACGTACCGACCTCGGTGCGCGCAGAGGAGCTTTGCGAGCTGTTTGGCGAGCACTCCGCCGATCTGCACGTGGTAGCACCCACCTGTACTACGGGCGGACACACCGTGTGCTTGCGCTGTAACAAGGTCATTGCCACCACCGAGGCGCTCGGTCACACGTGGCTTAGCACCGTGGTGGAAAAGAACACCTGCAGCACCAACGGTAAAATGAATCACACCTGCGCCCTGTGCGATACGGCTTACGATACCGTGATCGCCGCAACGGGTCACTATTACGTGCAGGAGAGCGTGACGGCGGCAAGCTGCCAGAGCGAGGGTCGCACGGTCCACGGCTGCATTTATTGTGAAGATACCTATACCGAAACCAAGCCGCAGCTGGCGCACCGCTACACGGTCAAGACCGTTGCCCCCACCTGCACCGAGCGCGGCTACACGCAAAAGAGCTGTGTCGTTTGCGGTGACGTGCAGACCTCCTACACAGCACCCCTCGGGCATGATCTCGGCACCGCGTGGGAAAGCGCAGAGGAGGGACATTACCACACCTGCCTTACCTGCGGCGCAAGAGGCGAGGTCATCTCGCACGTAGCGGGTGCCGAGGCGACTGAGGAGCACGCACAGCTTTGTACGGTCTGTGAATACGTGCTGGTACCTCAGCTGACGCATCAGCATAAGAACATGACACATTTTGAGGGTCATGCGGCAAGCTGTACCGAAAGCGGCAACAAGGCGTACTACGTCTGTGCCTGCGGCAAGTGGTTCCTTGATGCGAGCGCAACGCAGCTGATCACCGACCACACCACCGTGATTCTTGACGCGACGGGTCATACCAATGAGGTGATCCCGTATACCGCTCCCGGTTGCGAAACTCCCGGTAACACTGCGGGCGTGAAATGCGCGGTGTGCGACAAGCTCCTGCGCGGCAATATCGAGATTGCCCCCACGGGACACGATTACAGACAAGAAATTACCAAGCCCACGTGTGTTGCGGGCGGCTACACCGTCTTTACCTGCGCGTGTGGGGACACCTATCGCGGTAACGAAACCGCACCGCTCGGCCACAGATACACAAGTGAGATCACGTTGCCCGACTGTACAAACGGCGGCTTTACCACCTATACCTGCCTTTACTGCGAGGAGGGAAGCGAGGGGCATACCTTCGTTGACGACATGATTCCCGCTCTTGGTCACGCTTTCTCGGCTTCCTTTGTGAGCGACAGTGAGAATCACTGGCACGTATGCGCACGTTGTGAGGCGAAGGACGGCTTTGGCGTACACGTAAAGGATCACGAGAGTGCCACCGAGCAGCACGGCGTTAACTGTGAGATTTGCGGCTATGAGATTGAAAAGATCAAGGATCATGCCCATGCCCCCGCTCGCGTTGTGGCGGCAGAGGTGGCAGGCTGTACCACGGCAGGTAAGATCACCCACTATATTTGCCTTTGCGGCGAGTGGTTCTTTGACGAGGCGTGCACACAGCAGATCCGTGACCGCACGGCGGTGATCGTTCCTGCTACGGGTCACAGCCTTAACTATCACGAGCAGATCAATGCGACCTGTTATGCGGCGGGTACTACCGCGGGCTATTCCTGCACGAATTGCTCCTATACGGGAGGACGTGTGGTGATCCCCATGACAGACCACAACTTTAACACCCCTGTTCGCTACGATAAGGACGGACACTGGCACAAGTGCCTGACCTGTAACGTCACCGACGAAAAGCAGGCGCACACCTATGACGAGCGTGTGACCGAGCCTACCTGTACCGCCCCCGGCTATACCGAGTTTAGCTGTGCATGCGGTTACGAATACGTCGGCGCGCACACCGCTGCGGCAGGTCACAAGTTTGGTGAACCCGCTGCCAATTACGATGGTACGCATACCCGTGTTTGCGCGGTTGATCCAAGACACAGAGAAACGGTTGATTGTGAGTATGTTGACACGGTTGTTGAGGCGACCTGCAACGAGAGGGGCTATACGCTTCATACCTGTGAATGCAGTTATAACTATAAGGATACCTACGTTGGTGTCAAGGGTCACGCCTTTGGCGCGTGGACACCGAACGGCGACGGCACGCACACCCGCGTGTGCGCCAACGACGCAGGGCACACCGAAAAGAAGGATTGTACCTACCAAACCGAGGTAACCGCACCGACCTGCACGGAGCAGGGCTACACGACCTACACGTGCGAGTGCGGACACAGCTACAAGGACAATTACACCGCAGCGCTTAACCACGCCTTTGGTAAGTGGACCCCGAACGGCGACGGCACGCATACCCGCGTGTGCGCCAATGACGCAGGGCACACCGAAAAGAAGGATTGTACCTACCAAACCGAGGTGAGTGCACCGACCTGCACGGAGCAGGGCTACACGACCTACATGTGCGAATGCGGACACAGCTACAAGGACAATTACACCGCAGCGCTTAACCACGCCTTTGGTAAGTGGACCCCGAACGGCGACGGCACACACACCCGCGTGTGCGCCAACAACGCAGGGCATACCGAAACCAAGAACTGTGTATACGTTGGCGGTGTGTGTGGGGACTGCGGCTATAAGAACGGTACCGATGCCCACGGACGGAACGTTCTGGCGCTTGAGAAGGTGTATAATGAGGAAAGCAAATGCTATTATCTCTCGGTTACATTGAAGGGCGCAGATCTTGCGGGAATTTTGTTCCGAGTGAACGCACCCTTTGCCTTTGCTGAGGCACAGTGCCTTGACGGCGCGACCTACCGCATTGACGGAGGCAACGTTTACTACGTATTCTCTTCGGGTGAGAATTACACCCCCGATCTGATCCGGATCCTTGCGTTGCTGCCAAACGACGCGGAAAAGGACTTTGATCTGCTCGATTGCACCCTTGAGGTGATCGAAATTTACCGCTTTGCCGAGAATGGCAGCCTTGTTGTTCCCGACTTTACGGTCACATACGTACAATAACTGTAAAAAGGAGATATTACAATGAAACACACAAGAAGGCTTGGGATCGCCACTTTGGCTCTCATTTTGACAATGCTTTTGTTTGCCGCGATGCCCACGACGGTGCTTGCCGCGGATGATGGTTGGAGCACCACAGACCAGTTCATTTCGGTCACGTCGGATGGCTGTTACATCAATTATTCCGACGCGCAGCTTGACAAGCAGCCCTTATATAAGCTGACCGTGAGGGCAAGCGGCGGGGTGTTCTCCTCGTTTGAGATGCAGCTGAAGCTGCCCGAATTCGTCACCGTATATAAGACCTACGCGAGCAAGGATCTGCAAAATAACCAAAACGCGATCTTTACGCCCTACGTTGATAAGGAGCAGGGCTTGGTTAGCATTATCTACTCCTCGGCTGCCAATATTGACAATGTTGAGATGTTTTATGTGGAGTTTACGGTAGATGATTACGCCGAGCAGGTAGGGCAGGTAGAGTTTGTGTCGGGTACCTTTGTTAATACCGAAGCCAAGACCGTTGACTGCTATTTCAATCTCGGTTATATCGAGATCGGCTCCAATGTCTATGGCGTGAAGGGTGATGTGGACGGTGACGGGCAGGTCATGCTGAACGACCTTCTTAAGATCCAACGTTCTATCGTGGATCCCAACCAATCGCTGACCGATGCGCAGTATACGCTGGCGGATATCAATAACGACGGTATCGTTAACGTGGTTGATTGCCAATACATTCAGAACTACCTTGTCGGTAACCTTGACTCGCTTGAGAACATCGGCGGCAATGGCGGTGGTGTCATTGATAAGACCGTGGTCTATACCATCTCAACTGCCCAAACAAACGAAGATGGCAGTAGCAAGACTGTGCTAACCTACACCTTCTATAGCGACAACACCGTGCTTGGTGTGATGGAGCTGATCGTTGACGGCAAGACGGAGAAAAGGGTTGAGCAGACAACGAAATGGAATCGGGTAGATCAGTATATTGACGTTGAAATGGACGACGGCACCTCGATGAGAATGTTCGTGGTGAATGCCGACGGCACGCTCTCTTTTTATGAGGACGGCGGTTACGATGATGAGCCCATGGATGATTATATTCAGAGCGTTTACTCTGATATTGATGCCGTAGTTATTCCGATCGGCTCGAATGCCAAGGCGCTGATCGAAAAGCTGGTTGGCAATACTCTCACGGTCGTCATGAGCCAAAGCGGCGAGCAGACCGTGGTCATCACCGAGGATATGATTCTCTACAAGGACGTCATGTTTGATCAGCTTGGCGAGTATTACGCCGAGGTCAGACTCAATAACAACCGTAGCTATCATATTCGCGTTTGTGTCATTGAGGATATGAGTACGGTCGGTGTCATCGGCAAATATGAGGTTGAGGGTGTTCACCCCTCCATGGAGATGTCCTACATCACGCTTTATGAGGACGGACGTCTGATGATAGAGGATTACTACGTTGCGAGCTATGAAATGCTTGACGGCGGCTTGATCGTGTTTGACATGGAGGGCGGCGACGTTGTTTTGCAGCTGAATGAAAAAACGGCGACCTTCTACACCCCTGCCGAGGATGAGCCCGTGATCGGTGTGTACGTATATCGTGTTGCGGAGGGTGATTCCACGTTTGAGATGCTCTTTACGGTTTACGGCACCTACAAGGGCGCCGGAACCTACATTTGCGTGATGTCTGCCGATGTGCTCGGCGAGCAAGTATCGGTCACCTCCCGCGCATATCTTGATATGGAAAAGCGCGTACTTGATCACGTGATGGGCTGTAACATGACCTTTGACGAGAAGGGCTATTTGCAGGAGAACCATACCACTAAGATCGACCGCTACGAGCCCACCTGTATGCAGAGCGGCTACGAGGCTGTTTACTGCACAAGCTGCAACAGACAGATGAACTACACCTACCTTCCCCAAATCGGCCACGAGATGGGTGAGAACGGCACTTGCGTGCATTGCGGTCAGGGCAACAATCCTCTTGACGAAATGCGCAAATCGGCAACGCAATATATGCAGTCCACTTGGAAGGATATGCAGAAAAAATACGGCGACAAGGAGATCTCCTATTATCAGGATAGCTACAACAAATATTATAACGAGATAAAATCCGCTACCAACGAGCAGCACATTGCGAACGTGATGATGGAGTTTGAGCAGCTGCTCGAGGAGATCCGCCAGAAGTTCGACGGCGAGAGCGAAAAGCCCACGCCCCAAAGCTGGTATTCGGAAAATCGCTTCCCCAACACTGTGAATCAGGGCGATGATATCGAGCAGTATATCAACGACTACGTTGTTGGCGGTGCGCTGATGATCAATATGTCCGACGGTACGACCGAGTGCGTTCCCTTTACGCGCGATATGGTGACCTACTATAACGATTTTTCGAGTGCGGGTACCGTGACGATCGTTGTCCGCTGTGTGGGTGAAAATTACAGCCTTGATTATCTGATTCCCGTGAACGTGATGCCCAACATGCAGGATGTCTCGTTCGTTGAATACGGCTTCAACGACGAGGGTGGTGCCGGCTACGTAACGCTGCGCGTTTACGGCAACGGCTATGTCAGCATGCTTGATGAGCTTTTCTCCTATGACTATCTATTGATAGACAATGTCATTGAATTTTACAGATATGGCAGCAGCTATATTCTTATGCTTGATCACGATGCACGTACAGCATCGTACTATGTGCCGGGCACGCTCTTGGGTGAGTCTTTGATCGGTAGTTACGTTTACGTTGACGGTGATAATCAGGTTGTGTTTGATGTTTACGGTGAATACTATAGTGATGCAGATTATATTACCGTTATAACGACGATTCTCGGCGACGGCAATGGCAATGAAAAGCAAAGAATGACCAGAACCACTCGCGTGTATCTTGACCTTGGAAGACGCCTGATCTCCCATATTCAGCTCGGTGAGATGACCTTTGACGAGAACGGCTACCTTGGACGCAATGAAGAGGAGCTTCCGTCCCCCGATTTCCCCAACCAGGGTGAACTTCCGAACAATCCCACGTATGATTTTGAAAAGTACAAGGACGAGGCGTTTAACAACGTCAAAATGAAGTGGAGCGAGTTCGATCAGCCCGACAGCGGCTATGAGCTCACCGAGGAGCAGCGGCAGCATGGCAACAGCATTCTCGAGCGAATCAGCGCCGCTTTGGATAGGTGGGAGGTTGACGAGCTGGTTCGTGAATTCACCACGCTTTACAACCAGATCAAGGGCATTCGAGAGGTGGAGTGGACCTCTTGCGACGGCATACCCTACCGTGTGCTGGAGGGCACGACGATGGAGGAGTTCCTTGAGATCCTCAGCCGCGTGCGTTTTGTCATTCATTACACTGACGGCTCCGAGGAGTACGTGGAATGTGGCGCGGATATATTCAACATTAAGCGCCTTGACCTGAACACGGTGGGCGAGTACGAGATCTCCTGGAGCTACAAGGTCGAGGGAGAGGAGTACGCTACAAACGGCATGACATACATTCGGGTGGTCGAAAATAAGGCGAAGGGAGCTTCTCTTATCGGCGAGTATGCCTATGTGCCTTACGAGGAGGGCGCCTTTAATGCAATGGAGTGGAACTTCATCAAGCTTTACGACAATGGGTACGCAATGCTTGTTGAGGACAATTATGTGGATTTCATGGAATATACCATGAATGGAGATATCATTGTCGGTAGCTATTACGATATGTCCTTCCTGTTCGAGATCGTTAGCGACGAGGCGGGTAATTCCATTGGCGTTCGTTGCTGCCGTCCCGCAACCGAGGAGATTTATTTCCATACCAATACCGTTGGGAACGAGGAAACCCGTGTTGAGGTCTTTTCGATAGATGGTCGCGATTTTGCGTTTATTATGTTCCGCGAGGATAACGGCGACGGTACTGTGGACATCGTCGAATTTACCTGTGATATTATGTTTAATGCGGACAGAACCAAGCTTTTTCTCCCCATGCTCGATGGCTGGTATCTGATCGACAAGGACAATACGTTGACCGAAACCGATTGTGATCACGTTTACGGCGAGGAGGGCTATTGCCAGTATTGCGGCTATAACCCGAACAGCGGTAACGGAAGCGACGATTTCGTGAACAATGAAGATGCACCTGCGCCGCCCGAAAACAGCGGGAGCGTAGAGGACGTCGTACAGACTCCCGAGCAGTCCGGCGAAGAAAAGATCGAGAATGAGGGCTTCGTTATGTTGAAGTAAATCCCGATCGATCGGAAATTACAAATAAAAGACACCTCCCACGGCAGCATTTGCTTA
The DNA here is from genome assembly GCA_045657225.1 of Eubacteriales bacterium. GTDB lineage: Bacteria > Bacillota > Clostridia > Oscillospirales > CAG-272 > Firm-07. Next base: position 2,515 of record JAZOSR010000089.1, on the reverse strand, counting down.
CCGTGGGAGGTGCTTTTGTAATTGGGGGATTGATTTTTTGGCGACGCGGTGGTATGATGAAATAAAAGGGATAGGGAGGTGTTTTTGCTTGCGTGAGTGTGCATTTTTATTTCCAAGCTGTGATTTCGGGCAGGGAGCGATCTCGGCGGCGGTGGAATTTAGCCACGCGGAGGATGCGGAGGTTGCTGTGATCTTAGCAAACGGACAGCCGATCGGCGCTTGTGCCCTTAGTAGCATGGGGGAGCGGGATATTGCATATTGCCCGATCGACCGCACTGTCGGCATTCACGACGTGACCGTGAGGGTCGGGGAGCGCGCCGTCGTGCACGCGGTTTCCTTTTCAAAAATGCCCGCCTATGAGAGGGTCGCCTACGAGCCCGTACAGGAGGGGCGCGTGCGGCAGATCGATTCGGACACGTGGGAGGCAGTCGATATGCTCGGCAGACGCCTGCCGTGTGCCGAGGAGGTCGGCGAAAAAAACACCCGTCAGGTGGGTATTTTTTATTGGACGTGGCATCAGCAGCACGCGCGCTCGCTTCGTCCCGTTGACGTGGTAGACACGCTCGGGCAGTTTCCCGAGGCGGAGTTTGACGAAAATCACCCCGCGTGGGGGGCGCGCCCCTTTCAGTGCTTTTGGCACGAGCCCCTTTACGGCTTTTATCAGAATATCGACCCTTACGTGATCCGCCGCCATATGTCCTTGCTCTCCCACGCGGGGGTGGATTTTTTGGTGTTTGACTGTACGAACAGTGCGTTTTTGTGGCGCATGGCATACGAGCCCTTGCTTGCCGAGATGCGCCGTATGCGAGAGGAGGGCGCGAACACGCCGAAAATCGCCTTTATGCTCAATTTCGGACCGCTTGAAACGACGTACCGCATGCTCTTGGCGCTGTATCAGAATCTGTACGCCCCGGGGCTTTACTCCGACCTTTGGTACAGGGTCAACGGAAAGCCGCTCGTGATGGCGTATCCCGAGGCACTGCCAAACGAGGGCTGCTGCGCGAGCGAGAGCGAGGTTCTGCGCGAGATCCGCGACTTTTTTACCTTCCGCCCGGGACAGCCGGGCTACGGCTGCGGTCCCTCCCGCCCCGATCATTGGGGGTGGCTTGAGGTCTTTCCCCAGCACAAATACGGAGAGCGCCCCGACGGCTCGTGCGAGATGATGACGGTGGGTGTCGGGCAAAACGCCAACCGTGAGCGCATTTGCACGTATTTTAACGATAAGGATACCTTTGGCAGAAGCTATACCCAAAAGCACGGCTTTCAGTTGCTTGACGGGGACTCCTACAAGCACGGCTATAACGTGCAGGAGCAATGGGACAGGGTGATCGAGGTCGGCCCCGATATTGTGTTTGTGACGGGGTGGAACGAGTGGATCATGGGACAGCATCACGAGCCGTGGATTCTTGACCCCACCTCCACACAGCTTGCCATGGTCGATCAGTACGACCGTGAGCACAGCCGCGATATAGAGCCCGACCGCGACGGCTATCTTGACACCTATTATTTGCAGCTTTGCGCCAACATTCGCCGCTTTAAGGGGGCGGCGCGGCGGCAGCCCACCTCACCGCCCAAAACGATCAGGAGGGACGGATCGGTCGCGCAATGGGAGGACGTGACCCCCCTTTATACCTGCGGCGCGGGCACGACCGTGCACCGCGATCACGACGGCTTTGTCGGCACGCATTACACGAACAAAACAGGTAGAAACGACATCGTTGCCGCCAAGGTCACGCGCGATGGGGAATTTGTTTATTTTTACGTCGAATGCGGCAAGGATATTACGCCCCCCGCCGAACGTGATTGGATGACACTGCTGATCGACACCGACCGCGACAAGGCAAGCGGCTTTGCGGGATACGACCTTGCGATCAACCGCATAGCACCCGTTGGCGGGGAAGCAAGTGTTGAGCGCTATTTACCCGACGATGGGGGCGAGGGATTTGCTTGGCGCGAGGTGGGAAAGGCATGGATCAGCTGGCAGGGGAGGGCACTTACGCTCGGTGTGCCGCGTGTGATGCTTGGCGAGGGCGCGCCTCTTTGCTTTGAGTTTAAATGGTGTGATAACACGGGCCTTGAGAGCGTGATGGACTTTTACCTGAACGGCGACACCGCACCCATCGGCAGATTCAATTATTTATATCAGGAGTAAGGCTCGGTCTTGGCGGGCTTTGCTGTGCGAAAAAGCAAAAAGCCCCCTCACGGTAGCGATTTCGCTACCGTGAGGGGGTGTTTTTTGTTGATAAAGGGGTTAGTCGCGCGAGAGTCCGAGGCGCTTTGCCGCATCCTCGCGCATCTTGTATTTGAGGACCTTGCCCGCCGCGTTCATCGGGAAGCTGTCGACAAATTCAATATACTTCGGCACCTTATGGCGCGCCATGTTGGCTTTGATATAGGCGGTCATTTCCTCGACCGTTACACTATCCTTTTCCTTGAGGATAATGCACGCCATGACCTCCTCGCCGTACTTCTTGTCGGGTACGCCGATGACCTGCACGTCGCGGGTCGCGGGGTG
>JAZOSR010000088.1:0-21624 GCA_045657225.1 Eubacteriales bacterium | reverse complement strand
ACCATACGACAGGCAGAAAATCAAGGCACAATATCTGGTAACCGCCACAATACAAAAGCCCCCGAGGCAACACTTGCCTCCGGGGGTGGCATCACAACTCCTCGCAATACAACTCGTCATAACGCCAACGTATTGGATTTTCGTATATATATTTTACGTGCTTCTCATAATCCTCGCGGCTTCTGATAATATGATCGTTCGACCGATATTGCCAAATATTCCGTCCGTATTCCTTGTTGCAAAAACGCTTCAACGTTGACACAAAACGCGAAATGACAGAGTTTTGCTTTGTAGGGACCGGCGTCCTCGACGGTCCGCTATCCTTGATGGAGATCAGCATATGAATATGATTTGGCATGATCACGTAATGCTCTACCGATATGTTCGTGTAAAAATGATTGAGTTGATCGATGTATTTGCTTGCGATTTTTCCGTATTGCGTTAATTGTATTTTCGGACCGTCGGGGACGCCGGTCCCTACTCTCGGACCGTCGGGGACGCCGGTCCCTACAATGTGAGAAAGCAAGCATTGCCGATCCTTCGTGCATATCGTTAAAAAGCACGTGCCAATGCTACTGTAATCGGCGTTTGGCAAACGAATACGCTTGCGCTTTACCAAGTCCATCTACGCGACCTCATCAAACCAGCGCCTTTTCCCTCTCGGGCGTGGGGTCGGTGATCGACACGGCACCCTTTAAGAGTGCTTCGGTGCGGGCAAAGAGGGGGGCGGCTTGCTTGCCGAGCTTTTTTTGCGCCTTGACGAAGCGGCGGTAATCGCCCGCCTTTGCTTCGTGCAGGTCGGAGCCCAGCGCCACCACCTGCCCCGACTCCATAAGCGACATGAAGCGCTTGTGGTTACCAAACAATCCACACGCCTCGGCGTTTAGCTGTGCCTTGATCCCTTCCTTTAAAAGGATCTGTACATCATCATAAAAATAGCGGTCGATGTGTGCCAGCACGGGGCAAAGCCCACGCTCACGCACACCAAGCACGCTTTGAATGAGGTCATCGCTCCAACGCACAAAGGGCATTTCAAGCAAAATGATGTTGGTTCCCCTTACCGTCAGCTCCTCAAGGCCCGGCATCTTATGTATCTCCTCGCAAACAAGGACCTCTGCGGCGGGGTAAACGGTGGGCAGATCCTCAAGCGGTAGCTTGGCGCGCATTGCGCCGATCGCGCCATCGCGTGCGCGCAGGAAGCTGTCTACATTATTTTGATTCGGGTAAAAATGCGGTGTTGCCACCACGGCATCGGTGCCGTATTTTTTCATCAGCTGCAGCTGCGCGTGCGACATGGCAGAGCTTACGCAACCGTGGTCGGTACGGGGCAAAATATGTGCGTGAAAATCAATAATCATACCATCACCTCTGTGTTTTATTGTAGCACACGAGTGCCCGCTTGTCAAGATAATATGAATTTTGAAAAACAGTGGAAATTTTCTTGCGTTTGTGCTATACTTATTTTAATAAGTATGTAAGCGAAAATCCCCCACGGAGGTTTTTTATGTTTCACAAGGATAAGCGCGACCGCTTTGCCGCACCCGACATGGCGCACCGCCCCATTTATTATCTTGAGATCCCCTATCCCCGCACCGAGGATGCCGAACGGATTGCCGAGCGCGAGGTCTTGCGTTGCCGCGAGGCGGGGTGCTCCACGGTCATTCCGATGCTTCCCTACGCGACTGAGCTGAAGGACGCGGAGGATATTACATACGTGCGTGGGATCTATGCCATCATTTTAAAAAAGGCAAAGGAGCTTGACCTGAAGGTAGGCTTCCACCTTGACTACGCCTTTGAGCGCATTGTCATTCAAATGATGGACGATCTTGGCGAAACGCATCTGCACGCGCGCATTCTTGAGCGCAAGGAGTATATCTGCCGCGAGGGAGAGGAGCTTTCCCGCCGCTTACACGAGGGTGAGCTGGTGTCGCTGGTTGCCTATTCCGAGATGCACGGCGAGGTGATCGACCTGCGCCCCTTTATCAAGGAAGGCAAGCTCCTTTGGACGGTGCCGCGCGGAAACTGGGTCGTACAGGAATATCTGGTCGTCACCGAGGAGGAATGCCGCCGTGCCAATTATCTTTCCTACGACGCCTCCTATCATTACGTAAAGGGCGTTTTGGCGCTGTTTTGGGATACGCTCGAGCCCTATCTCAAAACAACCGTCACGCTTCTTTCCTACTCGGGCATTGGCTTCCACGGCGAGAACAGACGCGACTGGGATATTTCCTTTGACAAGCTTTTCCTTGAGCGCTTTGGCTACGACCCCGCACCCAATTATCCCGCCCTTTTTGACTACATGGGCACAGAAACCGCGCACATTAAGGCACACATGATGAAGATACGTGCCTCGATGCTCCAACACGGTATTATGCAGGCTCTTAACGATATTGCGGGCGAGCTTGGACTCTCCACCTTCGTTTGCCTTTCCGAGCCGAAGCTGACGGCGTGCTCCTTCCTTTCGGGCGATGCAATGCTCAACAACAGCTATTCGCCCTGTGCCCTCTTTGACAAGGCGTATCTTTACGGTGTCAACTCGGTCAAGATCGCGGCGGGGGCGGCTTACAACTTTGATATTGAACGCGTGAACGGCGAGCTTTTCCGTAACTATTCAAGAAAAGACGCAACAAGGCTTTTGCGCGACGCAATGAACGCCTTTGCGCGCGGTGTCAACAACGCCGCCCTGCATTTAACCGAGGAATTGTCGGAAAACGACGAGTTCTGCACCTTTGCGGCACGCGTACAAACCATGCTGCGCGGCGGCAGACACGTGGCGGATATTGCGATGCTCTACCCCATTTACGACCTCCACAGCCACGTGACGCTCTATTTCTCCCCGACTGATGCCTACGAGTATCCCCCCACACCCGCAACGGCGGATTATATGACCCTCATTAACTCGATCTCCTTTTACGCAGGGCACGACCTCACGGTCCTGCACCCCAAAACGCTTGCCGCGCGCTGCCGCGCCGAGGACGGTGTGCTTTACCTTGATAACGAAAAAAACAAGGAGGCGTTCCGCATTCTCGTCCTGCCCGCCACCGAAATGATCTCGCTTGAAAGCATGAAAATGATCAAGGCATTTTACGATTGCGGCGGCAAGATCCTTGCCACGGGTGTACTGCCCACCAAGGCGTTTGAATACGACGGCACCGACCGCTACGACCGCGAGGTAAGGGCGCTTGCCGAGGAGATCTTCGGCAAGGATGCTTGTAACCCGCACGTGCTCCGCCGTTACTGTCAGAACCAAAACGAGGCGGGCGGTGAGGCGATCTTCCTTTACTTCAGCACCTCGGCGGCGGACGGCACGCAGATGGTCAAGAGCTCGACGGTCAACAGCGCGCTTAACGCCTTTGACATTCCCTTTGACATTTATATGCCCGGTATGCAACGCTCCGAGAGCACGGGCGCGCTCAACTGCATCTATCCCGAATACCACACCATAGGGCTCCACCGCACATTCCCCGGGGCGGGTATGCTCAACCACCTCCACAAAAAGACCGATGAGGGTGATATTTACTATTTCGCCAACTCCACCGACCAAGAATACAACCACCACGTGCTCCTGCGCGGTGTACATAGGGTCGAGGAATGGGATCCCCACACGGGCGAAATACTTCCTCGAAAATCAAAGCTTATTTCCCACGGCGGTGAGCTTTATACCAACGTGCGCTTAACGCTCCCCTCCTCGCGCTCCACGTTTTTCTGCACTGTGCCCGATACAAGCGAGGGCAAGGAGATCACCCCCGTTGACTCGATCTCGCGGCTGGAAAGCGAGCACGCACTGCTGATGAGTGAGTTTTAATAAAAAAGACCGATAGCAACCGCTATCGGTCTTTTTTTATCCCTTTTGTTGCCTCCTGAATTTGGCGGGCGACAGTCCCGTGTGACGCTTGACGAGCGCGGCAAAAAATTTTACGTCGCGATACCCAACGCGCTCCGCGACCTCGGAAAGCGACAAGCTGGTGGAAGAAAGCAAGCGACACCCCTGCATCACGCGGTAATTTTGCAGGTAGGAAACGAAGGAAATCCCGATCTCATTTTTAAACGCCTGACTGACGTAGGGCAAGCTATAGTGCATCTGCCTTGCCTGCTCCGCCAAGGATATCTGCTCCATATAATGCTCTGCGACAAAGGCGCAAAGTGCGCTGCCGATCCCCTTGCCCGATGCAGCCGTCACATCTACCAGTTGCCGCACGGTCAATAGCAGGATCTCCACGAGATAGCAGCGGATCATTTCGGTATAGCCCGACGCGCGGCGCTTGTCCTCCTCCTGCATCATGCTAAGAAGGCGATGAATGCGCCCCCCCTCGTCGTGAAAGACCATGCGTGCAGGATTTTGCACCAGCGCCATCGGATCAAAATGCAGCAAATAATGCTCAAGAAGCGCACGCAGGCTTTTGGTTCCCTTCAGGACGCTATCGAGAAGCTCGGGAAGAAACAGACAGTCAAGATTATCAAAGCTCTCTCCAAACTCCGCCACATAAGAATGGCGGCTGCCGTAATCAACAATGAGATAATCCCCCGCCCTTACCGTGGTGACCTGTCCGTCAAGCGTATGCTCTGCCGTCCCGCGCAGGATATAGGTCATCTCAAGGAAAGCGTGATCGTGCAGCTCTACCTTTTTTACGTTCTCGTGTCGCAGCAAGCAATATTTCTCCCTAGCAAGCACTTCACGATATATATCTAAGGTTTTTTTCTTCTCAAACATCTTAAAACAGCCACCTTTTTTGTGAAAAAATATCGGTTGTTTTATTATAGCACATTTGTTATACTGAAAGCAAGAGGTAAATAAAAACCCACAAAGGAGAAGCTTTTATGAAATCTGCCAAATGGATCACCGCCCCCCGCGATTTCGGCTCTGCCGCGTACACCTGCAAAAAGTGCTTTTCGTTAAGAAAAGAGATCAAAAAAGCGACCGTCAAGGCAAGTGCCATCGGTCTTTACGCGCTTTACCTCAACGGTGCGCGCGTCGGCAACGACGTGTTTGCCCCCGGCTTTACCAATTACGATTACCGCGTGCAATACCAGACCTATGACGTGACCGCCCTGCTTGGTGCGAAGAACACGGTCGAGCTGGGTGTTGGACCCGGCTGGGCAGTGGGATATATCGGCTATGCTCACCAAAATCATTATTACGCCGACACAACCTCCCTCATTCTTTCGTTAAAGATCGATTACACCGACGGCACAAGCGAAGAGATCGTGACCGACGACTCGTGGGAGATCTACACCTCCCCCATTCTTTCCTCCGAGCTTTATCACGGCGAAACCGTGGATATGACCGCACCCGTGGAGCTTGTCGGCAACGCCGTTTACGCCAAGGTGGCGGCAAGACTGATCCCGCAGGTGGGTGAGCTTATCACCGAGCACGAGCGCCTCGCTCCTGTTGAGATCCTCACGACCCCGAAGGGCGAGCTTGTCGTTGACTTCGGACAGAATATGACGGGCTACGTGGAGGTCTCGATCAAGGCGGGGCGCGGCGAGCGGATCGTGATGCACCATGCCGAGGTGCTTGACCGCGACGGCAACTTTTATACCGACAATATGCGCGGCGCGCGCAATGAAAACATTTACGTCTGCTCGGGCGGCGAGGATATTTTCAAGCCGACATACAGCTTCCAGGGCTTCCGCTATATCCGCCTTGCCGAGTTCCCGAGCGTAACGCCGACCGCCGATATGTTCCGCGCGATTGCGGTGCACTCCGACATGAAGCGCACAGGATATTTCTCGTGCGGCAATGAAAAGATCAACCAGCTTTACCACAACATTATCTGGGGTCAAAAGAGCAACTACCTCGATATTCCCACCGACTGCCCGCAGCGCGACGAGCGCCTTGGCTGGACGGGTGACGCGCAGATCTTCTGCCGTACTGCCGCCATTAACTATGACGTGGAGAAATTCTTCACCAAATGGATGGGGGACGTGGCGCTTGAGCAAGGCGAGGACGGATCGGTCACGGGCACGGTGCCACACTGCCTTGGCAGAAATCAACATACCCGCATCTCCGCCGCTTGGGGTGATGTTGCCTGCATCGTCCCCTTTGAGCTTTACCTTGCCTACGGCAACAAAAAGCTACTTGAAAAGCAATTCCCCGTGATGAAAAAATGGGTCGATTATATGCATAGCTTCGGCCCCGCAGAGTATCTCTGGCTTGGCGGCTTCCACTACGGCGACTGGCTTGCCATGGACGCAGGCGAGGACTCCTGCGTGGGTGCGACCTCCAACGACCTGATCGCCACCGCGTTTTTCGCCCACTCGACCTCCTTGGTCATTAAAGCGGGCGAGATACTTGGCAAGGATATGAGTGAGTACCGCGACCTGCACGCGAGGGTCGTTGCTGCCTTCCGTGAATATTTTATGGAAAACGGCATGCCGAAGGAGGAATTCCCCTTTACCGAAACCACTCCCGAGCTCCGCAAGTATCACGAGCCTGTCGATACCGTACGCCGCGGTGTCACACAAACGGCACTTACCCTTATTTTGCACTTTGACCTTTGCACCGACAAGGAGCGCCCCGCGCTTGCCGCCAAGCTGGTAGAGCTGATCCGTGAAAACGGCAACCGCATGACCACGGGCTTTGTCGGCACCCCCTATCTCCTGCACGCCCTCTCCGAAAACGGCTATACCGACGTGGCGTATACCCTGCTTTTCCAAGAACAAAATCCCTCTTGGCTCTACTCCGTCACGCACGGTGCCACCACCATGTGGGAGCACTGGAACAGCCAAAAGGAGGACGGCACGTTCTGGAGTACCGCAATGAACTCCTTTAACCACTACGCATACGGCGCGGTGTTTGATTGGATCTTCGGCGTGGCGGCAGGTATCAAGCCGACCTCCCCTGCCTATAAAACCGTAGCGATAGCGCCGCACCCGCACAAGGGACTTGGCTTTGCCAACACCTCGATTGACACGAGAAACGGCACCGTTCGCTCAAATTGGTACTACAAGGGCGACGTCGTTTACTATGAAATCGAGATCCCCGCAGGTGTCAGCGCCACCGTCACCCTCCCCTCGGGCTACACGACCACGCTCAAAGCCGGCATTTATCACTTTGCCGAAAATTAAAAAATGTGATATACAATTACCCGCATAAGGAGATTTAATATGAGATCTGCCAAATGGATCACCGCGCCCCGTGATTGTGGTGCTGCGGCATATACCTGTGAGAAGCGCTTTTCGCTGAAAGGAAACCTCAAAAAAGCGACCGTTAAGGCAAGTGCCATCGGTGTTTACGCCCTGTTTTTAAACGGTGCGCGTGTCGGCAACGCCGTGCTTGCCCCCGGCTTTACCAATTACGACTATCGCGTGCAATACCAGACCTATGACGTCACCGCGCTTTTGCAAAAGGAAAACTGCCTTGAAATCGGTGTCGGACAGGGGTGGGCTGTCGGTTATATGGGCTACGCAAACACCAACCACTACTATGCCGACCATACCTCTGCGATCCTTTCGCTTAAGCTGGAATATACGGACGGCACCACCGAGGTGATCACCACCGACAAGGCTTGGGATATTTATACCTCCCCCGTGCTCTCCTCCGAGATCTATCACGGTGAGACCGTTGATCTTACCGCCCCCGTTCAGCTGATCGGCAAGGCGAGAGAGGACAAGGTCGGCGCCAAGCTGATCGCACAAGAGGGCGAGCTGATCACCGAGCACGAGCGCCTTGCCCCCGTTGAGATCCTCACGACCCCCAAGGGTGAGCTTGTCGTTGACTTCGGTCAAAATATGACGGGCTACGTAGAGGTAAAAATCAAGGCAAAGCGCGGCGAGCGGATCGTCATGCACCACGCAGAGGTGCTTGACCGCGACGGCAATTTTTATACTGAAAATATGCGCGGCGCGCGCAATGAAAATATTTACGTCTGCTCGGGCGGCGAGGACCTCTTTAAGCCGACCTACACCTTCCAGGGCTTCCGCTACATCCGCCTTGCTGAGTTCCCCGATCTTGTCCCCACCCCCGATATGTTCCGTGCCATTGCTGTGCACTCCGACATGAAGCGCACAGGACACTTCTCGTGCGGCAACGAAAAGATCAACCAGCTTTATCACAACATCATCTGGGGTCAAAAGAGTAACTATCTTGATATCCCCACCGACTGCCCGCAGCGCGACGAGCGCCTTGGATGGACGGGTGACGCACAGGTCTTCTGCCGCACCGCCGCCATCAATTATGACGTGGAGAAATTCTTCACCAAATGGCTTGGCGACATGGCGCTGGAGCAGGACAAGGACGGCGCCGTCACGGGCACAGTACCGCACTGCGTCGGAAGAAAGGTGTTTACACGTATTTCCGCCGCATGGGGCGACGCCGCGTGCGTCATTCCCTTTGAGCTTTACCTTGCCTTTGGCAACAAGGCGCTACTGAAAAAGCAATTCCCCATGATGAAAAAATGGGTCGATTATATCCACGGCTACGGCCCTGCAGAATACCTTTGGCTTGGCGGCTTCCATTACGGCGACTGGCTTGCCATGGACGCAGGTGGGGACTCCTACGTGGGTGCAACCTCCAATGACCTCATCGCCTCCGCATTTTTCGCCTACTCTACTTCTCTTTTGATAAAGGCGGGCGAGGTGCTTGGCTACGATATGGATGAGTATCGCGACCTGTATACCAAGGTCGTGGCTGCCTTCCGTGAATATTTTATGGAAAATGGCATGCCGAAGGAGGAATTCCCGATGACCGAGGAGGTCCCCGCTGCGCGCGCCGGCCACGCGCCCGTCGATACCGTACGTCGCGGCATCACGCAAACGGCGCTTACCCTTATTTTGCACTTTAACCTTTGCACCGAAGAGGAGCGCCCCGTGCTTGCCGCCAAGCTGGTAGAGCTGATCCGTGAGAACGACAACCGCATGACCACGGGCTTTGTCGGCACGCCATACCTCCTGCACGCCCTCTCCGAGAACGGCTATACCGACGTGGCATACGCCCTTCTCTTCCAAGAAAAGAATCCCTCCTGGCTCTTCTCCGTCACGCACGGTGCCACCACCATGTGGGAGCATTGGAACAGCCAAAAGGAGGACGGCACGTTCTGGAGCACCGCAATGAACTCCTTTAACCACTACGCCTACGGCGCGGTGTTTGATTGGATCTTCGGTGTAGCGGCAGGCATCAAGCCGACCTCACCCGCCTACAAGACCGTAGCGATCGCGCCGCACCCCCACAAGGACCTTGGCTTTGCCAATACCTCGATCGACACGAAAAACGGCACTGTTCGCTCGAATTGGTACTACAAGGGCGACGTCGTTTACTATGAAATCGAGATCCCCGCAGGCGTCAGCGCCACCCTCACTCTCCCCTCGGGCTACACGACCACACTTACCGCGGGCATTTACCACTTTGCCGAATAACAAAAAGCCGCTCCGTTGCAAATGCAACGGAGCGGTCTTACTATTTGGTGTTTTTGGTCTGCGCAAAATAAACAGTCCTTATTTATCCGCATAGGTTTGGCGGAATTTTCTCCACAACGGCGCCGCCACAAGAGAAAACACAAGTCCTGCCGCGGCAATGAATACCCATGTAAGGATCGTGAAATTCCAGCCCTTGCCCTCCGCGATCAGCGCAAAGCCGTAGGTGGAGATCGCGGCACCCAGGTAAGCCGCCGCGTCAAGCACACCCGTAAAGGTTGAAACCTTGCCGCTCTTGGCGTAGCGCTTCGGCGCAGTAGCGATCAGCATAAGGTTCGCGCCGCTCATGCAGGCGATAATAATCGCCATCAAAATCATAGAAGCAACGACAGAGCCGCCCGCGCTGTTGACGATGTAAAGCACCACTGCCGCCACGGTCGCCACACCAAAGGCGAACGCGCCGCACGCGATCTCGTTGGGGAAAAAGCGGCGGTGAAGATAACCGAACAGTGTGAGAGAAAGCACTGCAAAGACCGAGAGAATGACCGTGGAGAAGATCGCGTTTTCCTCTGACATATTGAAGGTATCGCAAAGGAAGGAGGGCATATACACGTCAACACCCTCTCGGAGCATACCGTGCGTGATAATGCCGAGAATAAGCAACACCGTCGGTGTCCAAACGCTTTTCGGAAGCGGAACAGCGGCAGGTGCCGGCTCCTGTACCTTTTCCTCTTTGGCAGCGCAAGCCTCACCGTCAGCACCCTTTGCGGAGCGCGTAAAGATGCGATTGTAGGTCAACATATAAACCGTCATAACCACCGCGGCAAAGGCGGCGATCACCAGCATGACACCACGCCAATTGATAAAGAAAAGAAGCGTGGGGCAAATGATACGCAGTGCGACGGTCGCGGAATACGATCCCCACATCACGCGCATCATACTGAAATTATATTCCTTGTCGCTAAGACATTCTGTGAAGAGCTTGACCATCGGTCCCCAGATCATGGAATTGGCAAAGCCGTTAATGCACCACAGCACCGTCATCATGGGAATGCTGTCGGTAAAGTACACGGAGAAATTCGCAAGTGTTGCGACGCTCAGTCCGAAAAAGATCATATAGCGCGGAGGGATCTTATCTCCCAGCATACCGCTGACGATCTGACCGCTGCCGTAGGCAATGGTAAGACCCGTCAAAACAATCGCGAATGCCGATTCCTTCACATCCATATCAAGGCAGACCTTAACAAGCATGACACCAAGGTTTTTACGAAGCAGGTAGCTTGTAAAGTAGACGAGCGTGCTCATCCACGCGATCGCGCGCACGCCTTTTCTTTGTTCGTTTTTCATTATGATCGATTCTCTCCTATCATTTCTCGTCCTCTTTATCCTCGGTTGAGGGTGCGGACGGTTGATTCACACGCTTATATAAGAACAGTGCCACAGGGATCGACAAAACGCCTGCGATAAGCTTGCCGATCATTACCGCGGGCAACCACTCGGGCGCAAAGGCAAGCGTAAAGGCAAGGTGCGCGCCCACGGTAAACGCGGCGCTGACCATAAAGGCGGAATTAAGAACGATTCCCTTTCTATCCATATCGGCGATCATGTAGACCGTGGTAGAATTCGACGCGATCGTGCAAAGAAGACCCGTTGCGGCGGTATCGTTGATGCCAAGCTTCTTACCAAGCGCGCGCAAGGGCTTTTTCAGCACCTTGGAAAGCACAAATACCATCGGGAACGCACCCGCGAGCGTTGCCGCCGCCATCAATACGAGGCGCGCGGCGTTATCCACGCTGTCGATCGGCGTAACAAGCTCAATGTCAAGCAAAAGCGAGAACATACCGATCACCAAGCCAACGGTAATGAGAATTTTAATAAAGACGCCAAAGCCGTTAAATATTTTAAGACACACGTTGGGTGCCTTCAGGAGTCCCACCACGACGATCACAGTCAGCACAAGACACGGAATGAGGTTAAAGAGGATCGTGAGGGGCGAAACACCGCCGACAAGACCGCCGACAAAGCAACCGACGGGAATGGTCACGATGCCACAAAGAATGCCAAGCAAAACGTCCTTCATGTGCTTCTCCTCCACCACCTCAAGGCAAAGCGGCAGGGTGTAGGAGATCGTTGCGGCAAACATAGCGGCAACCACAAGTCCGTTAAAGGCACCCGCGCCTCCGTCTGCTGCCACGCCGACGGCAAGATGCGCACCGCCCGAATCGTTCGGGAAGATCAGTGCCACAAGTGCGGAGGGGTCAATGGGAGTATATTCGCCGATAAAGCCAAACACGGGCGACATAATGTGCGCGAGATAGGGCGCGATGATGATCATGCCGAACATCGAAAGCGCAAGCGGGCCAAGGATCATGAAGCCGCGCTCAAATTCGCGCCCCAAGCCAAAGCGGTTACCAATAATGCGGTCAATGGCACCAAGCACCGCAAAGCCAAGCATGATAATAGTTAAAACGTTCATTTGCACCTCGAAAGCGGTACGGGCGCAAAGCCCACATCCGTTAATATTTGCACCTCCCCAAAGCCCGCCGCCTCAATAGCATCGAGCGCCGTGTCAAAGGCATTTGTGAGGTACCGAAGGTCGTGACAGTCAGAGGAAATGATCACACCGCCGCCCGCCGCACGGATCTCCTTTAAGATCGGGAGCGTTGGATAGGGTGCGGCGCGGTAGCCGCGCGTGATGGCACCCGTGCTGACCTCAAAGATCGGTATTTTGGGAACAAGCGCATGCACCGCCTCAAGGGCAGCATCAAGATAGCGCTTGCTCGTGATATCAAAAAGAGGATCGCCTCCACAATGCTTGGCGATCAGGTCAAAATGCGCCACAACGTCAGCCGCCACGTGCTCTGGCATGGAGGCGATCTGGCGGTAATATTCCTTGGCAAGCAACACCCCGTCACCGCCAAAATGCTCATCAATGATCGTTTTCATGGTCGCACGGTCAACGTCAATGCCAAGGTAGCCGTCGCCCATTTTCAGATAGTGCACGGCACCGATGACAAAATCAAAGGGCGCGGTGTCAACACCGCAATACATATCGTACTCAATGCCGTTAAATATCTCAATTTGCCCCTTGAACTCTCGCTTCAGGCGCTCGATCTCGGCATGTCCCTCGGAAACACCGTTCGGTGGCAAGGGATAGTTCGAATAAAAGCATTTCGTGTGTGTGGAAAAGCCGATACCCGTAAGCCCCAAGCAAAGCGCCTCACGCACGATCTCCTCGGGCGTGTTTTTGCCATCGCAGTAAACGGAGTGTGTATGTATATTCTGCAAATACGGCACAAAAGCGTCCTCCTTTTCGACATTATGAGAACATTGTAATACTTATTTGTTGCTTTGTCAATATAAAATATTAAATAATAGATTATAATTTATAAAACACCTTGTCTTTTCCGCACCGTTATGCTACAATAAGGACAGTTGACAAAAAGGAGATACACAGCATGGCTTTTGCGGATTTTCACACACACACCGTCTTTTCCGACGGGCTCTCGACCGTGCGGGAATACGTCGTCGCGGCAAGAGAAAGGGGGCTTTTGGCGCTCGGTATTTCCGACCACAGCTTCACCCCGTTTGACACCTCCTATTGCATGCGCCCCGACACACATTTTGAGCTATACAGCCAAACCGTACGCGCCGAGCAATACCGTGCACGTGAGGAGGACGGCTTCCCGCTCCTCCTTGGCATTGAGCATGATTTCGGCTCTGAAATTGACAGGGAGAAATACGACTACACCATCGGCTCGGTGCACTATGTTTTCCATAAGGGCAAGGTCTTTTCAATCGACCATACTCCCGAGGGGCAGTTAAAGGGCATCAACACCCTCTTTGGCGGCAATACCCTTGACTTTGTGAAGGTCTATTTTGAGCATCTTGTGACGCATGCCGAGCAAAACAAACCAACCTTTATCGGTCACCTTGATCTGCCCGCGAAATACGGCTATATTGACGAAAACGACCCCTCGTATATCGCACTTGCCACCGAGGCGATCACCGAGATCGTTCGCCACGTGCCGCTTTTCGAGATCAACGCGGGGGCAATTATCCGCGGGCTGCGCACCGTGCCCTACCCCGCGCCCCATCTGCTCGCCATTCTTAACAAATGCGGCGGCAAGGTCATTCTCTCCTCCGACGCACACGAAAAAAGCAAGCTCACCTATCATTTCCCCGAAATGCTGCGCATCTTAAAGGACGCAGGCTTTGAAAAGATCACGCGCCTCACGGCAAGCGGCACCGCCGAGGATGAGATCGCGTCCTTGCTTTGATCACCCATCAAGCAGATATCCCCCGAAACGGTATACGTTTCGGGGGATATCCTTATTTCTTTAAAAAGCAATAGATGTTCCATTCCAGCACCAATGCCGCGTTCCCTGCGGCGTTATCGGTAAAGGCAATGGTGGTGCCCTCCTCGGTGTCCTCACTGACGGCGGCGATCCAATTCCCCTGCCAGCCAAGAAGTGTAAGGGAGGTAAGGTCCGTACCCAAAAACGCCATATCACCGATCACGGTAACGGTAGCGGGCAAGGTCAGTGCGGTAAGCGACTTGGCGTGCAAAAACGCCGATTGCCCGATGCGCCTACATACGCTGTCAGTGGCAAAGCTTACCTCGGCAAGCGCCTCGCAATAGCCGAATGCGTTATCCCCGATTTCCACCAAGGACGCGGGGATCGTAACCGATTCAAGCGCAAGACAAGACCAAAAGGCATATTCCTCTATTTTTTGCAGTGTGGCGGGCAGTGTCACGCTCCCAAGCTTTTTGCAATCCTCAAACACGCTTTTCGGCAAGGTCGAAATATTGGCGTGGATCTGCATGGCGGTAAGAGCCGTGCAATCCGCAAACGCCCCCTCGCCGATCGAGGTGACAGAAGCGGGAATGGCGGAGGTTACAAGTGACACGCATCCCTCAAACGCCGATTTGCCGATCGCTTCAAGCGAGGTCGGCAAAATAGCGCTCTTTAAATTTTTCGCTTCAAAAAACGCGCGCTCACCGATCGATTTGAGCGTGTCGGGAAGTGCGATGCTCGAGAGCACCTCGCAGGAGGCAAAGCCTCCGTTCGCGATCGCCAATACAGGCTTGCCCTCGTGCGTTTTTGGCACCGTTATGGCACTTTTATTCGTTGCCGTACCGACCGACACGGCATATCCCTCGCCCCACACCTCATATTGGAGCCCCTCGGTACCCTTCTCCTCCTGCGCGGGGGGATTTGCGGGCGGTGGGGTATCCTCGTCATCACCGCAGGAAGCTGCCGTTATCACCACGGAAAGCAGCAACAACAGCACAAGACATTTTTTGAAAAATTTCACAGCAGATCCTCTTTGATTATTTTTTATTATTGTAGCATAAAGGTCGGCAACTGTCAAGAAAAAAACAGCAGCGCCCCTTCCGTTAGAAGGCGCGCCGCTTGTTTCGTTAATCCTTGATTTCGACGTTGACCTTTTTGCCGCAGTTGCCTGCCGCAGCCTTCATCACCGAGCGGATCGCCTTGGCAATACGACCGTGACGGCCGATTACCATGCCCATATCGTCGGCGTGAACACTAAGGGTCAGTGTCACTTCATTTTTTTCTTCCTGCTCTACCACCAAAACGTCATCGGGGTGATCCACGATCGCGCGTGCAAGGTCAAGCAGGATCTCCTTCAAGTCCACCATCATGTATCACCGACAGTTACGCAATGACGCCGGCTTTTACAAGAAGTGCTTTTACAGTAGGAGTGGGCTGTGCGTCGTTGCCAAGCCACTTCTTAGCAGCCTCAGCATTCACGCAAAGCTCCTTGGACATGGGGTTGTAGTGACCGATCTCCTCGATGGGGCGACCGTCGCGACGGGTGCGCTGATCGGCAACAACGATGCGGTAAGAGGGGCTGTGAGTTTTACCCGTACGGGTGAGTCTGATTTTAACCATTTTTGTGTTCTCCTTTTATTTGAGTAAATTATTTTTTATTAAAGTCCGTTAAAACGGAAGCTTCATCTTGCCAAAGAGTCCGCGCTTGCCGCCGGGGGAGGCAAACTGCTTCATCATCTTGCGAACGCTGTCAAACTGCTTTAAGAGCTTGTTGACGTCCTCAACCGTAGTACCGCTTCCCTTTGCGATTCTTATTTTGCGGGAGGCGTTGATAATTTCGGGCTTTTCGCGCTCCTTTTTCGTCATGGAGCGAATGATCGCCTCGGTACGTGCGATCTGCTTTTCGTCGATCTTTGCGTCCTTCAGCGCCGCCTTGTTCATGCCGGGCATCATGCCCATAATGCTCTCAAGGCTGCCGATCTTGCGGATCTGCCCGAACTGCTCAAGATAATCGTCAAGTGTGAAGGTGGAGGCACGGAGCTTCTTTTCGAGCTCTGCCGCTTGCTTTGCGTCAAATGCCTGCTCTGCCTTTTCAATAAGGGAAAGCACGTCGCCCATGCCGAGAATGCGGCTTGCCATACGGTCGGGGTAGAAGGGCTCGATCGCGTCAAGCTTTTCGCCCGTACCGATAAATTTGATCGGCTTGCCCGTGACGTGTCGCACCGAAAGCGCCGCACCGCCACGCGTGTCACCGTCAAGCTTGGTGAGGATCACACCCGTTACGTCCAGCTGCTCGTTAAAGTGCTCGGCAACCGTCACGGCATCCTGACCGATCATGGCGTCAACGGTGAGGAGAATTTCGGTAGGCTCCACTGCCTTTTTGATATCCTGCAGCTCGCCCATCAGCTCCTCGTCGATGTGAAGACGACCCGCCGTATCGATAAAGACCATATCGTTGCCGTTTTTGGCGGCAAATTTCATGGCTTCCTTCGCAATTTTTACAGGCTTTTCCTTGTCGCCCGCGGTAAACACGGGAATATCAAGGCGCTCGCCGAGAATTTCAAGCTGACGGATCGCGGCGGGACGGTAAACGTCACACGCGACAAGCAAAGGCTTTTTGCCCTGCTTTTTATACATACCCGCAAGCTTGCCCGCATGAGTGGTTTTACCCGCGCCCTGCAAGCCCACCATCATCACAACTGTCGGGGGCTTCGGGGAAATGGTCAGCTTGGCTTGCGAGGTGCCCATTAATTTAACAAGCTCCTCGTTGACGATCTTTACGATCTGCTGTGCGGGGAGGAGGGACTCAAGCACCTCGGAGCCTACCGCACGCTCGGATACCATTTTAATAAAATCGCGCACGACCTTAAAGTTCACGTCTGCCTCAAGCAGCGCTAATTTGATCTCGCGCATGCCTGCCTTGACGTCCGCCTCGGTCAGCTTACCCTTGTTTCTGAAAAATTTAAAGGCGTTATTCAGTTTTTCGGTTAAATTCTGGAACATGAAGCTACCGCCTTTCGTTTATTCACCCTCCACGGCTTTGACAAGCTCCTCAACCGCCTCGCACAGCTCTTTATGATCGGAGCAAAGCGCGCGCAATCGCTCGCTTGCCGCACGGACCTTCGCACCGCGCGCAAGAAGGTGTAATTTGCTTTCAAAAAAGTCAAGATCGCGCTCTGCCTTTTTGATGCTGTCGCGCACACCCTGTCTTGAGATCCCGATTTCCTCGGCGATCTCGCCAAGCGAGCAGTCTTGATTGTAGTAAAGATCAAGCAGATACTGCACGCGCTCGCCGAGCAGCGCACCGTAGGTATCAAGCAATTCTGCCACCTGCAAATTCTTTTCAAACATCATTTTCACCGCCCAAATTCGGATGTAAAGCAAAATCCTTTACAGAGTATACCACAATCCCCTCGCCTTGTCAACCCCCTTTATTAAATTTTACAAAAAATCTTTTTCGTATCCGAGCGCCGTCAAAATATCGCGCGTTCTCGTACCGTTAAGCAGGATCAACACGTCCTGCGCGCAAAGTCCGTCCGCACACTCGGTGCAAGCAAAGCTGCCCTCCTTCCTAAAAAAAACCTCGCCGCGCTCAAAACGCGCGCCGCATATACCGCAACGTATCATACCTCTCCTTTCGGCCGCCCTTGACAAAGCGCGGCTTTTTTATTATAATATTTAGGTAATTTAACCCCTACTAATATCATATCAGACAAAGAGTGCTTTGTCGTTAACACCGAAAAGAAAAAGGAGAACTGGCATGACGGTCATCGGCGTTTCGGATATTTCGGTATCCTTTGGCATCAAAAAAATACTCGACCGCGTGTCGTTTTCGCTTGAGGAGGGCGACAAGCTCGGCGTGATTGGCGTGAACGGATGCGGAAAATCCACACTCTTCAAGGTCCTCACCAGCGACCTTGACCCCGACGAGGGACAGGTCTTTGTTTCGGGCAACAAAACCGTCGGGATCGTGAAGCAAGACGATGCCTTTGACGTTGACGAAACGGCGGGCGACAGTGCCCTTTCGCAAATGATCGCCGCCTCCAAGGAATTGTTGCGTGCGGAAGCCGAGCTTGCAAAAATGGAACAGGAGCTACAACGCCGCGAGGGCGAGGCGGGCAGTGCCGCTTACACCGCGCTCGTCACCGCTTACACCGAAAAGCACACGCGCTTTGTGGAAAACGGTGGGCTTGAATTCCGCGCACGTGCCGCTTCCCTGCTTGCCCGCATGGGCTTTGACGAGGAAATGGCAAGCCGCCCCCTCGCTACCCTCTCGGGCGGTCAGCGCACACGCCTTGCGCTTGCCCGTCAGCTTGCGCGCGAGCCCGATATTCTGTTGCTTGACGAGCCGACCAACCACCTCGACATTGAAACACTCTCTTGGCTTGAGGGGTTCCTCGCGCAGTACAAAAAATGCGTGATCGTCATTTCACACGACCGTTATTTTCTTGACCGCGTGACCAATAAAACACTGGTGCTTGAATACGCGAAGGCGGCGCTTTATAACGGCGGCTACACCGCCTCCTCGGAGCAGCGAAAAATTGACCGTGAGATCGCCGAACGCCACTACAAAAACCAGCAAAGGGAGATCGCGCGGCAGGAGGCGTATATCGCCCAGCAGCGCGCGTGGAACCGCGAGCGCAACATCATTGCGGCAGAGTCGCGCCAAAAGGCGCTTGACCGCATGGAAAAATTAGAGCGCCCGAAGGAGGCTCCCCGTGCCATTCGCATGAGCTTTCAGGAGGCAAGCGCCAGCGGCAACGAGGTGCTTGACGTGCGCTCGCTTTCAAAATCGTTTGACGGGAACACGCTTTTCTCGGAGCTTTCCTTCCTCCTGAAAAAGAGCGACCGTATGTTCATCACGGGCCCCAATGGGTGCGGAAAATCCACGCTTTTGAAGATCATTCTCGGCAAAGAGCGGGCGAGTGCGGGGCGCTTCGAGATGGGTTATAACGTGGAGATCGGCTATTACGATCAGGAAAACCAAAACCTCACCCCCGAAAATACGGTTCTTGACGAGCTGTGGAACGCTTACCCGACACTTACCGAAACAGAAATACGAAACACGCTTGCGCTCTTTCGCTTTATCGGAGAGGACGTTTTCCGCACGGTGAGCGTTCTTTCTGGCGGCGAGCGCGCAAGACTCACGCTTGCCAAGCTCATTCTCTCCAAAATGAATCTTTTGGTGCTTGACGAGCCGACCAACCACCTTGACATTGACTCGCGCGAGGCGCTGGAGGAGGCGCTCTGTGCCTTTGACGGCACGGTCCTTGCCGTATCGCACGACCGCTATTTCGTTGACAAGCTCGCCACGCGCGTGCTCGCCCTCCGCCCCGAAACGAGCGACCCCTATCTTGATTATCAGGTCACACACACAGGGCGCGGCTATACCGAATTTCTCACGTTTGCGGCGGCACGTGCCGAAACGCACCCCAAGATCAAGATAAGCGCCGCTACCGCCGCAAGCACGGGTAAGGCGGATTACCTTGCCCGCAAGCAAAGCGCCGCCGAGGAGCGGCGAGAGAAAGCGCGCGTGGGGCGCCTGAAAAAAGAGGCAGAAGCGCTTGAAAACGAGCTTGCCGCCATTGAGGAGGAGCTCTTTGGCTCTGCCGCCAGCGACTACACCCGCGCCGCCCCGCTTGACGCGCGAAAAACCGAGGCGGAGGAACGACTGCTTGAAATTTACGAGGAGATCGGCGTATAACTCAACGGAGGGACTCTGTTATGACACAAGCGGATTTTTTTGGGAACGCCAAATGGGTGGGAGCATCTGATCGCAGCACCACCTCCTTTTCCGTTTTGCGCGGACATTTTCACGCACAAAACGCTAACACGGTCACACTTTCCGTGCTTGGTCTTGGCTTTTTTAAATGCTATATCAACGGACAATGCATCAATCCCGATACCTTCCTGCCCCTTTCCTCGGATTTTGAAGGCACCGCCGACCCCGCGGGCGAGGTGCTCTCGGGACACCGCATTTACGTGCCGCAATTTGACATAACGCCCTTCGTGAAGGAGGGCGACAACGTCATTGCCATTCATTACGGCGGCGGCTGGTACACCTATGAAAAGCGCGTGTTCGGCTTGCCAAAGGCAATTTATCAAATTACCGTTCGATCAAATAATGAAATGACCTGCTACGGCTCAGACGAGCGATGCCGCATTGGCAAAAGTCCGATCGAGAGTTATCATTTTATCTATCACGAGCATCAAAGCTATCCCCTTTTTGAGGACTGCCTTGGTGCCGATTTTGACGACAGCACCTGGCAACACACTGTCTTAACCGAGGCACCTCAAACCGAATACTGCGAAACCGACTGCCCCACTGACAAGCTAATAAAAGAGCTTCCCGTCAAAAAAATAGGCGCGGGCGAGCGCGGCACGGTCTACGATGTGGGAGAAAACACCACCGGTTATCCCGTTTTGAAGGTGGAGGCAAGCAAAGATGAGGTTGTTGAGGTTCTCTTCTCCGAGAGTCTGCTCCCCGACGGAACGCTTGACCTCACACACGGATACGGACAACATTTTAAGGTGATATGTGCCGACAAAACGCACACCGTTACACCCCTTTTTACGTGGTTTGGCTTTCGCTATTTTGAGGTGATCGGAAACGCCGTGCCCACCTCCGTTAAGGTCATACACGCCGACGTGAAGGTGAATTCAAGCTTTCACTCGGATAACGAAACGCTCAATTGGATGTACCGCGCGTTTGTAAACAGCATGCTGACCAACCTCCACACGGGGCACCCTTGTGACTGCCCCCACAACGAGCGCCGCGGCTACACGGGCGACGGTCAGCTGACCTGCAACGCCGCGCTTTTCACGCTTAACGCAAAGGCGCTTTACGAAAAATGGTTGCAGGACATTGCGGACGGACAGGACACCCTGAGCGGTCGCATTCAGCACACCGCCCCACACATTGAAAGCGGCGGAGGACCCGGCGGGTGGAGCTGTGCCATCGTTGATGTTCCCTATCAGCTCTACCGTCATTTTGGCGACAAGGATATTCTTTTAAAATATTATCCCAATATGCTCCGCTACGTTGATTTTCTTGAAGCGCACACCGAATTCGGACTTGTAACAAGCAACAAGGAGGGGCGGTGGTTCTGCCTTGGCGAATGGTGCGGACCGAATATCATTCACAGGGGCAAGGAGGTCGTTCTCCACAAGCAGCAGGTCCTGCTCCCTCCACCGCTTGTCAACACCTACTTTGCCGTAAAATCCCTGCGAATGCTATCTGAGATCGCAAAGATCATTGGAAAGAACGAGGACGTGGCGAAGCTTGCAGAAAAAGCGGAGCTCCACGCGCGAGCACTCAAGGCGGCGTATTTCAGCACCTATGACGAAAACGTGATGCTGAACGTGCAGGGCGCAAACGCATTTTTTGCGGATCTTGGTCTTGGCACGGAAAAGACCTATCTCAATATGGTGGATTATTACGATCGCCTTGGATATTTTGACACGGGCATTTTTGCCACCGACATTCTCACTCGCGTGCTCTTTGAGCACGGGGACGGCGCGCTTGCCGTCAAGCTGCTAAAAAACGACGAGGGCTTTGGCTTTGAGCGTTGGCGCAAAATGGGTGCTACCACTTTCCTTGAATATTGGGACCCCGAGCGTTGCCGCTCCTACAATCACCCCATGTTCGGCGCGGTCGTTGCCTATTTCTTCGAGCACCTGCTCGGCATCAGGCAAAAGGACGGCACGGTAGGCTACACCTCAGTTGAGATTGAGCCGCAGGCGACCGCCTGCTTTGGCGCCATGTCGGGGAGCATCACCTCACCGCAAGGCAAAATTGCCGTTGCCTACAAACGAGCGGACACACATATCCAATTCGATATTACCGTGCCAAAAGATACGAAAGCCATACTGCATTATGCGGGTAAGGAATACCCGCTCACGTCCGGCAGCAATCATCTTGACATAGCACCCCTTTGACAGCAAAACAAAAACAGCAATAGACCCTTTTGTGCCC
>JAZOSR010000087.1:0-14012 GCA_045657225.1 Eubacteriales bacterium | reverse complement strand
CTTAAGATGGTCAACGGCGTTATTTTGCTTGTTGACGCAGCCGAGGGTCCCATGCCTCAGACACGCTTCGTGCTGCAGCGCGCGCTTGAACTGAATCACCGCGTGATCGTCGTCATCAACAAAATAGACAAGCCCGACGCGCGCCTTGGCGAGGTGGAGGACGAGATCCTTGAGCTTCTCATTGACCTCAACGCCTCGGACGAGCAGCTTGACAGCCCGATCCTCTACTGCTCGGGCAGAGCAGGCACCGCTTCACGCACGCCCGATGAGGTGGGCACCGACCTCACGCCTATTTTTGATACCATTCTTGACTACATCCCCGCTCCCGAGGGTGACGACGAGGGCGAGCTCCAGCTGCTTGTTTCCTCGATCGACTATAACGATTACGTGGGTCGTATCGGCATCGGTCGCATTGAGCGCGGCGTTCTGCGCCAGAACCAGACTGCCATGATCTGCAACTATCACTCGGGCGCGCGCCCCCAAATGACCAAGATCGTATCGATCTATCAGAACGACGGTCTTGTACGTGTACCCGTTGAGAGCGCCAAGATGGGCGATATCGTTTGCTTCTCGGGTGCCGCCGACATCACGATCGGTGACACCATCACCAGCACCACCTGCCCCGAGCCGCTCGAATTCGTCAAGGTCAGCGAGCCGACCATGGAAATGACCTTTGCCGTTAACACCAGCCCCCTTGCGGGCAAGGAGGGCAAGTTCGTCACCTCCCGTCAGCTTCGTGAGCGCCTTTACCGCGAGATCATGCGCGACGTGTCGCTCCGCGTTTCCGACGGCGACACCACGGACGAGTTTAAGGTTGCGGGCAGAGGCGAAATGCACCTCTCCATTCTCATTGAAAATATGCGCCGTGAGGGCTACGAGCTCTGCTGCTCCAATCCCCGCGTGCTCTTCAAGGAAATTGACGGCGTGAAATGCGAGCCGATGGAAAAAGTGATGCTTGACGTACCGATGGAATACGTAGGTCCCGTCGTCGAGAAGCTCGGTCAGCGCAAGGGCGACCTGCTTGAAATGAACCCCATTGGCGACCGTACGCGCATCGAGTACCTCATTCCCTCCCGTTGCCTCATTGGCTACCGCTCCGAGTTCCTGACCGCCACACACGGCGAGGGCGTGATCAACACCCTGTTTGACAGCTACCAGCCCTACCGCGGCGAGATCCCGATGCGCTTCACAGGTGCGCTCGTTGCCTCCTGCGACGGCGAAACGACCCGTTATGGACTCTTCCACACCCAAGAGCGCGGCAATTTGTTCGTAGGACCGCAAACCAGAGTTTACGAGGGCATGATCGTCGGCATGAATCCCAAGAACGACGATATTGCCGTGAACCCCTGTGCCGAGAAGAAGCTGACTGCCATCCGCTCTGCGGGTGCAGACGAAAAGCTCCTGCTCACACCGCCCGTCATCTTCTCGCTTGAGGAAGCGATCGAGTTTATCACGGACGATGAGCTCATTGAGGTCACACCGAAGTCGATCCGTTTGCGCAAGAAGATCCTCAATACCGAGCTTCGTATGAAGGAAACCATGCGCATCCGTCGTGCAATGCAGAAAAATTAATCAAAAGCGGTCAGCCGAAATCGGCTGACCGCTTTTTCACACTTCCCGCCCCCATCGCATCAACTGTTAGCAACGATGTATAGGAGGGATAGCATGGAACGATTTATTAAAAGTCAACAGAGAATGCCGCAGCACGCCGCCTACATACGCGAGATAAGGCGCGCGTACATGAGCGAATTCAACCGTTTTCTCAACTACGTATACGGGGCAATTTACATCGGGTGCACCTACCCCGCCGCCGCGCGGCTCTTTGACGAGATCGCGCGCGTGTCACTTGCACATTATGAGCAGTTAGGGCAAATCCTTTGCCTTTTGGGTGAGGATGCGGCGCTGAACGCGCGTATTATGCAAGACTCGGCGCGCGGCAGGGAGATGAGCGAAATGCTTGCCGCCGCCGTAAAGGACGAGGAGGAGGCGGCACGCTATTACAAAAAGCTCGGCATGCTTGCGCCCGTTGAAGTCGCAAAGCGTACTCTTGGCGAAATTTCCACCGAAAAGGAAGGGCACGTGATGGCACTTTCGGGACTGCAAAAGCGTCTTTCCCGCACGTAAAATTGCATAAATTCCTCCTTCGTGGGCAAACTAACAAAAAAATGGCAGGAGGAATTATGATCAACATCAGAAAATGTGCCGTGATCGGCACGGGTAACGTAGGAGCCACCACCGCCTTTTCTCTCATGCACAGTGCACTCTTTTCGGAAATGGTCCTCATCGACATCAACCACGAGCGCGCGATCGGCGAGGCGGAGGACCTCAACCACGCGCTCCCCTTCCTCTCGCCCATGGAAATTTACGCGGGTGACTATGGGGATCTTGCCGATGCCGCCCTCATTATCATCACAGCGGGCGCGGCGCAGGCAAAGGGAGAAACGCGACTCGACCTCGTGCGCAAAAATGTGCGTGTCTTTGAGAGCATCATTTCGAGCATCACGGCGCACAACCGTGAGGCGATTTTGTTGGTCGTTACCAACCCCGTTGATATTTTAACCGAGGTCACGCGGCGTCTGTCCG
The DNA here is from genome assembly GCA_045657225.1 of Eubacteriales bacterium. Classification (GTDB taxonomy): domain Bacteria; phylum Bacillota; class Clostridia; order Oscillospirales; family CAG-272; genus Firm-07. The sequence goes on along the minus strand of JAZOSR010000087.1, from coordinate 11,429 downwards.
GCTTTCCCGCCTCCCGTGTCATCGGCTCGGGCACCGTGCTTGACAGCGCGCGCCTCAAATTTCTGCTCGGCAGACACCTTGGCGTTGATGCCCGTCAGGTACACGCCTTTATCATCGGCGAGCACGGCGACACCGAGCTGCCCGTTTACAGCAGTGCCAACATTTCTGGCATTGACCTTGACCATTTCTACCGCGAGAACGCTCCGCACGAGCAAAAATATCTGACCGATCTTTTTGAAAAAACAAGAGATGCCGCCTACCGCATTATCGCGGCAAAGGGTGCCACGTACTATGCCGTTGCCGCCGCAGTGCGCCGCATTGTGACCGCTATTGTGCGCGACGAGTCCGCCATTTTGCCCGTATCCGTCGCGGCGGACGGTATGTGGGGCATGGAGGGACTGTGCCTCAGCATTCCCTCCATTGTCGGTCAGCGCGGCATTGAGCGCGTGCTCCAAATCCCGCTTTCCGACAAGGAACAAGAGATGCTACAACTATCCGCCAACCGCATGAGAGAGGTTTTGGCAGATATTATGCCTTAAACAAAAAAGCCGCCCGATTGGGCAAAATCGGATTCGGGAAGATGCCGCTTTTGCAAAGCAAAACGGCGGTGTCAAACCGCCGAGGGATCTTCCTGCCTCGCCCCAAGGCGAGGCGATTGGGTGAAATCGGATTCGGGAAGATGCCGCTTTTGCAAGGCAAAACGGCGGTGTCAAACCGCCGAGGGATCTTCCAACGTCGCCCTCGGCGACGTGATTGACCAGTCCCTGTCGCCCACGGCGACAGAACAAGCCGCCCGAACACTTGCTACCTCGTTTGTTTTGTCGCGGCGGCTTGTCATCGGTCCTGCCCTGCAGGACCGACACCATAACAAAAAGCCACCCGATTGGGTGGCTTTTTGTTATGGAGCTGCTAATCGGATTCGTGACCGGCAACGTCACCAGAGGTGACGCGGGAAGGTGCATATCATGTCTATAAAATCTCATCACAATTGCGGCACCTTCCATATCGCTCCTCGTGCCCATTAACAATGCCATAAAGAAAACCCCGCCGATTGGCGGGGTTTTCTTTATGGAGCTGCTAATCGGATTCGGACCGATGACCTCGTCATTACCAATGACGTGCTCTACCGACTGAGCTATAGCAGCGAGGCACCTTGCGGCGACGTTTGATATTATAACAAAATCCCATGCACTTGTCAAGGGCTTTTTGACAAATATTTTTGATTTTTCAAAAAAATTTCATTCTCGCAACAAGGAGAGACAAAAAAGCGATGTTTTTTCCTTGTTTTTATTGGATTTTCGCGCGCGTGCGGTTGACAGTAATTTTAATTTATGATATACTATAAGTTAATTCATATCCAACGGAGGTAACTTCCATGACTGAACAGCACGAGCTCCCGAAAACATACGCCCCCGGCGAGTTTGAGGAGCGCATTTATAAAAATTGGTGCAAAAAGGGCTATTTCACGCCCAAGATCGATAAAAAGAAAAAGCCCTACACCATCGTCATTCCCCCGCCAAACATCACGGGCCAGCTCCACATGGGTCACGCCCTTGATAATACCCTGCAGGATATTCTCATTCGCTACAAGCGCATGAGCGGCTTTTGCACGCTTTGGCTTCCCGGCACCGACCACGCGTCGATCGCCACTGAGGCAAAGATCGTGGAGGCAATGCGAAAGGAAGGCATTACCAAGGACGACATCGGTCGTGACGGGTTCCTCACGCGCGCTTGGGCGTGGAAGGAGCAATACGGCGGCAGAATCATCTCGCAGTTAAAGCGCCTTGGCTCCTCTTGTGACTGGTCGCGCGAGCGCTTTACCTTGGATGAGGGCTGCTCCGAAGCCGTCAAGGAGGTCTTTGTCCGTCTTTACGACAAGGGTCTTATCTACCGCGGCAACCGCATGGTCAACTGGTGCTCTACCTGTGTGACCTCTATTTCCGATGCCGAGGTCGAATATGAGGACAAGCCCGGCAATTTCTATCACCTGCTTTACCCCGTTAAGGAAACGGGCGAGATGCTGGAGCTTGCCACCACCCGTCCCGAAACCATGCTGGGTGACACGGCAGTTGCCATCAACGCCGAGGACGAGCGCTACCGCCACCTCCACGGCTGTCACCTCATCCTCCCCCTCATTAATAAGGAGATCCCCATCGTGTGCGACGAGCACGCCGACATGACCAAGGGCACGGGCGTGGTGAAGATCACCCCCGCCCACGACCCCAACGACTATGAGGTCGGACAGCGCCACAATCTCCCGATGGTACGCATCTTTACCTACGACGGTAAAATGACAGGTGCCGCCGACAAGCGCGAGGCAGACGAGCTCTTTGCGCGCGGTGCCGCCGCCGTTGGCGAGCCCGAGGTGCTTGACTGCGGCAAATACGCGGGAATGACCACCGCCGAGGCACGCAAGGCAATTCTTGCTGACCTCAAGGAATCGGGCAACCTCAAGGAGATCGAGCCCCTTGCCCACAACGTCGGTACCTGCTACCGCTGCCATCAGGTCATTGAGCCGATGGTATCCAAGCAGTGGTTTGTGAAGATGGAGTCGCTCGCAAAGCCCGCCATCGCCGCCGTACGCGAGGGTCGCACCAAGTTTGTGCCCGAGCGCTTTGAAAAGAACTATTTCCATTGGATGGAGAATATCCGCGACTGGTGCATTTCCCGTCAGCTTTGGTGGGGTCACCGCATTCCCGCCTTCTACTGCGACGACTGTAACGAGGTCGTTGTTACCAAGGAAGCGACCGCCAAGTGCCCCAAGTGTGGCAAGGATATGCGTCAGGATCCCGACACGCTTGACACGTGGTTCTCCTCCGCACTCTGGCCCTTCTCGACCCTTGGCTGGCCGAAGAAGACCGAGGACCTTGATTTCTTCTACCCCACCAATACGCTGGTAACGGGCTACGACATCATCACCTTCTGGGTATCGCGTATGATCTTCTCCGCCCTTGAATATACGGGCAAGGAGCCCTTTGACACGGTTCTTATCCACGGTCTTGTGCGTGACGCGCAGGGGCGCAAGATGTCAAAGTCGCTCGGCAACGGTATCGATCCCCTTCAGGTCATTGACGAATACGGTGCTGACGCGCTGCGCTTTGCGCTGGCAACCGGCAACTCTCCCGGAAACGATATGCGCTTCTCCGATGAGAAGATCGAGGCAGCGCGTAACTTTGCCAACAAGCTTTGGAACGCCTCCCGCTTTGTCAGAATGAACCTCACGATCGACAAGCTTGAGCTTCCCGCAAAGGACAAGCTGACCGCCGAGGACAAGTGGGTGCTGACCGCCTACAACAACACGGTAAAGAGCGTGCGCAACGCCCTTGACAACTACGAGCTTGGTGTCGCGCTTTCCACCCTTTACGACTTCATGTGGGATATTTACTGCGACTGGTATATCGAGCTGACCAAGGCGCGCCTGCAGGATAAGGAAAGCGAAGCGAACCGCGTGGCACAGGGTGTGCTCTCGTTCGTGCTCGTCGGCACGCTCAAGCTCCTGCATCCCTTTATGCCCTTTATTACCGAGGAGATCTACGGGGCACTGCCGCACGATGCCGAAAGCATCATGATCGACACCTATCCCGAATATGACGAAGCGCTTGATTTCACCGCAGACGCTACGCACATGGAGCGCGTGATCGCGGTCATTCGCGCCATCCGTCAGCGCCGCAACGAAATGAACGTACCGCCCTCCCGCAAGGCAAAGGTCTTTGTTGCCACGAAGTACCAGGAGAGCTTTGACAAGAGCAAGGAGGCGTTCTTCGCCCGTCTTGCCTCTGCCGCCTCGCTGGAGGTTGCCGAGCGCTTTGACGAGAGCGTCATTTCCGCCGACAGCGCCGTGCAGATCGTCACTGACGCCGCCACCGTTTACCTGCCGCTGTCCGACATCATTGATACCGAAAAGGAAAAGGCGCGCCTTACCGCCGAGCTCCAAAAGCTTGACGGCGAGATCGAGCGCGTGGAAAAGAAGCTCCAAAACGAAGGCTTTGTCGCCAAAGCTCCCGCCGCCGTGGTGGAGGGTGAGCGCGCGAAGCTTGAGAAATTCCGCGAAAACCGCAAGGGCGTCGCCGAGGCACTCGCGAAGCTCGGTTGATGCTAAATAACCAAAAAGGCAGACGGTCACATGACCGTCTGCCTTTTTTACGCGCCCTCGCGCGGCATTACCCCGCGGTGCGCTCAGATCTCTTCCCTTAACTCCGAAAGGTTATCGCAAAGTGTTTCAAGGGTCTTATAAAAATTATCCAACTGCTCGGCGGTGAGGTTTTTGTTCACGGCATCCTCAATGCGCTTCACACAGCCACAAACATCCTGCGCCGCTCTCTTGCCCGCTTCGGTGAGGCGATATTTTTGCTTATAACGGCGACCCTTGGCATCATCGCGAAACGCAAAATCCTTCTCGGTCAGCTCTGCCATACATCTTGACACCTGTGCCTTATCAATACCGCAAAGCGAGGAAAGCTCGGTAGCGGTAAGTCCGCCTCCGCTTTCAAAAATGCGGCAAAGGCATACGGCATTCGTACCCTTGAGATCATATTCAGCCATCTTTTGCATTTTAATGGACTGAACCGACTTTACAAGCTTGATAATGTGAACAGAAAATAAATCGAACTGACTGTTTTTCATCTTTTATCCCCTTTGATCATGCAAACTAAATAATATTATAACTCTTATATGATGATAGGTCAATCCAATTCACAATCATTTCACACGTCGCATATAAAAGGTTTAAAATTCGTTACAAATCGGTAATATTCGAAAAAAGAAAACGCCTGCGCCGATAAGGCGCAGGCATATTCTTCGCAAAATTAATTATTGTGCATTCTTTCTTGCTTCGAAGCAAGCGCTGCAGTAAACAGGACGGTCGCTCGAGGGCTGGAAGGTTACCTTTGCCTCGCCACCGCACTCTGCACAAGTGGTAATGAAATACTCTCTTTGTGCTCTGTTTGCGTTTTTCTTAGCGTCGCGGCATGCCTTGCAGCTCTTGGGCTTATTGAGGAAGCCTTTTTCCTTGTAGAACTGCTGCTCGCCTGCGGTGAATACAAATTCGTTGCCGCATTCCTTGCATACGAGGGTCTCGTCCGCAAATACCTCTTCGACGCCAGCCATGGTGATTTCTTCGTTCATTGCCTTTACCTCACTTTGTGATATGGTTTTTGCCCGTGGCGGCGTATGCCGACACCTCCAAGAGTTGGAATCAACGCTCGTAAAGCTATAGGGGCATATAAAATCCCGTCACTCACGTTCTCCCAAAGCTTTGCGCAACTTCTGACGAACACGATAAACGGCATTTTCAATGGAATGGGTGGGCTTGCCAAGCGCCTTGGCAATTTCTCCCGAACGATAGCCCGCGTAGTAGAGTGACCACACGCGATGCTCAAAGGGGGAAAGTACAGCCCTGATACGTGCATGCAAAACAGCAACCGCTTCCGCCTCCATCACACGATAAGAGGGATCTTCAAAATCGCCACCGACAAGGTCGGGTGATTGTGAGATCTCCGCTATGTGACGGCGCAGGAAACGCAGCTTGGACGCGAGCTCGTTTCTGATGCAGATCTTGGCGTAAAGTCCAAATTCCACCTCAGCTTGCGCGGTGTCAAAGCTCATTGCCGCACGGTAAAAAGCAACTAACGCATTTTGGCTTAAATCTTCCAAATCTTGTTGGTTCAGTCCTGCGGTATTTCGCGCGACCTCGGCGCTCAAAAGAGGCTTGTACCGCGCAAGCAACGCCTCAAAGGCACCCGCGCGATCCTCCTTGACCGCTAAGATCAGCGATAACAGTTCCCTGTCTTTTTCATCGTTTTTCATGCTACCTCTTGGTTCAATAAGTCAAAGCTATTGATACCATAAATTTATTATATCTATATACTTTAAAAAAGTCAATAGATTTTTATTGAATTTTTTCAGTTTTTTCTAAAAAAATCGCTAAATTTCGTGAAAAATCACAAAGTTTTATATTTTTTGTGATTTTTTTACGAATTTTTCATCATGAATCAAACAAATAATTGACGTTGCCCGCGAGCATGGCGTGCACGCCGCGATAAATTGCCTCGGGGCGCTCTCTGAAATTATCCGCCATGCGGCGTGCGCGATCCTCGGCATCTACTGATATGACGGTTTGAAAGATCACGCGGTCGCGCTCGGTAAGCGTGCAGGTCACGTCGTAATCCCCCGCCTCGTTTTTTTGATAAGTGCAGGAGGCACTGACACCGCGCCTTTTAAAATCAAGATAACGAAACGCCGCCGCGAGGCTCTTGTCAAGCACCGTGGAAAGAATGTCGCTTGAAAGACTTTCCGCCACCAAAACACCCCGCTCGGTGATCTCGTAAAGCGGCTCGCCCTCGCCCCCCACGGTTCTGATCAAGCCGTCGTCGAGCATCTGGTGAAACGCCTCGGCAAAATCAAGATACATAATATAGTCGGTCTGCATCACGATGTCGTTTACAGTCACGAAATCAAGCGCATAACCCACATTTTTCATCAAATAAAGCACGAAAATCTTCACATTTTTCATGCTGCCGATCTGTGAAGCCATAAAAATCACCCTCTTTACATAGGTTTACATCATAATCATAACATATTTTTTTGTTTTTTTCAACGGTTTTGTTTGCATTTGCGTAAAATATGTGCTATAATAATTTATTATACGTATATATCGCTTGCGCCAAGCGCAAAGGAAAGGATAACTATCATGATCAACGTTGCGATTTTAGGCTTTGGAGTTGTCGGTAGCGGTGTGGCGGAGGTGCTTGCCTCCAATGCCGCCGTGATCGCGGGAAAGCTGGGGGAAGAGATTGCCGTCAAGCGCGTGCTCGACCTGCGCGAGTTCCCCGACAGCCCCTTTGGTCACCTTGTCACGCACGATTTTAACGATATTTTAAACGATCCCGACATTTCGATCGTTGCCGAAATGATGGGTGGCTCGCACCCCGCTTACGACTTTACCAAGGCTTGCCTTGAGGCGGGCAAGAGCGTGGTCACCTCCAACAAGGAGGTCGTTGCGCGCTTTGGTGCAGAGCTGCTTGACCTCGCCGCCGCAAACGGCGTGCGCTACCTCTTTGAGGCGAGTGTCGCCGGCGGTATTCCGATCATTCGTCCCATCGTCAACGACCTTGCCTCCAACGAGATCGTGTCGGTGAGCGGGATCCTGAACGGCACCACCAACTATATGCTCACCAAAATGATTGACGAGGGCGCCAATTACGACGACGTTCTGAAGGACGCGCAGAAGAAGGGCTACGCCGAGGCAAACCCCGCCGCTGACGTGGAGGGTCTTGATGCCGCGCGCAAGATCGTCATTCTTGCCGCGCTCTCCTTTGGCACTCTGCTCTCGCCCGATGCCATTCACTGTGAGGGCATCACGAAGCTGACGCTCGCCGACGTGGAGGTCGCCAAGGCGCTTGGCTGCTCCGTAAAGCTCATCGGTCGCACCGAAAAGGTAGGGGGACGCGTGCTTGCGATGGTCAGTCCCCGTATGATCCCCCTCTCGAGTCCCCTTGCGGTCGTGTCGGACGTCTTTAACGGCATTCTCGTTGACGCTAATATGCTCGGCGAAGCCATGTTCTACGGCAAGGGTGCGGGCAAGCTCCCGACCGCCTCCGCCGTGGTTGCCGATATTATCGACATTGCCGCGCACCGCGGCACCGAGGTGCCCACCCCCAAATTCACCGTCGCAACCGATGCCGATTACGCCGATTTTGACGCTTACGTCTCGCGCTCCTGCTTCTCGTTCTGGGACGAGACGGGCGCCGCGGAAAAGATCGCCGCCGTCTTTGGGGACGTAAAAACCGTCACCTTCGGCAACCGCATTGCCTTTGTTGGCGAAGCGATGAGCGAAAAGCAAGCAGCCGAAATGGCAGAAAAAACGGGGCTCACGCTCCTGTCGCGCATCCGCGTGCTTTGATATAATTAATATTCAAGAAAGCAACGTGGATGTCTGGCTGTAAGACATTAAATCCTCGACCGGCATAGCCAAGCCGCCTCCTATCTGTAGGGACCGACGTCCTCGGCAGTCCGTGACCCACGATTTGTTTTGCACCAACGCATCACATAAAGTATTATACGTGACGGCAATTTTAAGAATTCGAAATGCGGACCGTCGAGGACGCCGGTCCCTACAAAAACAAATTCTTGCCGCAACACATAGCAAAAAGCGCCGCCCCTTTATAAGGGCGGCGCTTTTTGCTTTTTACATGATACGATCATTTGGCATCGGACAAAATCTCATCAATGCGCGCGAGCTCCGCCTCGGTGAAGGGCGGTGCGTCAAGTGCCGCGACGTTTTCCTTCACCTGCGTGGGTGAGGATGCACCCGTGAGGACACTTGCCACCACGCCGTCGCGCAACACGAAAGAAAGCGCCATTTGCGCGAGGGTCTGACCGCGCTCGCGCGCGAGGTCGTTGAGGGCGTTTGCACGCGCAAGGTATTCCTCGGTGAGCGCCCCCTCCTTTAAAAATCTGCCGTCGCGGCGAATGCGCGAATCAGCAGGGATGCCGCCGAGGTATTTATCGGAAAGTAGCCCTTGCGCGAGGGGCGAGAAGGCAATGAGCCCGACGCCAAGCTCCGCGGCAATGCTTTTTGTACCGTCCTCTTCGATCGTGCGGTCAAGCATGGAATAGCGCACCTGATCGATCACAAAAGGCGTTTTGTTCGCCACAAGCAGCTCGCGCATTTCGCGGAGCTTCTCTCCTTTATAATTGGAAATACCGATATAAAGTGCCTTGCCCTGTCTTACCATCAGATCAAGCGCCGCGGCGGTTTCCTCAAGGGGCGTTTCGGGGTCGGGACGGTGATGGTAAAAAATATCCACGTAATCAAGCCCCATGCGGCATAGGCTCTGATCAATGCTTGCCGTGAGGTGCTTTTTACTGCCAAAATCCCCATAGGGACCCTCCCACATGGTATAGCCCGCCTTGGTGGAAATCACGAGCTCGTCACGGTACGCGCCAAGGCCGCTTTTTAAAATTTTACCGAAATTCTCCTCGGCGGCACCGGGCACGGGTCCGTAGTTATTGGCAAGGTCAAAGTGCGTGATACCAAGATCAAAGGCGGTGTGGCAGATCGCCTGCATATTGCCAAAATCGTCGTTCGTGCCAAAATTGTGCCAAAGCCCCAGCGACACGGCGGGAAGCATCAAGCCGCTTTTACCGCAGCGCACGTAGCGCATATTCTTGTATCTATCCTGATTTGCAATCATCACATTCCCTCCCCTTCTTTGCTATATTCAGTATACCACAAAGTGAGGAGTTTCACAATCCCGATCTATGTTTTTTCAAAAAAAGCGTTATTTTCCGCCTTCACGTCGCGCGCAAGCGCAAGGAGTGCTGCGAGATTAAAAAGGCAAAGGAGCGCAAGCACCACGTCGGTCGTGCCCCACACAAGCGAGGGTGCGCTGATAGCACCGATCGGCACCGCAAGCACGATAAGGGGGAGCACAAGCCGTGCCGTGCGCGGCTTACCCGTGAGGTAAAACAGCGCCTCGGCGCCATAATGCGACCAGCAAAGAACGGTGGCAAAGGCAAACAGCGCCACGCAAAGAGCAAGACCCGACTCGGCAACACCGCCAAGCACCGCGCCGTATGAGGAAAGCGCCTGCATCACACCCTCCCCTGTACCTGTGCCGCTCACCAAGATCACAAGTGCCGTGAGGGTGCAGAGCAAAACGGTATCGACAAAGACCTCAAAAACGCCCCAGAAGCCCTGCTGTACGGGGGTTTTGGCATTGGCGGCGGCGTGCGCAATAGGGGCGGTGCCGCACCCTGCCTCGTTTGACACGATCCCCCGCGCCACGCCAAAGCGAAGCGCCGACGACGTTAGCACCCCGAAAGCGCCGCCCAAAGCGCCGTCCCCCGTAAACGCGCCCCGAAGGATCGCCGCAAAAGCGCTCGGAAGCGCGCGATAACGCAGCATGAGGACCGCCACCGACAAAACGACAAACAACAAGCAACAAAACGGCACGACAAGTGCGCACGCCTGCTCAATCTTCGCACTGCCGCCAAGCAAGATCGCGCCGACCGCAAATGAGAGCACCACGCCGACAAGAAGCGGCGAAATACCAAACACCCCCGAAAGCGCTTCTGCCGCCGCGTGCGTTTGGAGAACCGTGCCGAGCGTGAGCATACAAAGAATCACCAAAAGGGCGAATATTGCCGCCATTACGCGCCCTGCTCTGCCGCGAAACGCTACCTTTATATAGTACATCGCGCCACCGTGCGCGACACCCCGCTCGTCAAAGGTGCGGTAGCGCCCCGCCAGCACCACCTCGGCAAACTTTAAGGGCATGGCAAAAAACGCCGCCACCCACATCCAAAACACTGCCCCCGCGCCCCCAAGCGTAATGGCAGTCGCCACGCCCGCCACGTTCCCGACACCAAGCGTGCCGCCAAGTGCCACCGTCATGGCGCGCCAAGGCGACGTTCCGCCCCCACGACCTGCCGCAAGCATGCCGCCAAGTGCCCGTTTTGGCGCACAAAGCCACCGCGCGCCAACCGTCACGGCAAAATACGCACCCGCAAAAAACAGCAGTAACGGCAGTGCCGTTCCAAGCAAAAACCCTCCCATTTGTGCTCCCCTCTCTTTAATTGTTAACAATATGTAAACGATAGTGATTTCTCTTGATTTTTCCAGCTTTTGGTGTATAATTATCTTATGGTTTAGCACTCGCACCTTATGAGTGCCAACATTCTACATTTTTTTCAAAATCATGTCTAAACAAGGAGGCAAATAACATGACACTCAAACCCCTCGCAGACCGCGTAGTGGTAAAGCTCGTGGAGGCAGAAGAAAAAACGAAATCGGGTCTGATCCTGACCGCATCGGCACAGGAAAAGCCCCAGGTTGCTGAGGTTGTGGCAGTTGGTCCCGGCGGCATTGTTGACGGCAACGAGGTCAAAATGACCGTAAAGGTCGGCGACCGTGTGATCACGAGCAAGTACGCGGGCACTGAAGTCAAGTGCGACGGCGTTGAATACAACATCGTGCGTCAGAGCGACATTCTGGCGATCGTAGAATAATCAAAAAGGAGATTTTTACAATGGCAAAAGAGATTTTGTACGGCATTGAGGCGCGCGACGCCCTGTGCCGCGGTATCGACAAGCTGGCAAACACCGTCAAGATCACGCTGGGCCCCAAGGGCAGAAACGTGGTGCTTGACAAGAAATACGGCGCTCCCCTCATCACCAACGACGGCGTGACCATCGCAAAGGAGATCGAGCTTGAAAATCAGGCAGAGGATATGGGCGCACGCCTTGTGCGCGAGGTCGCAACCAAGACCAACGACGCCGCAGGCGACGGTACCACCACCGCAACGCTTCTCGCACAGGCATTTGTGCGCGAGGGCATGAAGAACGTGACCGCGGGTGCTAACCCCATGGTGCTTCGCAAGGGCATGAAAAAGGCTGTTGACCGCGCGGTTGAGTGCCTTGTTGCAAAC
>JAZOSR010000086.1:0-3057 GCA_045657225.1 Eubacteriales bacterium | reverse complement strand
CATCAGCCGAGGGAGCACCGAGCTCGGCTACTGCCTTCTCAATTGCCTCCTCAACGGTCTTTGCCGTAATAATCAATTCTTTCTTCATGGTCATATCCTCTTTATTACTTATTCGTGTCGTTTTTGCGGTCTTCCTTGAGGTTTGGCACATCAAGCTTGATCGCGGGAGCGTCGTCCTTTTCCTTGCTTACTTCCTCGGTTTTCACCTCGTCTGCCTTCTTTTCCTCTGCCTGGGGAGCGTTCTTCGCGCCCTTCTTGGGGAGCGGCGGGAGGTCGTAATCGTCGTCGTCGATGTGGTGGAGCGAGCGCACGGGCTTGCCCGACGCGGTCGTACGGGTGCCTGCGGGTGCCTTTTCGCTCTTGCCCTTGGATTTACCCTTCAGCTCACGCTCGGCTGCCTTATAATCCTCCTCGGTGAAGACGGGGGTAGGCATGACCTTGTGCATGATGAATTGCTTCAGGGTCGAAATGATGCTCTTGAACATCCAGTAAATGCCGACAGCGGCGGGAACGATGAAGGTGATATACACGCTCATCAGGGGCATGGTAATATCCATGACGTTGTTGGAGCAGCCCATTTGCGCATCGTTCATAGCGGGCTGGCAGGAGAACTTGCGGTTGAGCTTCATGCTTGCAAAATAGATGGCAAACGTGAGTACGGGAATGAGCAAGAGCCCGTAGGGCTGGTTAAAGCCGGGGATCTGACCCATGTTGGTGCCAAAGAGGTTAAAGTTCGGCATTGTGCTTGCCTTCAGTGCGTCAAGGCATGCCTGACCGTTCTGGAAGAAGGTAAAGCCTGCAAGACCGTCAAGCTTGTCGCCTGCCATAGCAAGCAGCTCAATGGTGCCCTTTCCCGAGCTCATTGCCATGCCAAGACCGCCTGCCGCCTTTGCGGTAGAGCAGTAGGTTGCAAGTGCGTTTGAAAGCCCTGCCGAGCCGCCGAGCACGTAGTGCAGGGGGTCGATTACGATCTGGTAGAGCGCCAAAAGGATCGGGATCTGTAAAAGGAGCGGCAGGCACCCACCCATGGGGCTGACACCCTCGCTTTGGTAAAGCGCTTGGATCTCTTGCTGCATCTTTTGCATGGTTGCCTGGTCGTTTCTGCCCTTATACTTGTTGCGGATCGCCATTTCGCGCGGGCGCAGTCTTGCCTGCTTGATGCTGGTCTTCTGCTGCTTGATGGCGAAGGGGAGCATGATGATCTCCACTACGATAGCAAAGAGGAACAGACCCAGCACGTAGTAGCCGCCCGTGACGACGGTGAGGATCTTGAGGAACTTACCGATCCAGGTGAGAATGGTATCGATAAAGCCGTTTTCCGCCTCAAGCTCAACGGTGGTTGCCATGCGGGCAACGATGTCACGCACTGCCTGTGCGTTAAGACCCTCAAGCCATGCGGCAAACTTCTGTTGGTCGTCAAAGCCCTGGGGGTAGACGTTGTTTGTCAGCGCTTTCTTTGCGCCCTCAATGCTGACGCCCTCGGTTGCGGCTGCGGCGGGATCCTTGGGATCCTCTGCGGTGCCGACCTTGGAGTCGTCAAAGCCCTCGGCGCTCATGTTGTAGCCGTTGGCGGCAGCCACAAACTTCACGCGCGCGTCGTTGTTAAGAAGAAGGATACGGGCGAAGTAGGTGACGCCGTCTGTATCGGCATCGGTGATTTTGTAGGGGTCGCCTTGGGTTTGGTTGCCACCCATACAGCCCATCAGCGTGGTCATCAGGATCGTGCTGATAAGGGCAAGAATAAGCACCTTGAAAATCAGTTTCTTGTTCATAGATTTTTTTCCTTTCATGGACGGAAGCCTCATTCGGTAGCCTTGTCGGTACCGCTTGCTTCACATTCGGACGCGTTGTCTTGAGTGTGGTTTTGCCCGTCACATTCGCTGTCGTCCTCACAGCATACGGGAAGGGTACGGGGACCCTTGTAGCGGAGCCCTTTTTCGGGCACGGGGTCATAGCCCCCCGCACAGTAGGGGTTACAGCGCAAAATGCGCCACACCGAGATGATCAGCCCAACAAAAAAGCCGCGCTTCTCAAACGCCTCGAGCGCGTACGCCGAGCAGGTGGGGGTAAAGCGACAGCATGGCTTCTTGAGAGGGGAGATAAATCTTCTGTAAAAGCGAACCAGCCACATACAAAGGTGCTTCATGGCGTTTCCTTGTCCAGCATATCAAGCTTTTTCATGGCGCGCCGCATTTCCACCGTCACGTCCCCCGTCTTTTTGCCCGCGATCTCGTCGCGCGCGACCAAAACGATGAGAAATCCTTTTTTGAGGGTGAACTCGCGACAAACGGCGCGGTATGCCTCTCGCAAAAGGCGCTTGGCGCGGTTGCGCCCGACTGCCCCGCCGATCCTTTTGCCGACCGAAAGCCCCACGCGGTTCAAATACTGCTTTTCGGGGTTTGCCAGCATCAGACGCTTTGCGGTGTAGTCACGCAGCACGTAGACGGCGAGTGTGCGCCCGATAAAGCGCGTGCCGCCGCGAAATGCCTTATTATAAAGATGATGCTCCTTGATTGCGTATTCCTTCATGTTAGTTGTCCCTTTGTTTCCGTCGGATATTAAATAAAAATTTGTGGGAAAATGAAAAAACCGACGTCCGTGGACGTGTTGCCGCAGACATCGGTGTTTTTCTATGTGGCGCGGACTTAGTAAGTCAGTCTTTTTCTGCCTTTTGCGCGTCTTCTCTTCAGAACGTTTCTGCCGTCGGCAGTTCTCATTCTCTTTCTGAAGCCGTGCTCCTTCTTTCTTTGACGCTTTTTGGGTTGGTAAGTTCTGAGCATGGTGACACCTCCTTCGGTATTTGATCGGAAACGTAAAACGGGCAATATGCCACGAACGCTTTTTACAGTGACTTATATATTATAAACGGAATGCAACTGCTTGTCAATAGTTTTTTGAAAACTTTTTCAAGTTCTTTTGGTTTTAAGGCTTTGCGGTGGGTACTTTCGGCGTGTTGGTAGTGAAGCTGATATCTGCCGAAATGGCATTATGGTCAGAGGACAGATACGCGTAATCGTCAGCAACGATGGCGTGTGCGTTCAGCGTAAAGCTGTTATT